>JBEPTW010000004.1:0-58869 GCA_041691855.1 Verrucomicrobiota bacterium | reverse complement strand
TCGAACGCGCCAACCGTCAGCTCGGTACACTCACGGTGGTTATCACCCACAACGCGGTCATGGCCGACATGGCCGATCGCGTGATCTATTTCTCCGATGGCCGGGTCCACCAGGAACACCGCAACTCCACCCGTGCCGCGCCAGCGACCCTGAAGTGGTGACGGTATAATCTGCCTGATCGATCATTCCAAACGACCCTCCCATTTCGCACCGCGTTTCAGCCTTTCCCCTCTGTGCTTCCCTATCTCGACCGCAAACTATTCCGCGACCTGCGCCGCCTCGCGGGTCAGGCGGCGGCGGTTTCGCTGGTGATGGCGTGCGGGCTAGCGATGCTGATCATGGCGCGTAGCCTGATCTACTCCCTCGAATCGACCCGCTCGGAATATTATCAAACGAATCACTTCGCCGACGTTTTCGATGCGCTCAAACGAGCGCCGAATTATCTGATCGAACGCATCCGCGAAATTCCCGGCGTCGCCACGGCGCAAACCGATCTCTCCGTTCCCGTCACCCTCGATCTTCCGGGCATCAGTGAACCATCGAGCGGTCTCGTGCGCTCATTGCCTGACTTTGGCGAATCCGAATTGAACCGCCTTTTTCTGCGTCGCGGGAGCTGGCTTCCGCCCGGTTCGCGCGGCAAAATTCTCGTCAGCGAAGCCTTCGCCAAGGCCAATTCCCTCGATCCCGGCGACACGCTCACCGTCCTGCTCAATGGCCGCCGCCAGACGTTTCGGATCAGCGGAATCGTGCTCTCACCCGAATACATTTTCGAATCGCGCCCCGGCGCCGCGCTGCCAGACAACCGCACTTTTGGAATTTTCTGGCTGCCCTACAAGGAAGTCGCCACCGCGTGGGATCTGTATGGCGCATTCAATCACGTCTCACTCACGCTCGCGCCGGGAGTAAACGAGCGCCCCGTCATCGCCGCACTGGATCGCCTGCTTTTGCCCTATGGCGGACTCGGCGCATTCGGGCGCAAGGATCATCCGTCGCACATCCGCGTTTCCGACGAGATCCGCGTACTGACGCTGCTCTCCATTGGATTTCCGACCGTCTTCCTCGGCGTCGCAGCGTTCATGACGAATGCCGTGCTTTCCCGATTGCTCTCCCTTCAACGGGAACAGATCGCGATCCTGAAAGCCTTCGGCTTCACCAACCGACAGATCGTTTTCCATTACTTGAAATTTGCGTTTGTGATGGTGACCGCCGGCCTGCTCACCGGGCTGATCGGAGGTATCGCTCTCGGGCACAAGCTCGTGATCATGTATGAACTCTTCTTTCGTTTTCCTAATCTCCACTTCCGGCTCGATCCGGTGGCCGTCGCCATCGCGCTGACGGTTGGCCTCAGCGTCGTCACGCTCGGGGTAATCAGCGCCGTGCGCAAAGCGGCCAATCTACCGCCGGCCGAAGCGATGCGCCCCGAACCGCCCGCGAATTTCCGTCCTTCGTTCATCGAACGGCTCGGGTTGAAAAAACTGCTTTCGCATTCCTTCCGCATCGCCCTGCGCAACCTCGAGCGCCGTCCGATGCAAGCCGTCTTCACCGTCGCCGGACTCGCCCTCGCCACCGCGCTGCTGATTCTGCCCAACACGTTCAAGGCCGGCATTCGCGAGGTCCTCGAATTCCAATGGGACGTCGTTCAGCGGCAGGATATCAACCTCGGTCTCGTCGAACCATCGTCCGCGCGAATCATCAACGAACTCGCCCAACTTCCCGCCGTGCTCAGCATCGAGCCGTCACGATCCGCGGCCGTGCGAATTCATTTTCAGGGCCGCAGTCGCCAAATCGCGATGCGCAGCCTGCTACCCGGCGGCCAGCACAGTCGCGCGGTCGACAGCAAAGGCCATGAAATCCCTCCACCAGATAACGGCGTAATTCTCTCCGCAAAACTCGCACAAGTCCTCGGCGCAGAAATCGGCGACACGGTCGTAATCGAAGCGCTGGAAGGACGTCGCCTCATCCAGTCGTTCCCGTTGGTCGCCACAGCGGAAGATTTCACCGGCATCGCCGCCTACATGGAAATCCACGCCATCAACCGTTTTTTGGAGGAAGGCGACGTGATCACCGGCGCGAGCATCGGCCTCGACCTGTCGCGTCGCGCGGATTTTCTCGCCGCGTTGAAGGAAATTCCCCGTGTCAGCACCGTCGCCATTAAGGAAACGATGCGCCAGAGTTTCCGCGAAACGACCGCTGCCAGCATGGGGCTGATCCAGACGATCTATCTGACCTTCGCCGTGATCGTCGCGTTCGGCGTCATCTACAACAACGCCCGCATTTCGCTCGCCGAGCGTTCCCGCGAACTCGCCACGTTGCGCGTCATCGGCATGACCCAGCGCGAAGTCGGTGCGGTGCTCGTCATCGAACTCGTGGTTCTCGCCTGTATCGCCGTGCCGATCGGGTTGCTACTCGGCACGGGGTTGACGACAATCGTGGTGCACTCGATCAACACCGAAACCATCCGACTCCCGCTCGTGTTCACGACTTACACCTATTCCTTCGCCGTGGTCATCGTCATGATCGCCTCGACGCTTTCCGCGCTCTTCGTCCTGCGCCAACTTAACCAAATTGATCTCATCGCTGCGCTAAAAGCCCCCGAATAAAAATTAGCGCCTCATTAGTGACCACTAGTGGTTAAAAAAAATCCATCCATTTTCATGTCCGTCGCTCCCACCAAAAAACCCCGACCCTTTCGCTGGCTACCGTACCTGATCGGCATCGCCGTGATTGTACTTCTCGCGCTTGGCCTCCGACCGCGTCCCGCCACGGTGGAGACCGCTCGCGCGATCGTCGGTCCGCTCCGCGCCACCGTGAGCGAGGAAGGAAAAACCCGTATCCGCCAGCGCTACACTGTTTCAAGTCCCGTCACCGGTCAGCTGCGACGCGTCGCCTTTAAACCGGGTGCGGCCATTACTCCCGACGCCGTCCTGGCCGTGATTGAACCGATGGCGGCGTCGCCGCTCGATTCCCGCACTCGTGCTCTCACTGAAGCCCGCCGCGACTCGGCCACCGCCTCACTTGAAAAAGCGCGCATCGCCCACGATCTGGCGGTCAAGGAACTGCAGCGTATGGAAACGATGTTTACCGGCAAAACGGTTTCCCCGCAGGACGTCGACAACGCGCGAATGCGTGAAACCGCCGCCGCCAGCGACGTGGTTGTCGCCGAAGGTGCATTGCACGCCGCCGAGGCAGAACTCGCCGTCACCGATCCGTCGGCGCCGACCGTGCCAGCGTCAGTCGAGGTGCATTCGCCGGTGGCAGGGCGCGTGTTGCACGTTTTTCAGGAAAGCGAAGGCCCCATCACCACCGGCACGCCGATCCTCGACGTGGGCGATCCCACCGACTTGGAAGTCGTGATCGAATTACTCTCACGCGACGGCGCCGGCCTGACGGCGGGCACCAAGGTCGAACTCGACCAATGGGGCGGACCAAAGCCACTCGATGCTCGCGTGCGATTGGTCGAACCCGCCGCGTTCACCAAAATATCCGCGCTCGGCGTGGAAGAACAACGCGTGAATGTCGTCGCAGACATCACCACGCCGCTGGCCGAGCGCCTCGCATTGGGGGACAATTTCCGCGTCGAAGCCCGCGTGATCGTGTGGGAAAGCGACAGGACTCTGAAGGTGCCGGTGTCGGCGTTGTTTCGTCGCGGTTCCAGTTGGTCCGCGTATGTCGTGCGCGACGGACGGGCGATGCTCACCGCCGTCCAACCCGGACGTTCCAGCGGAATCGAAACGCAAGTGCTCGATGGTTTGAAGGAAAGCGACGAAGTGATTCTCTATCCCGGCGATCGCGTCCAGGACGGCGATCGCGTGCAGCCCGTCAAGGTCGTGCAATAAGATCAACGAAACCCACGTGCGCGCACGCTCGCGAAAAGTTCCTGTGGGCGGGGTACTCCGCTTACAGGTGTTGGTTGGTAGTGTAGCGACAGGCGTCCCGCCTGTCGGATCGGTCCTCGCCGAACCCACAGGCCGGAGGCCTGTGCTACGATTTTCTTCTTAAATGCGCCCCACAGGTTTTGGTCTGCGCGCTGCTCGTCGGAAGCGGGGTGAGGGAGCATGCCGCCTACACCACACCTGCGGGAGCAATCCTAACCCGCGCAGAAGTTGCGTGACGAGCGCGCAACCTACGGAGGAACTGGCGCAATTGAGGCGACCCGATTAGCCAAAAAACTTCTCTCAAATCCGTAGGCGGCGTGCTCGCCGCGCCACGATCGCGAACAGAGTTTCGGCGCATAATCGAAATCCAAAAATCCGTTCGATCACTTCACCGACGAATCCAAAGCGCGAATTGATCGATCATCCCATACGCCTCCATCACCCTCATTCCCGCGCCCCTCATGCTTCAACTTCAAGCGCACTTCAAAAATTTCAGGCCAGCGTTTGCCGGTGACGAACAGGCGGTCTCGAGCCACGTCGTACGCGATGCCATTCAGCACATCGGTAGTTCCATCGCGATCCTGCGGAGAAAGCAGACCGCTGAAATCGATCACGGCTGTGACCCATCCGGTCGCTGGATCGATCCGGACGACGTTATTTGTTTCCCACACATTGGCCAGAATCGCGCCTTTCACATATTCTAGTTCGTTCAGCCGATCCACGGGACGTCCACGCATCTGCACAGTGATCCGCCTCTTTTCCGCAAAGGTTGCTGGATCCAGGAATCGAATCTGATCCGTGCCGTCACTCATGATCAACGAAACCCCGTCCGTCGTGAGTCCCCACCCTTCACCAGCGTAATTGAATTCGCGCTCCAATTTGAAATCGCCGAGGTCGTAAACGAAAGCTTTCTGATTGCGCCAGGTGAGCTGAAAGAGCTTTCCGCCCAAGAGCGCCAGTCCTTCCGCGAAATATTGCTCTGCAATTTTCTGCTCATTCAGCACCGTGCCTGTTTTCAAATCTGTTTTCCGCAAGGAAGATTCCCCATTCAGACCGGTGCTTTCCAAAAAACATCCATCGAGGTACACCAGCCCTTGCGTGAAGGCGCCGCGATCGTGCGGATACGCATTCACGATTTCGTACGTGTAGAGCTGGACAGTGTCCGTCGCGACATCCGCGACTTTGGGCGCTGCGGCCTTTTCTTCGCTGCGCGGAAAAACAGAATTATCGACGACGCCCGCGCCTCCACCGCTCGCGAAGGGACTGGCGGCGTGGCTGGTTGAGGCAAATCCGACGCAGCCCACACCCGCCAGCAAAAGATAAAATACGGCCGGCTTCATTCTCCTCCGTGTCGATCAGTCTCGGGACCGACACTGCGGGTTTCGCGCACCACATATTTCCATCGCGCCAGCAAAATACCAAGCACGGCGGAAATCACCCCGAAAATCGCGAGCGTTTGCGCCGGGGAAAACCACTGCCCGCCCGTCGCCGAAAATATCGTCGCTCGAAATGCGCGCACCAAAAAAGTCAGCGGCAGCCAGCCGTGCACGTTTTGATAGAATGCTGACGACAGTTCGATCGGATAAACTCCGCCCGACGCTGCGAGTTGCAACCCCAATAACAGCACGCCGAGCAATCTTCCAAAATTGTCCAACACGAGCGTGAAGAGCGTCGTCACACTCACAAACGTGACCGAACCGATGACTGCGACCGTCCACGCCAGCAGCAAATTAGGGAGGCCGAGGCCCATCATCCGGAACACAATGATCACCGCTGTCGCCTGCAACGCGCCCAGCACGAGCAGTGGCGCGACCTTCACCAACCAGCGCGTCAGCCGCCACGCGCGCCGGTTGGCACTCGGCTGCTGCCGCAGTTGGGAAATAAAATTCAGCAGCACCGCCCCCATCCAGAGAAAAATCGCGGCAAAGTAAGGCGCGAGCGCCGGTCCGTTCCGCGGCAGTGTCGCCATCGCCTCGACCGTGGTTTCCACTGGCGCGGCAAGGCGGCCAGCGCGACTGCCACTCGCATCCGCCTGGAATCGCGACACCGCTTCCGCCAAACCGGCGGACAATTCCGTCGCCTCTTTTTCCAAACTGCCGTTGCTGTCATCGAGGATCGCGAGCCGTTGGGTCGTTCGGTCCAAACCCACCTTCACCGAATCATCGCTATCATGGAGCCTCGCCACAGCGTGGCTGAATCCATCGAGGTTGTCTGGCGTCGGAATCTTCTGGTCGAGCAGGATGAAACCCTTTTCCACGCCGGCGAATCCGCTGACCAGCGGCGGAATCGCCGCGTTGAGCTGGGTCGCACTGTCGTTGAGCTGTCCGGCTTGTTCGCTTCCTTTCTCAATCGCCGCCCCCAAAACCGTGACGCCGGAATGCACGCGAGCCGCCTCAGCGGTCAATCGTCCGCCCACAAAAATCACCCGGGCCGTGCTGGTTTGCAGCTGGGTGACACCAGCGCCCAGTTGAACCATGTCTGGTTTCACCTGTTCGAGCGATTGTTTCAAATCAGCCGACGTCTTCACCACGCTTTCACTCAACGGAGCGAGCGCCGCGAGCGCGCTTTTTTCCGGCAAAGTTGCATGCAGACTGTTGATCGCCACGGAGGCCTGCTTGATGCCTTCAATCACGGGCAACGATTTGTCGACGACTTGGTCTGCGTTCTCCCTGAGATCCTGAGCATCGCGAACGCTTTTAAGCAGCCCCTGCCGTAATTCCATGCTTCCGGCGTGTACTCGCCGAGTGTGCGCGGCCAATTGTTTACTCCCCAGCTGCAAGGCGGCGAGGCCACTACCCAGCGTCGAAACGCCTCCCTGGCCGGGTTCCCCGGCCCACGTGGTCCACCGTTCGCGATTTAATTGCTCATTCAAGGAATGAGCCAGATCACTCCCGAAACGCTGGCCCAAAAGCGACGCGGTGGAATTGCCGTCAGCGGAAACATAGAGCACCAGTTGCGCGGGACTTTCCGCCGCCACCGATCGCTGGCTGAAATCCGGCGGAATCAACAGCGCAAAAAATGCCTTGCCCGCCTGCACCGCCGCGCGGGCCGCGTCAGGCGTCGGATATCGAACGAATGCGAAAGGTTTTTCCTTTTCCAAAGTGGCGAGAATATCGCCGCCCAAATTGATCTGGCGACCCGCCTGCACGACCGGAACATCCTGATTCACTACTGCCGCCGGGAGATGGGCCAGATTCCCGTACGGGTCCCAGACGCTGCCGAGATACATCCACACACAAAGCGCCGGAGCGAGGACGAGCAGGAGCGTCGTGAGCAGCGCCTTCGCGGACAAAAACGGTTCCAACTCCACGGCAAGCCGGCTGCGAAGACTATTGGCCGGCCGCGAATAATTTGGCGACACGAGCGGTATCTTATCGAGGAACATAAGGAAGGGGCGACGCTGACTCTTTCATAAGCAAAGAATAGATGCCAGCCAACATCGCCAATTCCAAGCGCTTCCACGTCCGCCGTGAAACCTCCGCTAAATTTCCCGATTTTTTAACGAACCGAAGAAGAGTGCAGATCGGGCGACAAAAGGAGCAGACCGCAGGAACGCGTGATGACCGCAGCTCTGAATCGGATCGGAATTTAACGCGGAGTGCGCAGAGGACGCGAAGGCCGGACCCTTTCAAACCCAGCGAGCCTATTGGCCGGAGTAAGAATGTCGTTTTGCCGAGGTTGTGCGCCGTGACGCCGGAAACTGAACTAAATTTTCTCGCAAGGATTCAGGTACGAAGGTCCGGCACTGTTGATTCCTTAATTTCCATCGAATCCTTCGCGAGAACCATTCCGGAAATTTTTGCCAGCGAGTCTTGAAATCGAGTTCTCTTCTCCCGCCCGTTTTTCACTTTCTGCGCCTGGTTAAACTTCACCGCGAGGCCGATCCAGTAGTTTAAGGCGCGCTTGGTTCCCACCGCTTCCGCATCGACGTACACGTTAGGGCTGCCCGTTGCCGGTGTCCGGACTGATGACGAGTTTGCACATGAACCGGAGGCATCGCTGCGTCAATCTTACCGCCAGCAACATGCTCCCCACGTTGGCTTCCTTTCCGTTACTAGCTTTCCCCGTGGCTCGCTCCACGCATTTTATGCCTTACAATCAGTCCCTCCTTCGCTTGACGATAGCATGATGACGATACATGATGACGTCATGAGAACCATCATTGATATCCCCGATGACAAACTTGGCGCACTGGCCCGACTCTGTGCGCAGCAGAAAATATCGCGGGCCGAAGCCGTTCGCCGCGCGGTCGATCAGTTGCTCACAAACTCTGCGGTCGGCACCAAAGATGCGGGGTTTGGGCTATGGAAACACAAGCGCATCGATAGTCGAAAATTCGTGGGCAAACTGCGTTCCGAATGGAGTGATCGATGAGGGCGATTATCGATAGTGACGTGCTCATCGACTACCTCCAAGGGTCGGACAAGGCAAAGCGGGAAATCGAAAGATACTCTCAACGCGAGATCAGCATAATTTCGTGGATGGAAATCATGATCGGTGCAGAAACCCCGGAAGAAGAAAATGCCTGCAAAGAATTCCTTGCTAGCTTCACAATCCATCCACTTTCCGTGGAAATCGCCAGTGAGGCGGTGCAGGTCCGAAAGAAATTCCGCGTGCGATTGCCCGATGCCATCGTGTGGGCAACCGCCCGGACAAATAGCTGTCTGCTTGTGACAAGAAACGCCAAAGACTTTAAGCCCACCGAGCCGGGTGTGCGTATTCCCTATTCCGCGCCTTGATCGCGTGATATTATGGCTGTGTGGAACCTACGGTGAAAGCGGGCCGGCATACGCGAAGGCTGCGGTTCCTTAACTTCAGCGCGGCATCGCAGCACAAACCCGATTTCCTGTCCATGGAACCCAGGATATTTTCTCGCGAAGGATTCAAAGGGTACGAAGGCCCGGCACTGCTGATCCCTTCGTTTCCTTCGCCCCCTTCGCGAGAACCTTTCCGGAAATGTTTGCCAGCGAGATTTGAAATCGAATTCACTTCTCGTGCTCGTTTTTCACTTTCTGCGCTTGGTTAAACTTCACCGCGAGACCGATCCAGTAGTTCAAGGCGCGCTTGGTTCCCACCGCTTCCGCATCGACGTACACATAGCCAAGATATTTCCGGCCGCCCATCACGACCGTTCGGCAACCCTTCCTTTTAACCAAGAAGTCGTGTAGCGCCGGATCAACGCGGCACATGATACGTTCCGCTCGCGCACTCATGCACATCTTGCCGTTCACCATGAACGCAGTGCTGCCAAACATCTTCTTTTCTTTGACGCTCGGAACATCCTCGAACGCGGCTCTCACGCGTTCTACCAACGTCTCACCACGAACTGCCTTTGCGATGGTTTTCATGACAATGTGGCTTTTTTGTTAAAGGACGCTTACTTTGGTCATTGTTTTGCGGGTGGAGGGTGAGCTGAGCTATTTCTGCCAAACGCTGCGATCGGCCGCGCCGGATTGCGAGGGTCAGTCGCGGCAATTTGTTCGCATCCTATATGTCATCATTCTTGGCGCTACGTGTGATCGTGAATTTTCCATTGCAGTTATCAACCACCACCCAGCTTCCCGCACTAATCCTCAATTTATCTGCTCGCCACGGCTGAACGACGACATTTAGGAAATCGCCATCAACTTCACCGATGCCTTTGGCAAACGGCGCCAACTTATCACCGCCGGCTACCAAGGGAATTTGGAGAACGAGCTGTCCGTCCAAAAGCTCGACCGGACCTTCTATTGAGATGACATTAAGCATGGAATCACTGTTGTCCGGATATTACATCCATCATGATATTTTTTGTTCATAAACGCAACGGACCCCCAACCCTCGTAGTGGCTCCCGCTACACCTCCCCTTGCTGTGGTTTAGGATCGCTCATACCTCGAAACAAGCCAACCCGCTAAAAGTTTCGCTTTCCATACAACAACGACAGCAACGAGCAAATATAGCCCAGGCCGAATGATCGCAACTCGGTAATCCTCGTATGGATGGTTCCTTGCGTACTCTGAATCCGCCGCGACAAGAACTTGCTGAGCCGCAAGGCGGACAAACTCTGGAAGCTGCCCGATCGCCAACGTCAGGCCGGTGACAACACAAGCAACCACAATGGCAACTTCCGGACTGATGATCGCGGTGAAGTCTTCTTCTGTCTTTGCAAATCGACAAACGACATATGCGAGCTTCGACGCGAAGATCAGAAAAATAACGCCGCCGAAAAACGGTACACATAGAGCGAGACACTCCAGCAATACTATGCGCGCATTATCCGGATCATAGGCCGAGAAGAGCATCGAAACTGAGAAGATGACCGTCATCGAACCGGTGATGATTAAATAAATTCCGGTTCCGGCGAAACATGCTGCGATGAGCGACTTTGTTTTCATTCGTTGCGATAATAGGCATGTGCCAACGGCAGCCGGTAGATCAAAACCAAAAATTCGTTTTCGGTTGGCGAGTTAATCATTTCAATTTGGAAAAAAGCCCCAAGTCGCATGACTCAAAAAGAAAAGCACGTGACGGGCGAAAAAACAGACGGTGCTTTTCGCGTACGGCTTGTTGGGCCCGGTTAACCGGAGCGCGAGGGGCAGGATGACATTGGTTTCCGGCGCGTCGGTTATCAATTCAAAATCCGCTCGGATCGAGATTTCTCAAACTCAAACAAACTCCACGCACGGGTACATGAGAGAATTCTTTTAGATCGGTTGTTCGGGTTAGAGTGGACAAGCGGAGAAGATGACCGGAGACGGTATTTTTCATTTTCCGGGCAAACTTGGGCGGGGCCGCAGCCGGACGATCCCAGAGCCGAGCTGGGGCTCGGCGTTCCGGTGGTTGTGAGATTAAAAATGCGGCGTTCCGAAAGTTGCGCGACGAGCGCGCAACCTACCTGGGACGGCGATTTTTCGGTCGCCGCGTGATGTGCTCTGACGCCACCTATTGCCACTCCTTCGTTTCCTTCGAACCCTTCGCGAGAACCAGTCTGGACCGTAAATCGGCAAAATGCGTCCGGAGCGGGGTCGTTCCACCGGCTGTGCTTTTTACGAATAGACTGCCCGGCCGGCCCAAGTCCTGCTAACCACTAGGTCACGCCCCATGGCCATCCACGCTGCTCTTCACCATAAGACTTCCTACACGTATGACCGGCTCGTCACACTGGGGCCGCAGGTCGTCCGGTTGCGCCCGGCCGCGCATTGTCGCACCCCCATCCTGAGCTACTCGCTTAAGATCGAGCCGACGGACCATTTTCTCAACTGGCAGCAGGATCCCCACTCCAACTACCTCGGTCGCGTGGTGGTATCGGAAAAGATCAAGTATTTCTCCGTAACGGTGGACCTCGTGGCGGAGATGTCCGTTTACAACCCGTTCGATTTTTTTCTCGAACCCTACGCCGAGCAATTTCCGTTCACTTACGAAAAGAAACTCGCGGTCGAACTCGCGCCTTTCCTGCGCAAGCATCCGCGCAAACCGAAGTTCGCCGAGTTGGTGGCATCCCTCGACACCAAGCCGCAGCGTTCGATCGACTACCTCGTCGCGCTCAACAGCCGCATCAACCAACTCGTCGGCTACACCATTCGTCTCGAACCCGGCGTCCAGACGCCCGAGCAAACGCTCACGCTTGGCAGCGGTTCGTGCCGCGATTCCGCGTGGCTCCTCGTCAACACTCTGCGCCATGCCGGCCTCGCGGCGCGCTTCGTCTCTGGTTACCTGATCCAATTAAAATCCGATGTGAAGTCGCTCGACGGTCCGTCGGGCACGGAAAAAGATTTCACTGACTTGCACGCTTGGTGCGAAGTATTTCTGCCGGGTGCCGGCTGGGTCGGACTTGATCCGACGTCGGGCCTACTCGCCGGCGAAGGCCACATTCCCCTCGCCTGCTCGCCGGAACCATCGGGTGCCGCGCCGATCTCCGGCGGCGTGGACGAGGCGGAGGTGGAATTTGGTTTCGAGATGTCGGTCACGCGTATTTCCGAAACGCCGCGCGTCACCCAGCCTTACACGGAAGAACAGTGGCAACACATCGCCACGCTCGGTCACGCGATCGATGCCGATCTAGTGAAGAACGACGTGCGCCTGACCATGGGCGGCGAGCCAACCTTTGTTTCGGTCGATGACCCGAACGGCCCCGAGTGGAATTTCACCGCGGTGTCGCAGAAGAAGCGCACGCTTTCCGGCGAGTTGATCAAGCGCCTGCGCGGGAAATTCGCGCCGGGGTCGCTGCTACATTATGGTCAGGGCAAATGGTATCCAGGCGAACCGTTGCCTCGTTATGCGCTCGCCGCGTATTGGCGCAAAGACGGCATACCGATCTGGAAGGACGACGGACTAATCGCCGACGAATCCAAAAATTACGGCCACGGCGCAAAGGAAGCGAAGGAGCTCGCGACGCGCATCGCCCGCACCATCGGGGCCGACCCGAGTCATCTGATGACGGGCTACGAGGACATTTTTTATTACGCGTGGAAGGAACGCCGGCTGCCGTCGAACGTCTCTCCTGAAAAATCGAACATCAAGGACAAGCAGGAGCGCGCGCGCATTGCCCGACTCTTCCAGGAAACTCTCGGCGAGCCCGCTGGTTTCGCTTTGCCCATCAAACGCGTGGCGTACGGCGACCAACAGGGCTGGATGTCGGGTTCGTGGTTTTTGCGTGACGACGAAACGATGTGGCTGACACCCGGTGATTCGCCGATGGGCCTGCGCCTGCCGATCGATTCGATTCCGTGGGTCGCGGAGAAAGATTATCCTTGGGCAACGCCGCAGGATCCCTCGCAGAAATTCGGTGAGCTGCCAAAAGAGTTTCCCTATCGTCCAAGCCCCGAGGCGAGCGGCCAGCGCTTCATGCGCACGGGCGATTCGCCGCAACTTGCCGGTCAAGGTCCCGGCGAGCGAAAGCAAAAAATCGAGCTCCCACCGGAGTTTGATCCCAACCGTCCGCTCGCGCCCGGGCAGAGCGCAGCGAATGTCATTCGCACCGCATTGTGCGTGCAACCGCGCGATGGACGTCTCCACATTTTTATGCCGCCGGCGACTACGGCCGAGGATTATCTCGATCTCGTGGCCGGCATCGAAACCGCCGTCACGAGCATGGGCGTGCCCGTCATCATCGAGGGCGAGACGCCGCCGAAGGATCCACGCATCAACAAACTCGCCGTGACACCCGATCCCGGCGTGATCGAGGTTAACATGCACCCGAGCAAAACGTGGGATGAACTCGTGGATCGCACCACCACGTTGTACGAGGAAGCGCGCCTCAATCGCCTCGGCACGGAAAAATTCATGGTGGACGGACGCCATACCGGCACCGGCGGCGGCAACCACATTCTCATCGGCGGTGAGACACCGGCCGATTCGCCCGTGTTGCGCCGGCCCGATTTATTGCGATCGCTCCTCGCGTACTGGCAGAATCATCCGTCGCTTAGTTATCTTTTCTCGGGTCTTTTCATCGGACCAACTTCGCAGGCGCCGCGCATCGACGAGGCGCGTAACGACAGCCTGTACGAGCTGGAAATTGCCTTCAAGGAAATGGACCGCCAGACCTCCGGCGGAAATCCCTGTCCGCCGTGGCTCGTGGACCGGTTGTTCCGCAATCTTCTCACCGATTCCAGCGGCAACGCGCACCGTTCCGAGTTCAGCATCGACAAGCTCTACGATCCCGGCAGCGCGACCGGCCGTCTCGGTCTCGTGGAAATGCGCGCCTTCGAAATGCCGCCGCACGCGCGCATGAGTCTGGCGCAACATTTGTTGTTACGCGGACTCGTCAGCAAATTCTGGCGCGAACCGTATAAGAACGATCTCGTGCGCTGGGGCACTGACATTCACGACCGCTGGATGCTGCCGCATTTTTGCCAGACGGATTTCGCAGATGTCATGCAGGATTTGCAGATCGCGGGCTATCCCTTCAAGGCCGAGTGGTTCGCGCCGCATTTTGAATTTCGTTTCCCGCACATCGGCGATTTTTCGCAGCGCGATGTGCAGATCGAGTTGCGCACGGCGCTCGAACCGTGGCACGTGCTCGGCGAGGAAGGCAGTGCAGGCGGCACGGTGCGCTACGTGGACAGTTCGCTCGAACGCATGCAGGTGAAAGCCAGCGGGCTCATCGGCGACCGCTTTGCGCTCTCGGTGAATGGTCATCGTTTGCCCATGCATGGCACGGGCACGAATGGCGAAGCGGTGGCCGGCGTGCGTTACCGCGCATGGCAACCGCCGAATTGTTTGCAGCCCACGATCGGGGTGCATGCACCGCTGACGTTTGATCTCGTGGACACTTGGAATCAACGCTCGCTCGGTGGTTGCACTTATTACGTGGCCCATCCCGGCGGACTCAGCCACGAAACTTTCCCGGTGAATTCGTACGAAGCGGAGAGCCGCCGGCTTTCGCGTTTCGTGCCGTTCGGACACACTCCGGCAGGTGTGCCGGTAAATTTGCCACCCGCCGCGCAACCCGGATCGCCGTTCACGCTGGATTTGCGGCACGCGTGAAGACAGCAGGCGGGACGCCTGCGACGACGGCGCGGAAAGACCACGCCGGAATCGCAAATGGCCGTTGCTAGCGCCGGCGCGAATCACGTAATTTTCTCCACCGAACACCATGTCCACCTCGCCCTTTATTTCCCGTTCGGCTCCCCTCGCCTACGCTGGCAAGGGCAACCGTTACGACGAATGTGTCGACGCGGCGGGACGGCTGCGTGGGCCTTGGTCAGATTTTTTTGAACACCTCGGACCCGATCCGGCGGCGAAACTGCGGACCGCAACCGATGCCTGCCACCGGGCGATTCTCGAACAGGACGTAAGCATGAACGTCTACCTGGGCGACCAGTCCGGCGCGCAGCCGTGGCCGCTCGATGCCGTGCCGCTGTTGATCAGTCCAGAGGAATGGAAACAGATTACGCGAGGCCTCCGCCAACGCGCGCACCTGCTCAACGAAATACTGGTCGACCTTTACGGCCCGCAAAAACTTCTGCGCGAAGGCCACCTGCCGGCCAAACTCGCGATGGCCAATCCGCATTTCCTGCGCGCGTGCGCCGGGCTTGGAAAACCCGACAGCGTATTTCTCCACAGCTACGCGGTGGATCTCGCCCGCTCGCCCGATGGCAAATGGTGGGTAATCGAGGACCGGCTCGATGCACCATCGGGTCTGGGTTACACGCTGCAAAACCGCATCATTACTCGGCAGGCACTGCCGGATATTTTTCACCGCGCCCCCGTCCAGCGTCTCTATCAATTCTTCCACGGTTACCGCGCGTCCCTTGAAGCACTGGCCGCCCATCCCGAATCCGCCAACATCACGTTGTTGTCGCCGGGACCGGCCAATGAAACTTATTTCGAGCAGGCCTACCTTTCGCGCTATCTCGGTTACACGCTCGCTGAGGGTGAAGATCTGATCACGCGGGACGGCCAGGTATTTCTGCGGACGGTCGGCGGATTGAAACGCACCGATGTGCTTGTGCGCCGAGTTGATTCCGATTTTTGCGATCCGCTGGAGCTGGCGCCGCATTCCCTGCTCGGCGTACCCGGCCTGGTGCAGGCGGCGCAAGGCGGACAGGTTGCACTCGCCAATCAGCTCGGGGGGCGCGCGCTTGAGACGCCGGCGCTGCTCGCCTTTTTGCAACCGCTCTGCCGCCATATTCTCGGCGAGGAATTATTGCTTCCCAGCGCCGGCACGTGGTGGGGCGGACAAGAGGGACCGCTCAATCACATTCTGGAAAACTTGCACGACCTCGTCGTGAAACCGGTATTTCGCGGCCCCACGTCCGCGCCGCCCCGTTACGGCGCGCGCATGGGCAAGGCCGCGCGGGCGGAACTCGCCGACGAAATCCGCGCGCAACCCTCGGCGTGGTGCGGACAGGAACGCGTGTTGCACGGGACCACGCCCGGCTGGCACGAAGGACATTTGCGGCCGATGCCTTTCATCACCCGGTTCTTCCTCGCGTGGAAAGACGGCGACTACATGGTGATGCCCGGTGGCCTCACCCGCTGTAATCCGAAAGGCGAAGACATGATCGTGTCGTTGCAACAAGGCAGCATCAGCAAGGACACCTGGGTACTCGACGAGGAATCGGTGGCGTCGACGCCGTCGCTGCCACCGGCGCGAATCAATGAGGCCTTGCGCCATCCCGCCGCGACGCCGAGCAGCATGGCGGATAATTTTTTCTGGCTCGGGCGTTATCTCGAACGGTGCAGTCAGATCGTGCGCAAGCTGGAAAAAATGAGTCCGTTGATCCGCGACGAAATCGCGACACTCGATCCCGGCGTGTCGGCGGACGCGTTGCGCTTTGTCCTTTTCGCCCAGGATTTCACTGTTCCCGCCACGGCGACGCTCGAGCAACAGGCCGCGTTGCTCCGGCAAATAGCTGGCGACCGGACCAAAGCATCGAGCCTCGCGTCCAATCTCGAAAGTCTCGGCGGGTTGCTTGATCGAGTGAAAGTGCGCATGCCGCCCGAAGCATGGCAGATATTGCGGCAGATGAGGCGGCGGCCCGCGGTGCTCGACGGAGCAGCCTGCTCGGCGTTGCAACAACAGCTCACGGCGTTTGAAGGACTCACGGCCGAGGGCATGCCGCGCGACACCACTTGGCGGTTCCTCGATCTTGGTCGGAGGATCGAGCGAGGCACGCAGTTGCTCTCGCTACTCGCCGGCTTGTTGCATCCGTACGATGGCGGCGCGCCCACGGAATTCCGCCTGCAAACCGTGTTGCATCTCGCGGATTGCCTCTCGACCTACCGCAGCGTTTTTCATGGATCGCTGAACACCGAGGCGGCGCTGGACTGGCTGTTTCATTCACCGGAAAATCCCCGCGGACTGCACTTTCAGATCGAGCACATCAACACCCACCTCGCGCTATTGCCCGAGGAACTGGCGCCGCAATCGGTCGCCACATTGCGCAGCCTTGCCTCCCGGATGTTGAGCGACGTGCGTCTGGCGAAATTGGAGGAGCTCGCGTCCGACGCGGTCAAGGCGAACGCCATGTTTATGGAGTTGCGCGCCGGTCTGACCGGAATGAGCGACCGGCTCACGCAGATTTATTTTTCGCACGCGGTCGCGAGCTGACCCGGCACGGCCATGATCACTTATTGCATCACCCACGAGACCACCTACCAGCACGCTGGCCAAGCGACGGCCGCGTGGCAGATGTTGCAATTGCAACCGCGCAACGAATCCGCGCAGGAATGCCTCGATTTCCAACTGCAAATTTCGCCGCCGGCACAGGATCTCGTCGCGCGCACTGATTATTTCGGCAACACGCGCCATTTCTTTTCCATCCGCGAAGCCCACCGCGAACTTTCCATCATCAGTCGCAGCACGGTGCGGCGTGGCAACGAAGCGAGCCCGCTACCGGGCATCACGGGGCCGCTGGACGCCGCTCGACCGCAAATCGCGAGGTTGATTGGCGGGCGGGGACAATTTGAACTGGAGCAATACCTGCACGCCACGCCACTCGTGCCCTTGTTGCCAGGAACGGCCGCGTTGGCGGACGGCTTGGACGCCGCAACCATGCCTCTGCTCGATTGGATCGGGGCGCTCGGAAAAAGATTTTCCGAAATATTTGTTTTCGATCCCAAGGCCACGACGATCAGCACACCGCTGGCGAGGGCCTTGGAATTGAAGCGCGGAGTCTGCCAGGATTTCACTCATCTGTTTCTCAGCTGCGTACGCCAGCACGGATTGCCCGCGGCGTACGTCAGCGGTTATCTGCTGACGAATCCGCCGCCGGGCCGTCCGCGATTGCGCGGGGCCGACGCGATGCATGCGTGGGTGTCGGTGTTTGTGCCGGAAGTCGGCTGGGTGGACTACGATCCCACCAACACCTGTTTCACCGGCGACGGGCACTTGGTAGTCGCGCGCGGACGCGACTATGCCGACCTCAGTCCGACCCGTGGCGTATTCAGCGGCGGCGGAACGCACCGGCTGAAGATCGGCGTCACGGTCGAACCGGAACACGAGATAAAACCCCTGACCGGCTAGACGCAGGTGCTGTCAGTTGCTACAATAACAACAACGGGCAGGGACGCCCGTTGCTACTGGCAATCACGCCGGCGGCACACGTAGTCACAGGCCTCCGTGCCTGTGAGTCTGACTCCGTTTCAACGCACACGTATTTACTCAACTGAAAACACGGTCGCTCGTTTTTACTGGTTCACCCAGCACACATTCACTATCGAACCGAAATGAAATCGGCGTTTCAACCCTTTGACGCTCGGAAAGAATTTAGCGCAAGCCGTCGGATTTTACCGCATTGGCAACAGTCGGGCGCCACCTACTTCGTCACTTTCAGACTCGCAGACTCATTGCCAGTCGAAGCGCGAGAACGCTTCGAAGAATTGCGACGCTTAAACAGTTCCGACGCGTTCGATTGGGTCGAACGCTATTTGGACGCAGGAAACGGCAGCTGCGCGTTTAGTGATCCCGCGCACGCAATGACTGTCGCTTTGGCTCTGCGTTACTTTGATGGAATGCGCTACAATCTCGGCGCATATGTCGTCATGCCAAATCATGTTCATGCATTGGTGCAACCGACAAGTTCTACGACACTCACCTCCATCACTCATAGTTGGAAATCATACACCGCTCACGAACTACAACGGCAGAATGGCATTACGGGCAGTCTCTGGCAGGAAGAGAGTTTTGACCGAATTGTACGAGACGAGAATGAACTGCGAAAATTCGACGAGTACATTTTCGAAAATCCAAAAGCGGCGCATCTGAAACAAGGCACCTTCATTGTCGGCAAAGGGTCCGCTGGATGGCTCTATCCAAATACATAATCACAGACCCTGAATCCGCGGACGGTGCGATTTGCATTCGCTAGCTGAACAACGGACAGGGACGCCCGTTGCTACTGGCAATCACGCCGGCGGCACACGTAGTCACAGGCCTCCGTGCCTGTGAGTCTGACTCCGTTTCAATTTGAATCCGACCCTGAACAACGGGCAGGGACGCCCGTTGCTACGCATTTGCCAATGGCGCTTGTCGGAATAGAAATACGCTATGAACCCCATTTGTTTTTTGCGGAGCGCAGTTGTTGCGACGCTCCTTTTGTCGGCGACATCAACACCGGCCGCTGATCAAAATCCGACACAGGAACATGCGGATCAATTTCTGTCGTTGGTCAATGCAAGCTACCAAGCGTTGTACCGCGTCAACAGCGAGGCTCAGTGGGACGCGCTCACCGATGTCTCGCCAGTGCACGACGCGGTGTCAGTCGTCGCGGGCAAGGCTTACGCCGCATTCAATGGCAATCCGGCCATCATCAGCGAGGCGAAGGCGCTCTTGCTCAAACGCAATGACCTCAACGATCTCACCGTGCGCGAACTCGAACACGTCCTGCTCAACGCGGCGGAGGGACCGATGACCAATCCCGCGCTCGTCGCGGCGCGCATCGACGCAGAGACCGCCCAATCGTCCACGTTGAACAGCTTTGAATTCAAGCTGCACGGAAAACCGATCGCGGTGAACACCATCGACGACCTCCTTCAATCCAGCACCGATCTCGCCGAGCGGCGGGCTGTCTGGGAAGCGTCCAAGGAATCCGGCAAGGCGCTTAAACCGGGCCTGATCAAATTGCGCGATCTCCGCAATGGCGTGGCGCGGGAATTGAATTATCCCGATTACTTTGCCCTCCAAGTTGCCGGCTACGGCATGACGACGAAGGAAATGATCGCGCTCAATGACGAGTTTATGCGCGAGTTGCGTCCGCTCTATCTGCAATTGCACACGTGGGTGAAATACAAGCTCGCCGAGAAATTCCATCAACCCGTGCCGAAATTGATCCCGGCTCATTGGATCAACAATCGCTGGGCTCAGGAATGGGGCGGATTGGTCGAGTCCGCTGACCTGACCCCTTACTTCAAGGACCGCACGCCGGAGTGGATCGCGCACAGTGCCGAACGATTTTACGTGGGACTAGGTTTCCCGAAACTACCGGATTCATTCTGGGCAAAATCCGATCTGTATCCGGTGCCCGCTGGAAGTTCGCGGAAGAAGAACACGCACGCCTCGGCGTGGCACGTCGATCTGCAAAACGACCTCCGCTCTCTCCAGAGCATCGAAAGCACTCCCGCGTGGTTCAAAACCGCGCATCACGAATTCGGCCATATTTATTATTTCATGAGCTACACGCGTGATGATGTCCCACCGCTGTTGCGGACCGGGGCGAATCCCGCGTTTCACGAAGGTTTCGGTGAGCTTACTGCGCTCGCCGCCGGCATGGCACCGTATCTCAAATCGGGCGGAATCCTTCCGCCCGATTTCAAAATCGACACTACCGCTTTTCTGCTCAACGACGCCCTCGAAGAAGGCATTCCGTTTATCTTCTGGTCGTCCGGGACGATGACGCACTGGGAAGCGGATGTCTACGCGGGCGATCTTCCCGCGAATGAATGGAATGCCCGTTGGTGGAAATATGTGCGTGAGTTCCAAGGCATCGAACCGCCGACCGAACGCGGCGAAGAGTGGTGCGATCCCGCGACGAAAACCCATATCGACGATACGCCGTGTTATTATTATTCGTACGCCATCGCCCAGGTGTTTAAATACCAACTCAACGACTACATCGCGAAACACATCTTGCATCAGCCACCGCAAAGCTGCAATTATGCGGATAACAAGGAAGTCGGCGCGTTCTTCAAAAGCATCATGGAAAAGGGCGCGACCGAGGATTGGCGGAAGGTCTTGAAGGATGCGACGGGCGAGGAGTTGTCGACGCGTGCCATGATGGAATATTATCAGCCGTTGATGAAATGGCTGGAGGAACGAAATAAGGGACGACCGATCGGGTGGGAATGAGCGGCGATGGAATCCGTGAATCCACGGCGGGGTCGCCGTGGCTCCAGTTACCCCGCACTGAGCGGCGCTTTCGGGACAACGTGCCTTCCTTTTGGAAACCAACGGGCTTTTTGTTGCGCTGGTTCGTTTCGGTGGTTTTAGCTGGAGGCGGATGTCGAAGGTTTACTTCTATTATTCGGCGATGAATGCCGGCAAATCGACGGTGTTGCTCCAGGCGAGCTACAACTATCACGAGCGCGGCATGCGCACTCTCGTCTTCATCCCGGCCGTCGATACGCGCGGCGGCGGCGGACGCGTCAAATCCCGGATCGGCCTTGAGGCCGAGGCCATGGCGTTGCAGCCAACTGAGGATGTTTTTTTCCACGTCAAAGAAGCCCACGCGGCCCAACCGGTGGCCTGCGTCCTTGTGGACGAAGCGCAGTTTCTCACGCGCACACAAGTCGAGCAGCTCACGGATATTTCAGACCGGTTGGGCATACCGGTGCTGTGTTATGGGCTGCGCACAGATTTTCAGGCGCAGCTTTTCCCGGGGAGCGCGGCACTCCTTGCCCTCGCGGACAACCTGATCGAGCTCAAAACGATTTGCCATTGCGGACGGAAAGCCACCATGAACCTCCGCGTCGGTCCCGACGGCCGGGCCATGCACGAAGGCGCACAAGTGGAGATTGGCGGCAACGATCGCTATGTCGCCATGTGCCGCCGCCATTTTAAGGAAGCACTTCAGCCATGAAAACCATCTCACTTCTCTCCACCACCCTCATCGCCGTCACCACCATGTCCGCCGCCAGCCAACTCGTTTTTATCGGAACCTATACGCCCAATGACGGAGCCAGTCGTGGCATTTATTCCGTCCGATTCGATCCCACGACGGGAGCATTGAGCGAACCCTTGCTCGCTGCCGAGACCCCGAATCCCACTTTTCTTTCGCTGAATCCCAATGGGAAAATTCTTTACGCCCTCGGCGATAGCACTCCGCTCACCGGATCACCCGGCGGAGCCGCCGTGGCCTTCAAGATCGATCCCGTTGCCGGCAAATTAACGCCGTTAAACGCGCAACCCACGGGCGGCGCTTCGCTCGCTCACCTCGGTATCGACGGCACCGGACGAACGCTCGTTGCGATCAGTTATGGTGCCGGACAAATCACTTCGTTTCCGGTCGAAGCAGATGGGAAAATCGATCCGAAAGTGAGTTTCCTGACTTCCACCGGTCCACTCGGGCCAAACAAGACGCGACAGGAAAAACCGCATACACATTCGGTGACTTTTTCACCGGACAATCGTTTCGCATACGTCTGCGATCTCGGTCGCGACAAAGTGCTGCGTTTCAAAATCGATCACGCGACCTCAAAGCTGATCCCCGATGGAGAATTCGACGCGGCGCCGGGAGCCGGCCCGCGCCACAGCAAATTTACCTCCGATGGGAAGGATTTTTATGTGATCAACGAGATGGGCGGCACCATTACGCATTACTCGTGCAATCCGGCGACGGGCGACCTCGCCGCGCAACAATCCGTTTCCACGCTGCCCGATGATTTCAAGGGAACGAACACGGCGGCGGAAATCCGCATTCATCCGAACGGACGCTTTGTCTACGGCTCCAATCGCGGCCATGACAGCATCGCGGTGTTTGCGCGCGATCCAGCGAACGGCAAATTGACGCGGATTCAGCTCATTTCCTGCGGCGGTGCCCACCCGCGTAATTTCTGCCTGTCGCCGGACGGCGCTTGGTTGATCTGCGCCAATCGTGATACCAACAACCTCGCGGTCTTCAAAGTCGATGCCCACTCCGGCATGCTCACTCCCACCGGCATCACCGCCAAGGTTCCGCAAGCGGTGTGCGTGCTTTTCATGCCCGCGGGCGTTTGAAAACAACCACTGAAAACAAAAACGCGACCCGTGGGTCGCGTTTCGTTTTTAAAAAATCAAGTGGTCGACTCAGCTCGCTTCGGAATCGTTGAAGAAATCCTCGGCGGTTATTGTGGTCTTGGCCGGAGCGCGGGCGGTTTGTTTATGTTCCTTCGCGGCGGGCGGAAGCGCATTCGGACGAGCAACCCGATTGCGCGCATTGCCTCCGATTGTCACCGGCATGCGGTGGGCAGCGACGGGGGCGGCCGCAGCAACTGATTCGGGAGCGGCGGAAGAACCGGCAGAGTTTTCCACCAAGCTCATCAGCATGGCGACTTCTTGACGAACTTCCTCGGACTGCGTCTTGAGCTCTTCGGCGGAAGCGGCGGATTGCTGCGAAAGAGCGGCGTTGCTCTGCGTGATGCGATCGATGCCGTTGACCGCTTCGCTGACCTGTGAAATGCCTTTGCTCTGTTCGTGGGAAGCCTGCGCAATTTCCGCGACCATTTCGTCGAGACGGCGGATGCGTTCCACGATGGCGGAAAGATTGGTCGCAACCTTCTCGCTCATCTGGGCGCCTTGCGTGCTCTTTTCGGTGGAGTCCGAAATGCGATCACTCGTTTCACGGGCGGCAGCCGCGCAACGTTGGGAAAGACTGCGCACTTCATCGGCGACGACGGCGAATCCAAGTCCGGCTTCACCGGCGCGGGCCGCTTCGACGGCCGCGTTGAGCGCAAGGATGTTGGTTTGGAAGGCGATCTCATCGATCGTCTTGATGATCTTCGAAATTTCACTGCTGGACGCTTGAATGGCACTCATCGAGGCCTTCATCTGCTCGACATCCTGTGCACCGGCGTCAGCCGTTTGACGCGCTTCCTGGGCCAGACGCTTGGCGTTCTGGGCGTTTTCGGAATTGCGGCTCGTCATGCTGGACATCTCATGCAGAGCGGAGCTGGATTCCTCCAAAGCGGAGGCTTGCTGGCTGGCACCGTCGGCCATCGTGAGGGCCGCCTGCGCCACCTGCGTGGCGGAGGTTTTGGTTTTCTCGGAACCTGAGGCAAGATGCAACGCGATGTCGCGGATTGGGCGGGTAACTCCGCGAGTCACCATCCACGCCGCGGCAAGACCGAACGCGATGCCGGCGATGGTGATGCTGAGGACAAGAATTTCGTTGCGCTGCTGACTGACCCGGATGCCAGCCTCAATTTCATCCTGGGAGTCGTGGAGGGCTTTGCTCAATTGGGCGATCGTGGCGGTAAATTCAGGAGCGATGCGATTGATGCCATCGATGATCAATTCGTCGCGCTTGCCCTTCGATTGGACGATGCTCTCGATCCCCGCGCCATAGTCTTCAGCCGCCTTGCCAAGGGAAACGAGACGAGCGTTTTTCTTTTCGTCCTTCAGCGTCGCATCGAGCTTTTCCAACTCCGCCTGATCTTTCTGGATCAATTCGATCTGTTTTGAGACAAATTGCAGTGAGTCCCGAGCGGCTTGGGCGTCTTCCTTTTTGGACGTCTTCAGAAAAGTGGCGACCTGCGTGCCACATTCAAAAAATGAGCGCAGAGCATTGGCCACGCGGAAGGCGCTATTCATGTCGCCCTGTTTTTTGGCGTCGGCCATGAGAGTCTGGAGACTGTCCTTGATTTCGAGCCCCTTCGGCGTGAGCACGGCGTCCTCGACTTGCGCGCGCTGCGTATTGTTTTCGACGAGGGAAAGGAAAGTCTGATGGTAACGGGTCAACAGATCCTTGGCGGCTGCGATCTGCTTCGCGCGCTCGGGTTCGGTGATATTTTTTTCCGCGAGAGTGATTTCCTCGAGCAGGCTGGCGTGCGCCGCTTGATAGGCTTCGCTGCTCTTGGCGGAGCCGCTTGCCAGAAAATCGTTCACCTCCGCCTTGAGCGCGGTCATGGCGGTTTCGAGCGAAAGCGCCGTGTGCGATTCAGCGGCGCTGACTGAGAACATCCGGAAACGCTCTCCTGCAGTGCTGAGGGCGTAACGTGACACCCCCGCGATAACGGCCAAGAGGCCGATGATGGCCACGAAGCCGAACGTGATCTTTTTACCGACTGTCATGCTAACCTTGGACATAAAAATTAATTGGAGGGTGGTTTCAGGAAAGACGGGACGCCGGCTTATTCGTTGTCGAACTTGATTGGAATAGTCACGTGAACCGCGACGGCCACGCCGTCTTTCTTCGCCGGTTTAAAGCGCCATTTCTTGACGGCCGCCAACGCGGGTTCCTCAAGTTCCTGATGGGTCGATTTCACGACCTTCGGTTCTTGAACGTTACCCTTCTCGTCGACGATAAAATTGACGGTGACAAGACCGACGGCACCGGTACGGGAGAAGCTCGATGGAACATCGGGCTGAACCGTCCGGACAGGGACGGGGGGTTCGGTTTTCTCGTCAGCCTTAACGGTTAGCGCGGGCAAAACGAAGCAACCTATTAATAGGACAAGCGTGCGGAGCTTTAAGATGAGCGACTGCATGGAAGCAATATCGGTCAAATGCGTTCCCACTTAAGGAATTCGTCGATAGCGGCCGCAGGCCTTATGAAAGTAGTTACCCAGCGGCAGATGAGGGACCGCTGATCGGCAAATCATACAAAATCTTCCGCATCGAATTTCTTGCAGTCTGAACCCCATCGACTTAACGTGAGGGGAAATCCCCGGTCGATGACCCGTTGCCTGCGAAAATTATTTCAAGGTATTTTAACCATTGGCGGTGCCCTGTCGCTAATCGTGGTTCACGCTGGCGCAGTTGACGCTCCCAGCCAGGAGTTTGAAGTCCTCAAAACTCAAAATCAGACGCTCCAGGATCAGGTTGAGAAACAACAAAGGCAGATCGATGAACTCCGTCGGAGACTTGACGGATTGCAAATCAAGCCCTCGGGCGAGCCTGCGCCTCAGAGAGCTCCCACTGAACAAGCCCCCGAAATTTCCGCCCGGGGCGACCAGCCCGTACTACATTCTGGACGGGAGATTCGGGTGAGTGGTGAAGCGGGACTGGTTTTTTTCAGCTCTGGTCCCGACGGAGCTTTTCCCAATGCCGAATTTCGAGTCGATGACGCGAGGTTGTTTTTCGAAGCACCGGTATGGAAAAACGTCTATTTTTTCACGGGCTTGGAACTCACCACCCGTGAAGCAGCCGATGAATATTTTCATGTCGGCGAATTATACGCCGACGTGGAGGACGTACTGACCGCGGGTCGCCACTACACCCTCAATCTCCGCGCCGGCCGGTTTAACGTCCCCTTCGGCGAGGAATATCAATACCGCAATGTCATGGCCAATCCGCTGATCACCCATTCCGCGGCCGATATCTGGGGCATCGATGAAGGTGTGCAGGCCTATGGCACACTGGGCCACGTGCTGTACAATCTCGCCGTGCAAAATGGTGGCCACAAAACGCTGCACGATTACAACAAGGACAAATCGGTGACCGTACGACTCGGTTTCGATCCCACCCACTTTCTTCATCTCAGCGCGAGCGCGCATCACACCGGCAAACTTGACGCCGTTAACGACGGGCTCTCGGAAATCTGGTTTAGCAACGGATTTTTCCGCGCCCTCGGTACCCCTGCCACCACCCGTACTTTCGCCGCGACCTTGTACGAATTGGACGTGATCGGTCGCTGGAAAAAAGGCCATTTCCAAGCCACGGCAGGTGAAGCACGGTTCGATGACGACAGCAGCGCTTCCGACGATTCAAGACACTTAACATTTTATAGCTTTGAGCTCATGCAACAATTGACCCGCAAGCTTTACGGTGCCACCCGCTACAGCAAAATTCGTGCGGACAAGGGATACCCGATCGTTGGATTGGGCAATGCCGGAGAGTATTTCTACAATCGTTTCGAACCACGAACGACAGATCTCAACCGGTTTAGCGCGGGGTTGGGTTACCAATTCGACCTCTCCCTTATCTGGAAATTGGAATACAGCTGGGAATCGGGGCATTTGGTCGGAGGCGCGCCGCGAGGTGATGCAGACACCCTTGCCACCGAACTTGGCCTGAAATTTTAGCCATGTCTCTCGTCCGCGCGCTACTGGTCTTTTTGTCGATCTCCTTTGCGCGCCTGTCGGCCGGCACGATCACCGGTATCGTGCGAGCACAAGGCGCGGATACGGAAGCGGGAGATGCGTCGGGAGCGGGCGGTTATCAGAGCCGGCGCTACAAGTTTGCCGAGAAAGTGGACTATGATCGCCTGTCGGATTTCGTGATCTACATCGATGAGCCCTTGGCGAGCCCTGCGCCCGCCAGCCATACTGCGGCCGTTACCACGCAGCGGAACGCGCTGTTTGAGCCGCACGTTTTGCCGATTGCAGTGGGAACCAGCGTCAAATGGCCGAACGAGGACGAAATTTATCACAACGTCTTTTCGATGTCCGACGCCAAGCAGTTCGATCTTGGCCTGTACCATCAGGAGAAGGTACCTGTGCTGACTTTCGACAAGGTCGGTCGCGTGGATGTATTTTGTTCAATCCACAGCCAGATGCACTGCATCATTCTGGTTTTACCCAATTCTTTTTTCGCCAAGGTCGAGGCCAACCAGCGCTTTGTTATCAAAAATATTCCCGCCGGAACCTACAAGCTACGAGCCTGGCACGAGCGACTCCCCGGTCTTACCAAGGAAGTGACGGTGCCGGCCGAAGGAGAAGTTCAGATAGATCTTACCCTTGGCCTGACAACGCTGCCCAAATACTAAGCCTTCCCGAATGACTCAATCCCGGCACCAGCTGCCGTTTAGCTTTCAGACCAAGGTTCTGGTTCCCGTGCTGGCCGCACTCGTGTTGCTGCCGGCCATTACTTTCTGGATCGTGGACCGCGCGCTCAACCGGCAGGTGCAGGATGAAGCGCGTCAAACGCTCGGAACCGCCGATACGGTTTTTGAACAATTGTTGGAGCTGCGCGGTCGTGATCGGGTCTCCCAATTCCGCAATGCCGTCAACGAATCAAGCTATCGCTCCCTCGCACGTCTGGTGGCGGAAAAAAATCCCTCGGCCCGGGAAACCGTCAGGCGGTTCCTCAACGATCGACTCGAGTCTTATGGGGAAGATTGCGAGGCCCTGCTTTTAACGGCGGACGCGTCGGCCGAGCCCGTGGTGGCGCGGCGGAGTTCTTTTCTTGAGCCCGGCGAATTTGGCCGGGATGCGGCTTTGGTCACAAATTCCGCTCTGCAAGGCGAGGCGACCCATGGTGCCATCGACGTGCACGGTCGGATCTATTTGATCGTTTCCGTGCCAGTGCTCGACCCGGAAAGCGGTTCCCTCGTCGGGGCGCTGACGGCTGCGATCCGAATCGGGGAGGGCACGTTGCAGGAACTGAAATCGATCACGGGAGCTGATATTTTTCTCGTTTCTGGGGAAGCCGTCACCGTCGCCACCATCCACCAACCGGAATTGTCCGACGCGTTGCTCCACAGCATCGTGGGCGGAGAAATACGCCGAACGGTATCAGTGGCAGCGCAAGGTGAGCACTATCTTGCGCTCACGGACAAGTACACGGCGCACGGGAGCAACCAGGGTTTTCGTTATGTACTGCTTTCCTCCTACGAAAAACGACTCCGGGAACAGCAACAAACCCGCACCACCCTGCTGGAAGTCAGCCTGACCGGCATTATCCTGAGTGGATTTTTGGTTTGGCTAATGATCCGGCGAATCACGCAGCCACTCGTGGAGTTGCGCGAAAACGCCGAGGCTGTTGGACGCGGCGATTTCACCCGGCGCATCACGAGTTTTTCCAACGATGAGTGCGGCGCCGTCGCCGTGGCGTTTAATGGGATGACGGATAATCTCCAGGCCTCACGGGCCGATTTGGAGAAGGCCGTCGGCTCCCTCAAGACCGCCCAGTCCCAGCTTATTCAAAGCGAAAAACTTTCCGCCGTAGGCCAATTTGTGGCCGGCGTTGCCCATGAATTAAATAATCCGCTCACCTCGGTAATCGGATTTTCGGACCTGCTGAACCACACCGACCTCGATCCCAAATACAAGGAATACGTGGACCGCATCTCCAAGAGTGCGAGTCGCTGCCACAAAATCGTGAACAGCCTGCTGGGCTTTTCCCGGCAACATGAACCCGAACGAAAACCCGTGCAGGTGAACGACCTCGCCGATGCCGTGATCGACATCATCGGTTATGACCTGCGCACGAGCAATATTACGCTGCAAAAGGAATACCGTCCCGAGTTGCCCACCATTTTGGGCGATGCTCATCAATTACAGCAAGTGGTGCTCAATATTCTCAGCAATGCACGCCAAGCCCTTGAAACCTACCGGCGCGATGGCCAGATCACACTAAGCACCGGATGCACAGATAAGAAAGTGTGGCTCCGGATTAAAGACAACGGTCCCGGAATAAGCTCCGAAAATCTTACCCGGATTTTCGATCCGTTTTTCACCACGAAGCCACAAGGCAAAGGCACCGGCCTGGGACTCAGTCTTTCCTACGGCATCATACAGGAACATCGAGGAAGCATCCGGGCGGAAAGCCAGCCCGGAAATGGGACGGAATTCATCCTTGAATTACCCATCGCGGAATCCGACGCAATCGTGATAGATCTCCGCACGAAAACGGCGGCACCGCTTCAGCCGAAAACGCGTCCGTTACGGGTTCTAGTCGTCGACGATGAAGAATCCATTCTTCATTTAGTGGAAGAAGTCTTGAAAGCGGAAGGGCACAAAGTCGAAACGGCCCTCAGCGGCGTGGAAGCGCTGGGGCTCATTGAGCGCAATCCCTACGACGTGATCGTCTGTGACTGGAAGATGCCCGGACTGAGCGGAATTAATCTTTTCCAAGAATTGCTTCAAAATAACCCGAAATCCGCGAACCGCATTCTTTTCATGACCGGCGACGTGATCAAGGGAAACTTCCAGGAGTTTCTGCAAAAACATTCCCTTACCTGTCTCTCAAAACCTTTTGCCTTACGGGAATTTCACCTCGCGATCGCAAGGATTCTCAACCCCGGCCAAACGGATTAAAACGGAGCTTCGCCAGTCGGTCGCAAGGCCGCCGGACGCAAGATCAACGCGGCGTAATAGGCCACGACGGTCAAAAGTACGCACACGATCAGGAACCAGTCGCCGTGCTGGGTATAAAAACTCTGCCGGCCTCGCCAGCGAAGGTCGCGCGTCACGGTGATGGTCTGCCCGCCCCGAAAATAAATGCTGTCGTTGTCGTTCTCCAGGGTGACGCGGGTATTGCCGTATTCATCGATCCATCCACTCCAGCCATCGTTGCCGCAGCGAATCACCGGGCGTCTGGTCTCGACCGCCCGCAACACGGAATGGGTCGCGTGCTGGTAGGCCGCACCACCCTCGCCGTACCATGCGTTGTTCGTCAGGACCGCCAGAAAATCCGCACCGGACCGGGCACTATCGCGCGCCAGCTCGGAAAAAACATCCTCGTAACAAATCAAAATTCCCGCCGAAAGCTGCTTCGCGCCGAACGACACGATCAGCGGCGTGGAATCCGTCCCCCGTTGAAAGTCGCCGCCAATCGGCACGATTTTGTCCAGCCATCCGAAAATGAGGCGCAGGGGAATATATTCTCCGAACGGCACCAGTTTGCGTTTGGCATATAGCGCGGGCGATACACCCGCCACCGGATCCACCACCGTGGCGCCGTTGTACCACGATTGCGCCGGTCCATCCGGACCGTCGGTATAAACGGTCCCGAGCAGAACGGGTTTCCCGATCGTTTTTGCCACTGAATCCAGCCATGGCGCGACGTTGGCGTCACGATTGAGAGTCCAAGGCACGACCGCTTCGGGCCACATGACGAAATCCGGATTCCCTTTGCGCGTAGTCGCCCACGTGACTTTTTCAATCGTGCGAAGTACGTCGAGTGATCGCTTCGTGTCCCACTTTTCCTCCTGCGGAATGTAGGGCTGAATGAGGGAAATTCGCGCGAGCCGACCGCTTTGTTGATGGAGAAAATCGCTCAAAAACGGGAACGCCCCGGCCATGAGCAAAATCAACGCGATCGAAAACTCCGGACTGCGTTTGCGCAGGCCGGTTACGCCTTCGAAGAAAATCCGGTGCGCATACGCGGCGGCGCCGAGATTGAAGAAAATGAGAATGAACGACACGGACCAAGCGCCCGCATAAGAGGCGCTTTGCAAAATCAATGGGCGCTGCCACTGGCTGGCTGCGAGCGGCAACCACGGAAAGCCGCCGAAAAGCGTACTGCGAACCCATTCGAGCAACACCCACCCAGCCGCGAGTCCGAGTAGAATAAGGATTCTCACCATCGAAAGATGGCCCGTCGTGCGCGGTATCGTCCACCACGCCGCAAGATACCACGCGCCGATGATCACGCCGACGAACGGTCCCAATAGAAAAAGCCCGACCCAAGTGACATGATACAACCAACTCAGTAGAATCGTCCAAGCTACCGCCTGCGCTCCGAGCAGCGTCCAGGCGAAGATCTTGAACGGTGGCCGGCGATAGGCCCAAAGCAACATCGGCACTGCGAAAACGTACGCCGCCTCGCCGACGTTGTACGGCGGAAAAGCCGCGCACGTGAGCACCACGGTCAGCGCAAATGTCGCAAGCGCCCACCCCAACTGCGGGTGCTTTTGCCAAAGCGTCAGCTTCGGCTCGTAAGGATCGACCGCGGAGATTACTTTCGTATCGGGCATTTTACCGCAGGCAGTTTAAGATCGGGTCCAGCGGACATGCCGCCGGAGTTCCGGAAATTCCAGAACCTCCAATAAAGTGATCCCTGCAAAAGAAGCAGCCACGACTCAAACTGCGCCGTGGCAATTCTTGTATTTTTTCCCGCTGCCACACGGGCACGGATCGTTCCGTCCGACCTTCGGTGTTTCGCGCCGGATCGTGATGGTCGGAAGTTTTACCTCCGGTTCGGCGGGAGCAGCGGACTCGGTCGAACCCGATACGGACTGTGATTGGGTGGCCGAAGCGAGCGCAGTGGGCGCTGCCGCCGGTCCTTGCAACTGGGCCGAGCGAGAGAGAATCGCGAAAAGATTTTCGAAGGCGTCGCGATTGGTCGCTGAACGGAAGAGACTCGTGCAAATCTGCAAACGCACATTATTCATCAGTTCCTCGAAGAACCGGAAGCCCTCGCTCTTGTATTCAGTGAGCGGGTCCTTCTGGCCATAACTGCGAAGGCCGATGGAACGACGGAGCTCTTCCATTTCCGTGAGATGTTCCTGCCAATGATGATCGATTGCATTGATCACAATGTGCCGTTCAAGACCGCCCAATGCCGCCTGATCTTCGACGGACTCCTTTAAGGCGTAGGCTTTCCGAATGCGTTCGACCAATTCCTTGAGGACCTCGTCGAAATCCTTGCGATGAGCCAGTTCATCGACCTTAGCACTGACTGGGAAATGGGAATTCAACCAGCCGACAAGGCTTTCGATCCTCGACGCGCTGGTACCTCCCTTCTCGCCGAAGCCTGCAATCTCCAGCCGACTCGCGAGTTCTTCCTCGATCATCTCGAAGATAATACCCTTCGGCCGTTCGTCATGCAGCGCGCTGTTGCGAATACCGTAGATGACTTCGCGCTGTTTGTTGAGCACGTCGTCATATTGCAGCAGTCGTTTGCGGATGGAGAAATTCTGCTGCTCGACTTTCTTCTGCGCGGATTCAATCGAACGATTCAGCAGTGAGTGCTCCAACTCCTCACCCTCGGCCATCGCGCCCTCCATGATGCGGGAAGCCAGATTGCCCTGCAGGAACAAGCGCATCAGATCGTCTTCGAGCGACAGGAAAAACTTGGTCGTACCCGGATCGCCCTGACGGGAGCACCGGCCGCGCAACTGCCGGTCGACGCGGCGGGATTCGTGCCGCTCGGTGCCCACCACGAACAAACCGCCGATCTCGCGGACGCCCTCGCCGAGTTTGATGTCGGTACCACGACCCGCCATGTTCGTGGCGATCGTCACCGATCCACGATGGCCGGCTCGAATAACGATCTCGGCTTCCTGTTGGTGAAACTTGGCGTTGAGCACGGTGTGAATGACGCCCGCGCGTTTCAGCATCCGGCTCAGAACCTCGGACTGTTCAACCGTCACAGTACCCACGAGCACGGGTTGGCCGCGTTGTTGCGCTTCCTGCACCTGCTTGACCACCGCGTTGTATTTATCGCGGCGGGTTTTGAAGATGGAATCGTTCCGGTCGATGCGAATACAGGGCTTGTTCGTCGGAATCTGCGTGACGGAGAGTTTGTAGATTTCGTTGAACTCCGTCGCTTCCGTTTCGGCGGTGCCGGTCATGCCCGCCAACTTCTCGTACATGCGGAAATAATTCTGGATCGTCACCGTCGCGTACGTGCGCGTCTCGCGCTCGATATTGACGTTTTCCTTGGCCTCGACGGCTTGGTGCAACCCGTCCGACCAACGGCGACCCGACATGATGCGGCCCGTGTTCTCGTCGACGATCACGACCTTGCCATCCTGCACGACATATTCGACGTCGCGTTCATACAACGCGTAGGCGCGAAGGAGCTGCGACAGGGCGTGAATATCCTCAGAAATCACCTCGTAGTGCGACTGGGCTTCGCGCTTGGCCTGATCCTTTTGCTCGGGGGTGAGCCCCGTATCTTTTTCGATATCGATAAAGATGTTGGCCAAATCCGGCATCACGAACGCATCCGGCTCGGTCGGGCGCAACGTCATGCGACCCTTTTCGCTGAGATCGGCCTGATGATTTTTCTCATCAATCACGAAGTAGAGTTCTTCCTTGAACTTGAAGAGTTCGTCCTTGTTAAAATCGCTGTGCATCTCGACATCCGTCTTGTCGAGCAGCTTGCGCCATTCCGGAGTTTCCTGGAGTCGAAGCAGCAGTTTGTTTTTGGGCATGCCCAGCTTGACCTGAAGCATCTTCATCGCCGCCGACTGTTTTTCCTCGGCAGTCACGTTCGGCTTTTCGAGCAGGTCGCTCGCCTCCTTGACGAGGTGGTTGACCAAGCGGAGCTGATCGTTGACCAGCGACGCGACACCAGGTTTGAGGCGGGTGAAAGGCTGTTCGCGCTCGATCGGGGCCGGACCGGAAATGATGAGCGGAGTGCGCGCCTCGTCCACGAGGATGGAGTCGATCTCGTCCACGATGCAGAAGAAGTGGTCGCGCTGCACTTGCTCTTCCTTGCGCCTGGCCATGCCGTTGTCGCGCAGGTAATCGAAACCGAATTCCGAGGCCGTGCCGTAGGTGATATCGCGGTTGTACATTTCGCGGCGAACCTCGGAATCCATTTGCTGTTGAATGCAACCAACCGTGATGCCGAGAAAGCTATAGAGATGTCCCATCCATTCCGAGTCACGGCGCGCGAGGTAATCGTTAACCGTGACCAACTGCGAATTTCGACCCGTCAATGCGTTGAGATAAAGCGGCAGCGTCGCGACGAGGGTTTTGCCTTCGCCCGTCGCCATTTCGGCGATGCGTCCCTCATGCAAGGTGATGCCACCGATCAGCTGGACGTCGAAATGGACCATATCCCACGTGAGCTCATGATCACAGACCATGACGGTCCGTCCGCAAAGACGGCGGGCGGCGTTCTTCGCGACGGCGAAAGCCTCCGGCAACATGGCATCGAGAGCCTCACCCTGCGCGATTCGCGCTTTAAACTCGTCCGTCTTGGCCCGGAGTTGGTCGTCCGTGAGCTGCTGGTATTGCAGTTCAAACTCGTTGATACGCGCTACGATCGGGCGGCACTTCTCAACATACTTGCGATGATGACGGCCGGAAAATTTCTGGAAGAGTGAGCTGAGCATTGAAGGGTACGAATGAAAACTACGGCGGAGAGCTTGGCAAATGGCAAAAAACGGCCTGATTTGAACGCCAGAACGCCCGCAGGCAAGGAGACGATAAAGAAAATTTCAGGGTTTGCATGGCGCCTGCTATCCGTAACTTCAATTTAACCGCATGGCTACCCCCCGATCTTCCAAACGTCCTGCCACCAATGACCTGGTTCCCGAAGCCTTCCGGAAGTACGCGCCAGAGGCATTCTATGACGAGATGATGGCAGCCGATGGAACCGTGCGCCCGCATTACCGGCATTTCCTCAAGCACTTTGGCACGGTCGGCCCGGAAGAATTTGAGGCCAAGCGCCGTGCCGTCGACCTCGCTTTTCTCCGGCAAGGGGTGACTTTCAATGTTTACGGTGACTCCCAGGGTGCCGAACGCATTTTCCCCTTCGATCTCGTGCCGCGCATTATTCCGGCGGACGAGTGGGAAAAACTGGAGGCCGGACTCGTGCAGCGAATCACGGCTCTCAACCTTTTCCTGCACGATATTTACCACGAGCAAAACATCATCAAGGATGGGACGATCCCGGCGCACTATGTGATGTCCGCGAAACATTTTCGGCGTGAATTCGTAAACGTAAAGGTACCCCGCGATATTTATATTCATATTTGCGGCACCGATATTATTCGCGACGACAAGGGGGAGTACCTGGTGCTTGAGGACAACGCCCGCTGCCCTTCCGGGGTCAGTTACGTCATGGAAAACCGACGGGCGCTCAAACGGACCTTCCCCGAAATTTTCGAAGCCGGCGGCGTGCGACCAGTGGAAAATTATTCGAATGAGCTGCTAAAAATGCTCGGCTATGTTGCACCTCCGAACATCGCCGAACCCAACGTCGTGTTGCTCACACCCGGGGCGTATAACTCAGCTTACTTCGAGCACACCTATCTCGCACGGCAGATGGGCATCCAGATCGTCGAGGGCCGGGATCTTTTGGTGCGCGATCAACACGTCTTCATGCGCACAACGAAGGGGCTTCGTCCGGTGCATGTCATCTATCGTCGCATCGATGACGATTTTCTCGACCCGACGGTCTTCCGCAAGGATTCAGCCCTCGGCGTTCCGGGGTTGGTGAATGCTTATCGCGCCGGCAATGTTTCGCTCGCCAATTCCATCGGCACCGGCGTGGCCGACGACAAGGTGATGTATTATTTCGTCCCGCGCATCATCAAATACTATCTCGACCAAGAGCCGTTGCTGAAACAAGTGCCGACCTATCTCGCAAGCGAGGACGCCGACCGCCAGTACATGATCGAAAATCTCGACAAACTGGTCATAAAAGCCGCGAACGAAGCCGGCGGTTACGGAATGCTGATGGGACCACAAGCCACCGTCGCCGAGCGCGACGAATTCCGCAAACGCATCATCGCCGACCCGCGCAACTACATCGGGCAGCCCATGATTTCGCTCTCGCGTCATCCGACGCATTGCGAAGGCGAAGGCTTTGCCGGCCGCCACATCGACCTGCGACCCTTTGTGCTTTATGGCGAGAAAACGGTCATCATTCCGGGCGGCCTAACCCGCGTCGCATTGCGCAAAGGTTCGCTGGTGGTCAACTCCTCGCAAGGAGGCGGCAGTAAGGAAACCTGGGTACTGTACGGCAATCATTGATCCGTCGCGACGGCAGAAACGCCCCTTTTCAATGCTCAAAATCCAAGCCATTTCTTTCCGAATGGATAAACAGTCCCAACCCAAACCTTCTCGGCCCAGTCATGTTTTGACCTTTGGCCTTTCGCGTTTGGAATTTCTTCTCCCATGCTAAGCCGCGTCGCCAACAACTTGTACTGGATGAGTCGCTACATTGAGCGCGCCGAAAGCATCGCGCGCCTCGTCGACGTGAACCTCCAATTGCTGCTCGATTTCCGCAGTCTCGATGATCGCGGACTCGACGCGCATTGGATTCCCATCGTGCAGAGCTCGGGCGATGAAGAGCTTTTCCGCCGCCTGCATCCCCGCACAACGGGACAAACCGTGACCGACTTTCTCGTTTTCCAGAGCGAAAATCCCAACTCGATCCTGTCATCGGTTGCCCAGGGACGGGAAAATGCCCGCATGGTTCGCGATCAAATCACGGCCGAATTATGGGAAGAGTTGAATCGTCTTTACCTGTTTCTCTATTCTCCGCGCGCGGGCGAACTCTGGAACGAAAGCCCGTCCGACTTTTTTCTCACCATCAAAAATGGTTCACTGCTATTGCAAGGCCTCACCGACGCCACGGTGGTACGCAACGAAGGCTGGTTCTTCACACAAGCCGGCCGCTATCTCGAGCGCGCCGACAAGACCTCGCGCATTCTCGACGTCCGCCATGCATCGCTACCCGAGCGTGGTTTGCCCACGGCACCAAGCCAGACGGACGCCCTTGGCTGGGCCGCCGTGCTCCGTTCTTGCAGCGCTTGGGACGCGTATCGCGCGCTGCACGGAGCCGAGGTCCGTCCGGAACTCGTGGCCGAATTGCTTTTATTGTCCGACGAATTTCCGCGATCGGTGCGTTTTTCCGTCCGTCACCTCAATACAGTGCTGCGCAGAATTTCAGGCGTACGCGAAGGACGGTTTAGCAACGCTGCGGAAAAACTCGCTGGGCGGTTGCTGGCCGAGCTGCAATTCAGCACGGTCGAGGACATTTTCGAAATCGGTCTCCATACGTATATCGATGTCACCCAATCCAAATTGAACGCGATCGGTGACGCGCTTTTCCAAGCTTATATTTTCCAGCCATTCCACAATCCGGAGGAATACGAACTCCGCCAGCAGGAGGAACAGCAACAGCAGACCGCTATCCGCGCGCTCGTTTCCCTTCAGCCCGCCGGCCGCAACTCGCGGCCGACCACGACCGAATGAAACTTCATGTCCTCCACCGAACCCGCTTTAAATATGAGACCAGCGTGCGGGACAGCTTCAATGAAGCCCGGCTCCAGCCGGTCACCACGGGTCCGCAAACCTGCCACAGCTTCCTGCTGAAAATCCTTCCACCGTCGAAGCTGTCGCACTATCTCGATTTCTATTTCAACTGCGTCCACCTTTTCGACATTGTCCAACCGCACGCCGAACTGAGCGTCGAAGCGAATTCCGTCGTGACGACAGGAGATCTGCCGGCCCTCGCAGCGGATGCGGTTCCCTTCCCGCTCGAAAAAATCGCAGAATGCGCCCGGATGGAACGCTGCTACGATTTCCTCCAGTCGAGTACGTACGTCGAAGCCGGAGCGGATTTATGGCGGATGGCCTTGGATGTGACGGACGGACAAACCGATGTCTGGCAGGCGACCCAGGCAATCATGCGGTATATTTTCCGCGAATTTCGTTATCAGTCCGCATCCACGAACGTCCACACGCACATGCGTGATGTGCTCAAGGCGCGCATGGGAGTTTGCCAGGATTTCGCCCACGTGATGCTCGGGCTTTGCCGCGCGATGAAAATTCCAGCGCGCTACGTGAGTGGGTATCTTTACAACGGTCCTGCCGATCAGCTTAAAGGTGCGCAGGCCAGTCACGCTTGGGTCGAAGTCTATTTACCCGGCCCCGGCTGGTGTGGTCTTGATCCCACGAATAATCGACTCGCCGATGGCCACTATGTCAAAGTCGCCGTCGGACGCGATTACGCGGACGTGTCACCGCTGAAAGGAACTTATCGCGGGACGACGAAAAGACAGCTCACGGTCGACGTTCTCGTGACCCGGCTGGAGGAGAACACCGAAAATATTTCGCCCCCGTTCGAGTCGGTTCGACGCAGTGGTTGAGATCAGAGGGTCGACGGACGCGGCTCAGACCTTCGTTTTAAAATACGCGATGGTTCGCTCGAGGCCTTCCGCGAGCTGAATCTTGGGTTCCCACTTCAGGTATTTTTGCGCGAGCGTAATGTCTGGACGCCGCTGCTTCGGGTCGTCGGCGGGCAGCGGTTTATGGACGATCTTGGACTTGCTATCCGTCAGTTTTAAAACCTGCTGCGCGAGTTCGAGCATCGTGAATTCGCCCGGGTTGCCGATGTTCACCGGACCAACCGTTTCCGTTTGCTCCATCAAGCGGACGAAGCCTTCGAGCAAGTCGTCGACATAGCAAAACGACCGGGTCTGCTGCCCGTCGCCATAAATGGTGAGATCGACGCCCTTCAAGGCTTGGACGATGAAATTTGAAACGACGCGTCCATCATTCGGATGCATCCGCGGACCGTAAGTATTAAAAATTCGGACGATCCGGATATCGACTTTGTTTTCGCGATGATAATCGAAAAACAGCGTTTCCGCGACGCGCTTGCCTTCGTCGTAGCAAGACCGGCGGCCGATCGGATTCACATTTCCCCAATAGGATTCCGGTTGGGGATGCACCGAGGGATCGCCATAAACTTCCGACGTGCTGGCTTGAAAAACGCGCGCTTTCGTCCGCTTGGCCAGACCGAGACAGTTGATCGCTCCCATGACTGAGGTCTTGGTGGTCTTGATCGGATTATATTGGTAATGCGGCGGAGAAGCCGGGCAGGCCAAATTGTAGATCTGATCGACCTCGTATTTGTAGGGATCGATCACGTCGTGACGGACAAACTCGAAGTTCGGATTGCCGGACAAGTGAGCGATATTGGCTTTGCTGCCCGTGAAAAGATTATCGAGGCAGATGACCTCGTGGCCTTGGGCCAGAAGTTTGTCGCACAGATGGCTGCCAAGAAATCCTGCTCCGCCGGTGATGAGTATGCGCATGATGAAAGTGTTAGTGGTGAGCTAATGACTGGCTAGCTCGAAAAAAGTGCCCGGGCGGCCGCGCGTTCACCGTTTTCGTAACGATCAATCCAGCCGCGGTGCCAGATACCGTAATCGCCTACTTCAATGTGGAGCCGGGCCTGTGCCATGAGATCGAGATAAAAATGGAGATTGTGCAGCGTGAGCAAGGTGCACGCCAGAATCTCGTTGGCCATGACCAGATGCCGGAGATAGGCCTTGGAGAAATTACGGCACGTATAGTTGTCCAACCCTTCCACGAGCGGAGACGCGTCGGCGCGGTAACGTTCGTTGCGAAGATTAATCAGTCCGTCCGGCGTAAAGGCCGCGCCATTGCGCGCGACGCGAGTCGGATGCACGCAATCGAACATGTCCACACCGAGCGCGATCATCTTCAAAATCTGCGGCGGCGTCCCCAGACCCATCGTGTAACGCGGCTTGTCGGCCGGCATGAACGGCGTAGTGGCGGCGACCTGTTTCAACATCTCCGGCTCGGGCTCGCCGACGCTAACTCCGCCGACCGCATAACCGGGAAAATCCAACGCCGCCAGCGACTCCGCCGCTTCCCGCCGCAGCTCGTCGAAGGTCGATCCCTGCGCGATCGCAAAAACATGATGACCCGCCGCGAGAAATCCATTGTCGGTCGCGATCTGTTTGCATTGTTGCGCCCAGCGATAACTGCGGTCCACTGCCTGCCGGCACTCCTCGCGCGTGCAAGGCCACGGCGGGCATTCATCGATGACCATCGCAATATCCGCGCCCAAATTCTGCTGAATGGTCATCACTTCACGCGGCCCGAGAAAAAGCTTCGATCCGTCGAGGTGCGATTGAAACGCAATGCCGTCGTCCCGGATGTCGCGCAATTTGGCCAAGCTGAATACTTGGAAGCCACCACTGTCGGTCAGGATCGGACCATCCCAGCCCATAAATTTATGCAACCCGCCCATTTCACGAACCAACTCGGAACCGGGCCGCAAATTCAAATGATAGGTGTTGCCCAATATAATCTGCGCGCCGGTCTCGCGGATTTGCGCGGGAGTCAGCGACTTGACCGTTCCCTGAGTACCGACCGGCATAAAAATCGGGGTTTCGATCGAGCCGTGCAGCGTACGCAACCGCCCCCGCCGCGCGGCGGTTACTGTGTCGGTCTTCAACAGTTGGAAGTGGTCAGCCATCAGATCGCTTCACGTTGTCCGCGGACTTGACCGCCTGTCAATTGCGGGGTAGTTTTTTCAAAAGTGCTCCTGGTCATCGACAACTACGATTCATTCACCTTCAACTTGGTCCAATACTTCGGCCAGTTGGGCGTCGACATGCGGGTGTTTCGCAACGACGAGCTAACGCCAGAGCAAGCGTTGGCCCTCAATCCCGAGCGGGTGTTGATTTCCCCCGGACCGTGCACGCCCTCGGATGCGGGCGTCAGTCTCGACATCATCAAAACTTTCGCGGGCAAAAAACCCGTATTGGGAGTGTGCCTCGGCCATCAATCCATCGGCCAGCTTTTCGGCGGGAACGTGATCCGCGCGCCGCGGCAAATGCACGGCAAGCGATCGCCCATCCTCCATCGCGGCACGGATATTTTCCGCGACATGCCTTCTCCCTTCACCGCCACTCGTTATCATTCCCTGTTGGTCGAGCGTTCAAGTCTGCCCGACTGCTTGGAAATCACCGCTGAAACTGCCGAGGGCGAAATCATGGGTCTGCGGCACAAGCAACACGCCGTCTTCGGCGTGCAATTCCATCCAGAATCCATTGCCACCGAGGGCGGCATGAAGATCCTCCAGAATTTTCTGAGTCTGAATTAATCGCCATGCGCTGCCCTAAGTGCACTTCCATTGAGGACAAGGTAATCGATTCGCGCATCGCCCGCGACGGCAACAATACTCGTCGTCGCCGCGAATGCCTCGAATGTGGCAATCGCTTCACCACCACCGAAACGCTCGTTCGCGACAGCATGATCGTGGTGAAACGCGATGGTCGCCAGGAACCGTTCGATCGCGACAAGCTGCTGCGCGCAATCCGCGCCGCCTGCCACAAACGTCCCGTCGACAACGAACAAATTACGATGCTCATCGAAGACGTCCTCGATGCCGTGGAAGCGCAGTACGACAACCAAGTTCCCACGAGCGCGATCGGCGAACACGTCATGCAACGCCTGCGAAAAACCGATCAAGTCGCCTACGTTCGATTTGCTTCCGTCTATAAGGAATTCCGCGACGTGTCAGAATTCGTCCACGAGATCAGCAGCCTCGAGCCGAGCGAACCGCCGGCCACACCGAAGTCCAAGAAATGACGCGTTCACCCCAGCTTAGGCGCCTTCATTTTCTCAACGCCCTTTTTGCTCCCGTGACGGGGCAGGATCTTTATCTCGCCCAGCAAATCGACGAAGCCATCAGCACCAGCCTCGGTGACACCGTGGACCGCGAGCCGACCGATCCCGCATTCGTCAACGCCGTCGCGCAACTTTTCGAGAAACTATGTGCTGACCAGCCGGAGCATGGATTTTTCCACTGGGATGCTGGTGCTGATGAAACAGGCGATACGCCACTGTTCGCTCGCGCGGGCGTGATGCAGGGGTTGCGGAAACTCGCCGTTTTTCCGGAAGCGACCCTTCTCGTCACCAATCTACGCTCCGCCCACTGCCCCGCGTCGAAACGCTGGACGTCGCGCCGCCGGCAAAATTACCACGACAGCCTCGACCTGATCCGCGACTTGGCGGCCGCTCGCTCCCGCCGGAACGCGAACATGAATTTGTTGTTTCTTTGAAGCGCCGAGTTTCGCGAAAATTGATTTTTTGAAACCGTCCCATGCCTAAAACGCTTTTCCAAAAAATCATCGACCGGGAGATTCCCGCGAAGCTGGCGCATGAAGACGATCTCTGCATCGCGATCCACGATATCAATCCGCAAGCCCCGGTCCACGTGCTCGTGATTCCTAAAAAATTGATCCCCCGCATCGGCGAGGCGACCGCGACCGACCAAGCCCTGCTCGGCCATCTATTGCTGACGGCGGCGAGCCTCGCGAAGAAACTCGGCGTCGCCGAATCCGGCTATCGCTTGGTGATCAACAATGGTCCGGACGGTGGTGAAAGTGTGCCGCACTTGCATGTTCATTTACTCGGTCAACGTCCGCTGGCGTGGCCTCCGGGTTAACGATCGTTTCCGTACTTTTAGCTGGGGATCGACCGGCACCGATCCAACACAGAACTCAAACGGTGGTTTTGCATTGGCAGGCGGAACAACCCGTCGGCCAGCGTATCCCACTACCGACATCCCACCGGCGACTGTAACGAAACTCCTCTCGAACCGTCTCGCCGGTATCACCTCGCATGAAATTTACGCCGTTCATTCCCGCCTGCCTTTTGTTAATCGGTCCAACCTTTGGCTGGGGCGCGGAACAAGTCCCAGCGCCGTCCGATCCAGCGCCAGCGGTCGCAGAAAAATCACCGGAACTTCGTCTGGTCGGTCAATTCGACAAAAACGGAGATCATCAACTTGACACGGCAGAACGACAGGCCGCGCGGGCCTATCTCGCCCAGCACCCGGAATCGACACCGGAAACCTCCCCCGCGCGTCCGGGATCCGCGCCACCTGAAATTGTCGCGCTCGAACCGGTCAAGCCCGGCGACAAAGTTTCGCCGGCAGACGTCGCCGTTTTTACCGGCAAGCCACTCTACGACGAAACGACCTTGCGGACGGTTTTCATCGAATTTGAAGATCACGACTGGGAAAAGGAACTGGGTGAGTTCGCGCGCACCGATATCAACTTACCTGCGCGCCTGACTTTGGATGGTCAGAGTTATGCAGGAATCGGCGTTCATTTTCACGATCGAGAAAGCACGCCGATGACGTCTGCAGGATATAAACGGGCACTGGACCTGAACATCGACTCAGCCGGACCCGGCGAAATGATCGGTGGAGAAAAACGCCTGCAGTTGGTCGATGCGGCCACCGACGCGACGTACCTCCGCACCATGCTCTACCTGCACGTCGCCCGGCAGTATGTTAAAGCACCTCAAACCAATTTTGTTCACGTGGTCATCAACGGCGAAAACTGGGGAACTTACGTGAACGTCGAACCGCTCGACGACTCATTTATCCAAAGGAATTTCGAAACCACAGACGGCGCGTGGTGGTCGGTCCAACCCGGCGGCACCCTCGCCTTCCTCGGTGAAAAAGCTGACGCGTATCGGAAAAATTATATCCTGAAATCGAAAGAAGATTCCAACAGTTGGGCCGCGCTGATCGATCTTTGCAAAATTTTGCATAGCACGCCGACGAACGGACTCGAGGCCGCGCTCAGTCCACGGCTGGATATCGACAATGCCCTCCGGTTTCTGGCACTCGAAAATGTGCTGATCAATCAGGACGGTTATGGCGCGGCCACGGGCGGCTATGGTCTCTACCTCGCGAAGGATGGCCGCTTCCAGTTCATTCCACAAAACGCCGAACGCAGCCTCCGCCTCGTCGAGGAAAGCGACTATGAACGCGGCGCCCGACGAACCGATTTAAAACCTGCCGAGGGGAAACGCGGAAAATCCGACCAAAAGAAAGGCGACAACAACCTCAGCAACGATCCGGTCGAACGCGCGCTCCAAAAATACAATCCAAAGAATTTCCCGCATCAAAATACAACCGACCTCGCGATGTTGCTAAGCTATAGTTTCGTCAACAAAGCCGACAGCGATTTCGACGGAAAAATCAACCGGGACGAGTGGCTGTCATTTGCCCGCGCATGGTTTCTCGTTATGGACGAGGACTTGGTCGGCAAACTCACTCGCGATCAGTTTCTCGGAAAATTTCGCGGCATGCTCACCCCCGCTTCAATCGCGGACGGAAGAACCAAACAAACCTTCGGCCAGGATGACGCCGCAGCCATCATCGGGGCCGATTTTTTCAAAGCCCTCGACCAAAACCACGATGACGTGATCACGAGTCAGGAAGTCACCGATACCTTCGCTCAATGGTTCACGAAGTGGAGAAATCCCAAAACGGCAGTTATCACCGAACCAGCGTTGCGGAAAGCTTTCGACGCGTTGTTCACCCGCACGATCTTCCTGGCGGATCAATCCTTCATCACCCGAAACGACAAGACCATCCGCCCCGAAGATCTGGGCGACGAACACGGCCGAGGGCGCGGACGAGGACACGGCCAAGGCGGTGGTGGTGGTGGAAGCGGAATCGGCTTGGGGCCGTTGCACATCGGCGGCGGCCATGGCGGCGCCGACTCGCGCACTCTCGTCACGTTTAGCGAAGAGCTCGATCCACTCAACGGACTCGACGACGACAACAAACCACTCATCAGAAAACTTCTCACCGTGCCTGCGCTTCGCACTCGCTACCTCGATTATGTCCGTGAAATCACCGAGAACTGGCTCACCTGGGAAAAACTTGGACCCATCGCGCAACGCTATCACGACCTAATCGCGACCGGTGTTGAAAAAGAAACCCACGCGACGAACAGCTACGTGCATTTTGTTCAGGAATTCGATCAAGAGACCACCGCCGGAGGACGCGACGGCGAAGCAGCGAGCAACTTGAAGAGTTTCATCACCGAACGTCACCACTACCTGCTGGGCGACGACAACGTGATGGGCGTTAACACTGGTCCTTGATCCCCACGAAAGTGCGCGGAACTCTCAGGCCGGCGAGCGCGCTTCAAAAGCGCCGTCGGCCCGTTTGCTCACGAGTCTTTTTAGTTCGAGGCCCATGAGTGCGACGGAAATTTCGGCCGCGGACAGTCCGGTCTCCGAAGTCAGCGCGTCGACGCCCAAAATCGAACCACCCTCAAAACAGCTCGCGACTTTCCGCTCCGTGCCGCTGAGATCGGGCATAAGGCGTTCAAGTAAATCCGGCTCGTCGGGCGAAAGTTTGGCGGTCTTCGGATGCAAACCATCGAGGTAATTCAGCTCCGACAAGACGTCATCGACACTCGTCAGCAGCGTCGCCCCGTCACGAATTAATTGGTGGCAACCATGACTGGTCGCCTGATCGATTCGTCCCGGCACAGCAAAGATCAACCGGCCCTGTTCCCCGGCAAAACGCGCGGTGATCATCGCGCCGCCGCTTGAATCGCTTTCGACGACAATGACGCCCTCGCTGATTCCAGAGACCACGCGATTGCGCATGGGAAACGTCTGGCGATCCGCTTTCCGGCCAAATGGAAATTCCGAAAGAACCGCGCCCGTCTCCGCAATGCGCCGGTAAAGATCCAGATTTTCCGGTGGGTAAACAATATCGATGCCACAGCCCAAAACCGCAGCCGTTTTCCCGCCGACCGACAACGCACCTTCGTGGGCCGCCGTGTCGATCCCGCGCGCCAAGCCGCTGACCACACAGAAGCCAAGTTGAGCGAGTTGCGCCCCAAGTTTTTTCGCCACCGACTGCCCGTAAAGAGTCGTGCGCCGACTGCCGACGATGGCCATGCATGGTTGGTCGAAAAGATAATCGCCCTTGCGATAGAGCCCAATTGGCGGGTCGTTGATTTCCTTCAGGAGTTTTGGGTAACCGACATCGCGCGTGGTGATAAAAGTCGCCCCAGCTTTCGCGAGACGGTCCTCTTCACGAGGCAGATCAAAATGAGTGCGCCAGTTAAGCAGAGCCGAACTTGTTTCCGGTCCAACGCCGCGCACCGACTCCAAGCGGCGTTGGTTGGAAACGAGAATTTCACGCGGATCGTTGCCAAATTCCTCCAGAAGCCGGTTAAGCGTAATGGGGCCGATATTAGGCAGGTCGTTCAGGACCATGAACGCCTGCTGCTCCGTCAATATTTCTTGCATGAGTTGAGGTGAGCGCCGGCCCGAGCTGCTCTAGAAGTTGGGAATTTTCTACGGCCACCTGCCCGTGAGCGCGAGCCAGTAAATCGGCCGCGAGTCCGTGCCAGACGACGCCCCGACAAGCCGCGAGCAACGGATCGTCCGGCGACTGCGCCAACAAACCGCCAATCAGTCCCGCCAACATATCTCCGCTCCCACCGCGAGCGAGGACTGGCCCGCCAAAGGGACTGTAATAAGTCCCGTGCGCATTGGTCACGTGGGTGAGCGGCCCCTTCAGCACGAGTACGCCGCAGGGCGCAACAAACTCATCTCCCGAATACAATACCGGGCCGATGCGCTTAAATTCCCCCGCGTGCGGCGTGCAGACGAAAGTCTTTTTTCTGACCTCAGTGATCACTTCGGGTCGCAGCGCATCGGCATCAAACAGCACCGGGACTTTTACTTCGGCAGCAATCTGCCGAACCATTTCAAGCGTTTCCGAATCCGCCCCCAGTCCCGGTCCAACTAACAATGCGTCGGCGCGATCCAGTTTTTCCCTCACCGACGGCAAACAATCCGGCCCCAGCCCTCCCGCGGAGTTTTGGCGACAACCGACCCACATCACCTCCGGGTGCTCGGCCGCATAGTGCGGGGCCAGTGCTTCAGGCACCAATGCGGTGACCAATCCCACGCCACTGCGCAATGCCGCCCTCACGGCCAAAACGACGGCTCCGGGGTAACTGTGCGATCCGCCAATCACGCACAGATGCCGGTAAGTTCGCTTGTCCGATCGAGACGAACGCAATCCCGCGAGTGGCATCAGCACGCGGTCGATGAGGACTTGTTGCTTGGACACGGTTTTCTTCGCCACGAAAAAACCAAGGTCCAAATAGCGCAGCCGACCCACCCATTCACCGTTGGCCTCAATCACCACCGGCGACTTCACAATTCCGGTGGCGTAGGTGAAGTCCGCCCGAAATGCGTGCGGTGCAGCTTCCTTGCTCACGCCACTCGGCAGGTCAATTGCAGCGCGAAATCGGATGGGCGAATGCCCATTGATCCACGCCAACACTTCGGCGGTTTTCTCATCCAACGGAGGACGGAATTGAAATCCAAAAATTCCGTCGAGGCAGAGATCGTAAACACCCGGCTCCTTCTTCAGCTCCGCAAATGTCACGCTTTGGCACCGCGCACCGGCCATCTGCCGCAGTTGCCGGAGCGCACGTTGCGCCAACGGACGCATGGCCGTTTCGCCGAAGCAAAACAAAATTGCCGTCGAAGCCCGCGGAAATTTCCCCAGAATGGCTCGTGCGGCCAGAAGTGCGTCGCCGCCGTTATGACCTTTACCCACGAGCACGAGGAGGCGCGCATCGGCGGGAAGACCACCGATTTCTTCAAAGTCGATCGCGATCGCTCCGGCAATTTGCTCGGCGGCGTGGTTCATCGCCTGCCACTCGATCTCCTCAGTGGAAAGGAGCTGCGCCTCCCAAGCCTTTGCCTCGTCGCACGAGAGGATGGGGTGTGACCAGTCTGGCTCCATGGAAATCAGTGCTTGAGCAGCGCAGCCACCGCCATCGCATGCGTGTCCGTGTGCGAAAGCGTCAGCCACACGTGAGTGGCGCCGACTTCCTTGAGAAGCGCGGTGGCTTTTTCGTCAAGCCGCACCAGTGGTTCCTTTCGCACCCCGTGATAGACAGAAACAGACGTCCAATGCAGGTATTCGCCGATGCCGGTCGTGAAACATTTCGAAACGGCTTCCTTGGCCGCCCAGCGGGCAGCGTAGTGTTTATAGGGATATTTCAACGTGCCGCAGTAAGCCCGCTCTTCGTCGGTGAAAACCCGTTTAAGAAAGCGATCTCCGTGCTTCGTCAACACGTGCTCGATCCGCGCGACGTCGATCAGATCGCAACCGAGTCCGATTAATGTGCCACCAGGAGGAAGAACAAGATTCATGTATTCATCAGTCGCTTCATTTCACGCACGGCCTCTTCGATTCCGCCAAACAAAGCACGGCTGATGATACTGTGGCCAATGTTGAGTTCGTGCAGATGCGGGATCGTGCGAACCTCGGCGATGTTAACGTAATTGATGCCATGGCCTGCGTTCACGATGAGTCCGGCGGCGTGCGCCTGGACCGCGCCCGCGCAAAGACGTTGAAACTCACTCGTGCGGCCGGAATCATAATACGCATTGGCGTACGCGCCCGTATGGAGCTCGATCCATGGCGCTTTCAATTCCGCCGCGAGGGCAATTTGCCTTTCCTCGGGATCGATAAAGAGACTGGTCTTGATGCCGGCGGTGTTCATCGCGTCGATCACGCGCGCGACTTTGTCGCGATGCTTCACAATATCGAGGCCACCTTCAGTCGTAATCTCCTCGCGGCTTTCCGGCACGAGACACACCGAATGAGGATTCAGCCTGAGCGCGAATTCCGTCATCGCAGGTGTACACGCCATTTCAAGATTTAGCCGGGTCGATTTCGACTCTCCCAATCGTAAGACGTCCTCATCTTGAATGTGCCGGCGATCCTCGCGCAGGTGAACGGTGATGCCGTCGGCGCCGCCTTTTTCGCAACGAAATGCGAGTTCGACCGGATCGGGCTCGATGTTGCCGCCAAACGTTTTTCCTGCCTGCCGGTAACGGGCCTGCCGCAAAGTGGCAGAATGGTCGATATTGACGCCGAGCAAAATCATGAGGTGATCAACATACAAAGAAACAGAGCGCGGGAAATAAGTAAAAGTTCCCTGCCAGCGCTTTCTCTCTTTCAGTTTTCCCCGGTTGCCCATTGCCTTGCAGGTCATGCCGCCCTCCAAGCCCAAACCAGAAAATCTGTGGCTGAACCTTATCTTTAACGTCGCTCTACCCACGGCGATCCAATCTTGGGGCAGCGGCGACAAGGGATTTGGTCCAAAATGGGGATTGATCGTCGCGCTGCTCTTTCCTCTCGCGTACGGGATTCACGATTTCGTCGTGCGGCGGCGGTTCAATTTCATTTCCGTCCTCGGCTTTGCGAGCGTCTTGATCACTGGCGGATTCGGGTTGCTCAAGCTCGATGTTTTTTGGTTCGCGGTGAAGGATGGAATCCTGCCCCTGCTCATCGGCGCGGCGATTTTCCTGTCGATTCGCACCAAGGCTCCGCTGGTTAAGGAAATGCTCTATAATCCGCAGTTGATCGATGTCGAACGCGTGGATATCGCCCTCACCGAGCGAGGCGAACAGGAAGGCTTTGAACGCTTGTTAAGGCGGGCCAGTTATCTGCTCACGGTCGCGATGTTGCTGAGCGCAGTGCTCAATTACAGTTTTGCGCGTCACATTATTCGAAGCCCGAGTGGCACCGAGGCGTTCAATCAGGAACTCGCCAAGATGCACTGGATCAGCCTCGCTGGCCTTTCCCTCCCGGTGATGGCGATGATGATGTACGCTCTCTGGCGCCTGTTGAGCGGACTCGAATCAATTACCGGTCTGACCTTGGACGAGATTCTCCGGCAACCGGCGGAAAAGAAGTCCGCTTCAGCCGGAGCGGAAAGCCGCGACCTACCTCCGCCGACTTCGGGGAGCGTTTAACCAAAAAAACGTATTCCCATTGCGGTGATTCTCCGTGGCGATTCGTGAAACTCGGCGCCCCGCTGATCGCTGGCCCCGGCTTAACCGCGTTGAGCGAGGGGCACGTACTCGCGCTTGACCGGGCCGACGTAAATCTGACGCGGTCGATAAATGCGCCCCTTGGGATTCGACGCCACTTCGCGCCAATTGGCGATCCAGCCCGGTGAGCGACCGATCGCAAACAGGACCGTGAACATGTTCGTCGGAATACCCAAGGCCCGCATGATAATCCCGCTGTAGAAATCGACGTTGGGGTAAAGCTTACGGGAAATGAAATAATCGTCCTTCAGCGCGGCCTGTTCCAGATTCTTGGCGATGTTGAGCAAAGGATCGGATTTCCCCAATTTCTTGAGCACGACATCACATGCTTGGCCGATGATTTTCGCGCGCGGGTCGAAATTGCGATAAACGGCGTGGCCAAAACCCATCAACCGACTGCTCTTGCTGCCACCTTTCGCTGCTTCGATGAAACGCGTACCATCATCGTTTTCGTCATGAATCGATTGGAGCATTTGCATCACCGCGACGTTGGCCCCGCCATGGAGCGGGCCCGACAAAGCGCTGATCGCAGCCGACAGGGAGGTGAAAAGATTCGCTCCGCTCGAACCCACCATGCGCAGAGTGGATGTACTACAATTTTGCTCGTGATCGGCGTGCATCAAGAGAATCAGATTCAGCGCCTGCGAAACCTCGGGATCGTTCGCGTACTCGCGATACGGCTCCGAAAACATCAAATGAAGGAAGTTATCACAAAATGGCAGGTCCTTCGGATGAACGAACGGCAGCCCCTTATTGTGGCGATAGATCATCGCCCCAATGGTGCGGATCTTCGAAATCGCCATCGCCGCAGCGAGGTCAAATTCCTGCAAATCCTTCTCGAAGTTATTCGTCGCCAAATGCGGATAATAGGCGGCGAGCGAACCCACAATGGTCGATAGCATCACCATCGGAGGAGCATCCTTCGGGAAGCCCTCGAAAATCCTCTGCATTTGCGTCTCGATCGCCGCATTTTCCCGCAACAAGTGACCAAAAGCCTGGCGCTGTTTCGGGTTGGGCAATTCTCCATAAATCACCAAATAAGCCGTCTCAACATAGTCGCTTTGTGCGGCCAGTTGCTCGATCGAATAACCGCGATGGCGAAGGATGCCTTTTTCCCCATCGAGAAACGTGATCGCGCTTTCACAAGACCCCGTGTTCCCGTAGCCCTGATCGTACAAAATATAACCAGAGTCCTTTCGTAAGGCACGAACATCAATGGCTTTCTCCCCCTCGCTTCCCGTCATCACGGGGTAGGAAATTTCCTTATCGTCGATCTTGATCAGAGCGTTATTTGGCATGGGGACAGCGATAAAAAGAGCAGAAACTGAGCCGGTTGCAAACAAAGCCTCCAACCAATCCCTGCCCGCCGGCAATCATTAGCAGATTGCCTGCTGTGAATTGGAAAAATTAACGCTGCCAACTGGATCGTCCTATAACACCAACCGCGCCACACTATCTGCTCAGTCCGATTGAAAGCTCGGCACGGCGAAACGAGAGGGAGGAAAACTTTCGTTGAGCACGATCCGGTCAAAAATAATCGTCGTGACCCGACCATTCGGATCCTTGTTGACGATCTTCCTGGGAAAACGAATGCCATCGACCCTCAACTCACCCTCTTCGCGGATTTCGCCGCCCTCGGCCGTTTCGGTTTTGACCAGGCGACCGGTGCTCTTGTCGAAGTACCGATGAAAAACAATCTGGTCAGAATGGATGAATGAGACCTTCGCGCACACAATTCCGTCAATGGTGGTATTTGCACCGAGCTGGATCGCTCCTCCTGCCTGCTCAAGCCCAGCAAAGAAATTTAGATTTTCCCAAGTATTGGCCCGCAATTGCCTGATTTGCTCAGCATCAAGCAATGTCAGTCTCCATTTTTTTGGATCCTTTCGATCCGCAATTCTCGACCACCCGTCATAACCATCGAGCACCATCGCGTCAGTCGTGGCGTCCCGGTTGACGATCATCATTTGTTCGTACGGCTTTTGGAAAATGATTTCCAATGGCAGTTTTTCCAATGATCCCGCTGGCGCGCCTTTTGCCTTAGCTGGCAGCTCGGTGAGCGTGACCTCAATCGCACCGACGAAATGGATGCTTCTGACCGCATTCAACGCCGTTTCAGATCCCAGATACGCTCGAGCCTTGGCGATCAACTCATCTGCAGAATCCGCCCGAACGGTCTGGGCGAAACTCAAGACCGCGACTGAAAGCAGCAAAGTCAGTCGAAATTTCATGCGAAGAAAGAGCCCACGTTTAAAAAATTTGTGCCCGGCTTCGCGTTTCGCAACGGGAAAACTCACTCCCACTCGATCGTCGCCGGAGGCTTGGAACTTATGTCCAGAACCACCCGGCTCACGCCCCGGACTTCGTTGGTGATCCGGCTGGAAATTTTCTGGAGGACATCGTGCGGAAGTTTCGCCCAATCGGCGGTCATTGCGTCGATGCTTTCCACCATTCGAAGGGCAATGACATAATCGTACGTCCGTTGGTCACCGAATACGCCGACCGTTTTCACCGGAAGAAAAACTGCGAACGACTGCCAGACCTTCCAATAGTATCCCGATGCCATCATCTCGTCCTGCAAAACTGCGTCCGCATTGCGCAAAATTTCCAGTTTCTCCCCCGTGATATCGCCCATCACCCGTACGCCGAGACCCGGACCGGGGAACGGCTGGCGCCAAACCACTTCGCGCGGAAGCCCGAGCGCCGATCCGACCTTGCGCACCTCATCCTTGAATAATTCACGCAGCGGTTCGATCAGCTTCAACTTCATCCGCTCGGGCAGGCCACCAACATTGTGATGCGTTTTGATCAACGACGCCGGGTTGCCCGCAATCGACACACTTTCGATCACGTCGGGATAAAGCGTTCCCTGCCCCAAAAATTCCGCGCCCCCCACGGATCGGAGCGATTTCTCGAAAACCTCCACGAAGGTCTTGCCGATGATTTTCCGTTTCTGCTCGGGTTCGGTAATCCCTTTGAGCCGCTTCAAGAAAAGCTTCGATGCATCGACGACGCGCAAATCGATTTTGAAATTTCGCTTATACAACGCCTCGACATACTCGCGCTCGCCCTTGCGGAGAAGTCCATTGTCAACGAACACACAGGTGAGTTGCTTTCCGATTGCGCGATGGAGAAGTGCCGCCGCGACGGAGGAATCGACCCCGCCGGAAAGTCCGAGGAGCACGCGCGACTTACCTACCTGCGTGCGAATGGCATCTACCGCGTGCGCAATAAAATCCTTCGTGGTCCAGTCCTGTTTGGCCCGACAAACGCCTACGAGAAAATTACGGATCATGTCCACACCTCGTTCGGTGTGGAAAACCTCGGGGTGAAATTGAATTCCATAGAACCTGCGCTTCGCATCTTCGATCCCGGAATAAGGGGAATTTTCAGAAACCGCCGTCGCCACAAAACCCGGAGGAAGTTGCGTGAGCTTGTCCCCGTGCGAATTCCAAATCCGAAGTTTGCGCGGCAAGCCCGCAAAAAGTTTACCCGGCCTTTTAATCGACAGATGACCGTGGCCGTATTCGCGCTCTTTGCTGTGCGCCACCTTGCCGCCGAGAAAGTACCCCATCAACTGAACGCCATAGCAAATGCCGAGCACCGGCACGCCCAGCTTGAAAATTTCCGGATCGGGGTGCGGCGCAGTCTTGGCATAGACGCTTTGCGGTCCGCCCGAGAGGATGATTCCGACAACTCCTTCCTCGCGCAATTTGGACGCCGGCGTGGCGTAGTGATAAATTTTCGAGTAAATCTGGCTCTCGCGAATGCGACGCGCAATTACCTGCGTGAGCTGTGAACCAAAATCGAGAACGGCGATAGTCTGTGCCATGCGAAGTTATCGGTGAAACCCAATGAGCGAATCAATCCCAATCATGAATTTCAACCAGCACGCCGGCTTACGTTCCTCAAAATTTCAACCGGGCGTTCGGGTGGCCACATTTCGGGCAGGGCGCGATCTCCGTGCCGGCTTTCTCGGTGTAGAGATGATCGCAGCGGATGCAGTGAAAAGTAATTTTGCGCCGTTCGGCGTCATAGAAACCACGATCACGTCGATCATAATAGACCCACATAAAGCCAAACACGCCCAGCACCAGCAGGCCATAAATGATGACATCCAGGGTGTAATCGGACGGAAGCACCATGGGAATTTTTCAGGAACAGGCGCGGACGCCAAGGGGGAAATAAAAAACGCGCCGACCTTGCGGTACGGCGCGTTGAAATAGGGGGAATCCTCGAGCTTAGCTCTTGGCTTCGCCTTCAGTCGCGGGAGCTTCTGCGGCAGGAGCAGCTTCAGCAGTCGCGGCGGCTTTTTTGCCTCCGGACTTCTTGGCGCTCTTTTTCTTGGAACCCTTGGACTTCGTGTAACCTTCGTCCTCGGCGCTGATCAACTCGATCAGAGCCATCTCGGCGGCATCGCCGATGCGTTGCGGTCCGAGTTTGTAGATGCGGGTATAACCACCGGAACGGTTGGCGAACTGCTTCGCCTTCTCATTAAAAAGAAGGGTGATCGCTGATTCATCGCGAATGTCCTTGAGGGCCATGCGGCGAAGGTGAATCGCATCCTTCTTTTCGGAGGCAGCCGCGGCATTCTTGGCCTTGGTGATAACCTTTTCGATGAAGGGACGGAGGGCCTTGGCCTTGGTCAAGGTGGTCTCAATACGACCATGTTTGATAAGGGAGGCACCCATGTTGGAAAGCATCGCTTTGCGATGCTCGCGGGTGACGCCGAGGGAGGCGTGATGTTTATTGTGACGCATTGGGTTGGTTTAGTTGCGGTTCCCGATCGGCAATCCGGTCGCAGCGTTGGGCGGCAGCGGACGGCGCGAGAACCGATTTTAAAAGTAGTAAGTGGCGGGCAGTGGGTAACGAGTAGAGCTGGCAGCAAGGAGTGAGCGAAAACGCTCACTACCCGCTACTCGATGCTCGCTACTTTGAATCAGGCTTCCTTCTTCGTCTCGAGGAGACGCTCGTCGAACTTCATGCCAAGTGACAGGCCGAGGGCTTCGAGCTTTTCCTTGATTTCGTTGAGGGACTTCTTGCCGAAATTGCGGTACTTGAGCATTTCCTGCTCCGTCTTCATCGCGAGCTCGCCGACGGTCGTGATATTCGCGTTGTTCAAGCAGTTCGCCGCACGAACCGAAAGTTCGATTTCGTTGACCGACATGTTGAGGAGCTTACGGAGCTTGTTCTGCTCCTCGGAAACCTCAGCAGCCTGACTCTCGAACTCGTAGTTCTCCTGCGAAACGCGATCAAATACATCGAGGTGATGCTTGAGAATGGAAGCGGATTGCTTCAGCGCGTCATCGGGAGTGATGCGGCCATCGGTCCACACTTCGAGAACGAGTTTGTCGTAATCGGTGATCTGGCCGACGCGGGTATTCTCGACCGCATAGCGAACGAGACGAACCGGAGAGAAGAGCGAATCGATTGGGATGACGCCGATCGCCTGTTCTTCCTTCTTGTTGTTTTCACCGGGGCAATAGCCGCGACCAGTCTTGATCTCGATCTCAGCTTCGAAGGCGCGCTTGGTGTCGAGCGTGCAGATGACTTGGTCGGGATTGACGATCTTGATATTGGAATCACCTTGAATATCAGCTGCGGTGACCGGGCCTTCGCGGTTCACCTTGAGCATCAATTTCACCGGCTCGCGTTTCTCGGAAACGATGAGCACTTTTTTCAGGTTGAGCACGATGTCAGTGACATCCTCGACGACTCCGTCGACGCTCTGGAATTCGTGGTTAACGCCCTCGATCTTGATCGAGCTGATGGCGCTACCTTCGATGGAGCTCAGCAAAACCCGGCGAAGGGAATTGCCGACGGTGTGACCATAGCCGGCCTCGAAAGGCTCGGCGATGAACTTGGCGTAGGTGGCAGTGGAGCCTTCCTCGACCTTGGTGAGTTTGGATGGAATTTCGAACTTTCCGAGGCGCTTTGGCATGGCGGGAATATATTGGATTTTTAAAACAGAGTTGGATGAAGCGACCGGCAAAAAAGCTTAGAAGCGTGAGTAGTATTCAACGATGAGCTGCTCGTTGATCGAGGGCTCCATTTCGTCGCGGGTCGGCAGGCGGGTGATGGTGCCCTTGAGAGCCTCATCATTTCGCGTGAGCCAGCCTGGGACAACGCGGGCGCGATTTTCTTCGATCGCACGAGTGGCAAGTTGGCGGGACGAATTGACGGCCTTCATTTCAACTTCATCGCCCTGCAGCACGGTGTAGCTGGCGATGTCGACCTTGCGGCCGTTCACGCGCACGTGACCGTGGTTGACGAGCTGGCGGGCAGCCGCGCGGCTCTTGGCAAACCCGAGAAGATAAACGACGCTGTCGAGACGGGTCTCGAGGAGTTGGAGAAAACGTTCACCGGTGACGCCGCGCTCTTTCTTGGCGATGGCGAAGGTGCGGCGGAACTGGCGCTCAAGCAGCCCGTAGATGTAACGGAGCTTCTGCTTTTCAGCGAGACCGACAGCGTATTCGGAAAGCTTACGACGCGATTTCGGGCCGTGCTGACCGGGTGGAAAATTGCGGCGCTCAAGCACCTTGGCCGAACCGATAATGTACTGACCGAAGCGGCGGCTGATGCGGGTGGATGGTCCTGTGTAGCGAGCCATGGTAAAAAATAGTTAGCGGGTTGAGGGCGGATTAAACGCGACGGCGTTTGCGTGGACGGCAGCCGTTATGCGGAACGGGTGTGACGTCGATGATGGAGGAGATCTCAAGACCGATGGCTTGAAGACCGCGGATAGCGGAATCGCGGCCAAGGCCAGGACCGCTGACACGGATCTGAACTTCCTTGAGGCCGTGAGCCATGGCGTTGCGGGCGGCGTCTTGAGCGACGACCTGCGCGGCGTAGGCCGTGGACTTGCGGGAGCCGCGGAAATTGCACTTACCGGCGCTGGACCAGGAAATGACATTCCCCTTGGCGTCGGTGATCGAAACGATCGTGTTATTGAAAGTGGCGGCGATGTTCGCGACACCCGAAGTGATGTTCTTCGAGCCTTTCGCTTTGCGCACTTTGACTGAGGACAACTCCTCCTTGAGGAGATCTTCAGCGGTTGCGGCCTTGGCAACGCCACCGACGAGTTCGACCGGAGCAGCGGGAGCGGCGTCGGCCTTGGGCGCCTTTTCCTTGGCGACCTTGGCTTCAGCGGCAGGAGCAGCGTCGGCAGGGGCGGCAACTTTCTTGGGTGCCTTTTCCTTCTTGGGAGCAGATTTCTCTTCGGACATGGAGATAAGATTTTAAGATTAGACTTCCTTCGCCTTGGTGACGCCAACGGTCTTGCGTGGGCCCTTACGGGTACGGGCATTCGTGCTGGTGCGCTGACCGCGAACGGGCAGGCTGCGACGGTGGCGGATGCCACGGTAGCAATTGATGGCCTGAAGGCGCTTCAAGTTGCCGGCAATATCACGGCGGAGATCACCCTCAACGACCCACTTGTTGTCGGTGATGATATGGAGAATTTTGTTCAGCTGCTCTTCGGTCAGATCCGAGGCGCGCATGTTGGCATCAAGGCCGGCACTGGCGATAATGAGGTCGGCCCGGGCAGGGCCAATGCCGTAGATGTACCGGAGGGAGTATCCGATCTTCTTTTTGGCGGGAAGTTCAACGCCGAGGAGACGTGGCATGGGATGATAGGTTAAGGTGGAAGTTTATGTTTTGGAAAGTAAGGGAGAATCAATTCGAGGCAGACCGGGAAACCGTGAGGATTTCCGGAGCCGATTCAGTGGTGAGCACGGTGTGCTCAAAGTGAGCGGAGGGCGAACGGTCAGTCGTGACGATCGTCCAGCCATCAGCGAGGGTCCGGACCTCATAACGACCAAGATTAACCATTGGCTCGATGGCGAGCGTCATCCCGGGTTTGATTTTGTCACCGGAATTGCGCCGACCGAAGTTTGGAATCTGCGGTTCCTCATGCATCTCGCGGCCAACCCCGTGGCCGACCATTTCACGCACCACACTAAATCCATGACCTTCAACAAAAGTCTGGATGGCGTGGGAGATATCGCCGATCCGGTTCCCAGTGATTGCCTGCTTAATGCCGACGGAAAGTGCTTCCTCGGTAATCTTAAGTAACTCGGCAGTGCGTGGCGCGATAACGCCCACTGGAACCGTCTGTGCGTTATCGCCAATGTATCCGTTATACTCAACGACCACGTCGAGGGAGATAATGTCTCCATCACGTAGAATGCGTTTAAGCGAACCGATGCCATGAACCACTTCCTCGTTAACCGAGAGACAGGTGTAGGCGGGATAGCGGCGGGAGTGCAACTGGTAGCCGTAACAGGCGCTGCGAGCGCCAAACGAAGCCATGATTTCGCGGCCGATCTGATCCAAGTCGTATGTCGTAATACCGGGACGAACCTGTTCTTTCAGCCGTGCGAGGACGCTTGCGGCAATGGAACAGGATTCCCGCATCCGTTTAATGGCTTCCGAATTTTTAATCGGGATCATCAGGCGGAGGCGGGTATGGCTCCCATGAGGAGCCCTTGTGTGCGGTAGTGGGTGACGACGTCTTCCGTGGCCGAAATTTCGGAGGAAGGGAATGATGAGAAACAGGCAGTGAGGTTTTCACCGCGAGCTTCGAGCCATTCGTCGAACACCAACGCTTGGAGCAACGTAGCCGGGAATCCTTCGAGAAGGAATCCCGCATCGGGTTTGCGCGCCCAGAACCATTTGCGCAGAAGCGCAAGCTGGAGCTGGTCAGGCACGGCAGAGCCGCGCGTGATTGCCGTCGCGGCCTGTTGGCCGAGCGGCGTGCGTCGCGAAATCTCCTGTTGCACGAGAAATGCAGGAGAGACGTGCTCACTATTCAAAGAACGACCTTGAATCATCACATCCGCAAAATGCGGACCTGACAAACCAAGGAGAATGATTTTCGACTTCGCCGAGGCGAAGAAGGAAAAGGCGCCGAAGTGTTCAGCCCCCTTCACTGAAGTAAAGTATTAAAGATCAAATCCCCACCCTAATCAGTGAAGATTCCGCCGGATCAGCCAAGCGGTAATGCCAACCAAAAGAATAACCACCATGACGGCAGTCAGTTGCATGACAGCCTTGTCGCTGGCCACGTCTCCAATGGCTACATTGGCGGAAGTGCTGCGACCACGGACGCGGCCTTTTTTCAAGAACCCATCGTAGTGCCTCTGCAGTAAGAAGGTTTCAACCTGCCGCATGGTATCGAGAATTACGCCGACCGTGATCAACATACCAGTGCCGCCGAAGAAGTACGCAATGCGAGGCGGGACCTGCAATTCGAAGAGTAAGATGTCCGGAATAATTGCGATAATCGTCAGGAAAATCGCACCCGCCAAAGTGAGCCGGGTCATGATAAAATCCAAAAACTTTGCGGTCGGCTCTCCCGGACGAACGCCTGGAATGTAACCACCATATTTCTTCAAATCATCGGCTATCTGGATTGGCTTGAACATCACCGATACCCAAAAATAACTGAAAAACAGGATGAGCGTACCCATCGTAATATAATAAATCGGATGACCCCGCAAAAGGTCGTTCGC
>JBEPTW010000003.1:0-79915 GCA_041691855.1 Verrucomicrobiota bacterium | reverse complement strand
GCAGTGGCAAAAAAGAAATGCGGTCCCGCAAATGGCATTTCGAGCGGGCCGACCGCAATCGTTTCCCCGAGAATTCCCGCAATGTAATTTCGAGCCGCGAGAAACCGGTCGCTTCCCGATGCAGTGAATTCCAACACCGCTTCCGCGCCGGCTACGGCATAACCTTGTGATGGACGTTCGGTGTAAAAATGCAGTTCGTCGGGTTCAAAAATCGACTCCAGCACCGCCAACGGATCGAGGTCTGCGACCGGCACACTGATGCTGACCAATTGCGGCTTGCGTGCCTCGGCGGCGATCGAAGCACACTGGCTCAAGAACGCCGCGAGCGATTCCGGCGTGACGTTCTCGGTCGGATTGACCGGGAGAATTTTCACGACTTCGCGGGAAGTTTTTCGGCCGGAGCCGGACGTGGGAAAAGCACGAGCGACGGTGCCACTTTCGCTCCGTTCAATTTCGTTCCCCACACGAGTTCGTCGCGCCAGATCGTGCCCGGCGTATAACCAATGACTTCATTGATTTTTGCCGACGCGGTCGGCGTCACCATCTGAATGAGTGCGACGGCCAGTCGAAGCGCTTCGGCCATCGTGGCAAGCGCCGTGCGCAGCAAGGCCTGATCCTTCGCGTCGGTTGATTTCCCGAGTTTCCACGGTGCCCGTTTCTCGATGTAGGCGTTGGTTTCGGTTAGGAAAACCATCGCCCGCTCCAGCGCGACGTGGAATTGAAAGCCTTCGCACAATGGAATGAATTCATCGCGCGTCTTGTTCCAAAGCGCTTGCAAGCTGGTTTCCAATTCTTCCGCAACCTCGGCCGAAGGCAGCACGCCGGCGGCGAAACGCGTGGTCATATTCAGCGTGCGGTTGACGAGATTCCCGAGATTGTTGGCGAGTTCGCTGTTGTAGCGGACCAGAAATTGGTCGCGCGTGAAATCGCTGTCCTGTCCCACGTTCATTTCGCGAATGAGGAAATAGCGAAACGCATCCGCGCCGAACTCGGTGACCAAATCGAGTGGATTGAGCGCGTTGCCCGTGCTCTTGGACATTTTCGATCCGCTTTGCATCCACCAGCCGTGAGCGATGATTCCGCCCGGAAGCGGAAGACCGGCGGCTTTCAGCATGATCGGCCAATAAACGGCGTGCGGCGGAACGAGGATGTCCTTGCCAATGACGTGCCATCTGGCCGGCCAGACGCCGGGTTTGTCCGCCACGGCCGAATAATAATTCAGAAGTGCGTCGAACCAGACGTAGGTGACATAGTTGGAATCAAACGGCAGCGGAATCCCCCACTCCAGACGTTCTTTCGGACGCGAAATGCAAAGGTCGTTCAACGGGTCTTTCAAAAATTCCAGCACTTGTTTCTGACGATAGCGCGGGAAAATAAAATCCTCGTGCGTCGTGAGAAATTCCACGAGCCACTCCTGATACTGGCGCAACTTGAAGAAATAATTCGACTCTGTAATCTCGGTTACTTCGCCAAAAATTTCCGGCCATGTGCCATCGGGATTGCGATCCTTGTTCTGGAGAAACTGCTCCTGCCGGGTCGAATAAAACCCTTGGTACTCCGCCTTGTAGATTTCGCCCTTATCGAACAGCTGCTGGAGAATCGCGCCCACCACTTTCTTGTGCCGCTCCTCCGTCGTGCGGATGAAATCGTCATTCGTTATGTTCAGTTTGGGCAAAAGCGCGCGGAATTCGGCGCTCACTTCATCGCAAAACTGTTGCGGCGGAATGCCTTTTTTTCGCGCGCTGGCCTGCACCTTTTGGCCATGTTCGTCGACGCCGGTCAGGAAGTGAACCTTGTCACCCATTTGCCGCCGGAAACGGGCGATAACGTCCGTCAGCACTTTTTCGTAGGCGTGGCCCAAGTGTGGCGAACCGTTGACGTAGTCGATGGCGGTGGTGATGTAGAACGACTCCATAAAAGAGCGAAATTACGTCCCTGCCGGCAAATGTCGAAGATTTTGACGCGACAAGCGGGAATGCGCCCGCTATCACCCTATTCGTCCAGTTATGAATCGATCCACCCGCTCTCTGGGACTTTCGCTGCTCCTATTGCTCCTTTTTTTGGGCGCGACTGTGACCTTGCAATGGTGGCTCAACCGGGAAACCCACCAGTTGCAAGCGACCGCAATCGCGGAACAGCGCGCGCATTTACTTCAAGCCATTACGATCAGTGGAAAGTCGCCGCAAACCTGGGATGCCACATTCCAACAAGAAATCGGTGCCATGCTCGGCGGAACCCTCGAACTCATAAAACCGGGCGTCGCGCCAGCGCCCGCACCGCGTGATTTCCACGGACTTTCCCTGATTCAAGACCTGCCGTCCGCGCCCGGCTGGAAAGCGCAGTTACATTTTGCGATGCCCGCGATTCTTCGCATGCAGGTGCTCCACCACCGGACGGTCGCGGTGATCGTGGTGCTTTCGCTGCTCGTCGCCATGGTGCCGTTGTTCCTCGTCTTGCTCGGCACGCGCCGGGCCACCGTTCCCGAAGGCGCCTCGCGCATGCCGTGGGCGATGAGTCGGGCAAACGATCTCGGCATGGAACACTTTGCCCGCATATCCGACGAGCGCAGCACCGCCTTGGAAATCGAACAAGGCGCTCGTCAACGGGCCGAGGAAAATTTGCAGGTGAATCGAACGTTGCTCAGCCAATCCGTCGATGAACGCATCCGCCTCGGTCGCGAACTCCACGATAACATCTGCCAGACACTTTACGCGGTTTGTCTCACCCTCGAAAGCGTGCAGAAAAAAAACACGCTCGCACCGGAACTCAGCCAGCGGGTTGATCTCTGCATGAGCGAACTTCGCCGGCTCAATCAGGAAGTTCGAAGTTATTTGCAGGACTTGGAACCCGCCCGTCTGAACCGCCAGTCGTTCACCGAAGCCGTTGCCGGCATGATTTCCCCTTTCATGGCCGAGGACGGCGTGCACATCGAACACCGGCTCGACGAGGAAGCCGTCGCACTGATTCCGCCGCATCAAATCGCCGACGTCATGAACATCCTTCGCGAAGCGGTGAGCAATGGCCTGCGGCACGGACGTGCCCGGAATATTTCCTTGTTAGCCGGACGCAATGACCGCGAGATTGCACTGGCTGTGCAGGACGACGGCGGCGGTTTTTCCGGAAGCGGAAACAGCAGTGGTCACGGCCTCGCCAACATGAAGGCGCGCGCCGTCGCGTTGGGCGGCAGTCTCCGCGTGGAATCCACGCCAGGAAAAGGGACTCGCGTTTTACTACACCTGCCCGTTGCTTCGCCCACATGAGCGCCCCGTCCACCGCGAAACCCATCCGCGTGCTGCTCATCGACGACAGCCCGATTATCCGACTGGGATTGCGCAGTGCTCTGGAAGATTACGCCGACATCGACATCGTCGGCGAAGCAGGAACGGCAGCCGACGGCGTGGCTGCCGTGGCCCGGCACAAACCCGACGTCGTGCTGCTCGATCTGCATTTACCCGACAAATCGGGATTTCACGCGTGCCGGGAGTTACTCAAAATTCGCCCGCAAACGCACGTGCTCATCCTCACGTCGGCCAGCAACGAGCGAAACGTGCAGGAAGCGATGACCGCGGGAGCGAAAGGTTATTTGTTGAAGGATAATGATGGCGCGTCCCTCGCCGCGGGATTGCGCAGTGTTGCGGCTGGTGATGCCGTGCTCGACCCGGCGCTGGCCGGCCAGGTGTTGAATCTCGTGAAGCGCCGTCCCGGACTTTCCGCCATCGAAAAACTCAACCAACTTTCTTTTCAAGAACGCCGCGTGGTGGCGTTCCTCGCGCAGGGGATGACGAATAAACAGATCGGTGAGCAACTCAGTCTGACCGAGAAGACGGTGAAGAATTACCTCGCGACCGTTTTCACGAAATTGAACATCGAACGCCGCTCCCAAGCCGCCGCGCTGTTCGTCGAATCGGGGCAGTCAGTCGTTTCGTAAACAGTTTTTTTCACCGATCAGAGGCTTTCGCCTCTAAGACCGATAGAGCCTTCCGCACTAGGCTTAGGCCTGTTCACTAACGATGGGAAATGGCGCATAGTAGTGACGCAATGCAGCACTCCCGTTCCAATGTTTCCGTCTCGTCCCGCAGCGAAGCAGCGTGTCGAAGCGTTTTTCTATCCGCATCTCATACCAATGATAGAACTAGAACGAAAAGCAGATTTGGTTCCGTCCTTCAGGGAAATCGCGGACTAACATTGATTGAAGTCGCGGTCGCTTCGTTTCTCCTGACCATGATGTTGGTCGGAGTACTCCAAGCGATGCTGCAAAGCCGGCGGCTGACGGAGGGAAGTATTCGGCAAGGTACAGTTGCAAGTCTGGTCCAAGGGTATTTGGAACAAATCAAGAGCATCGATTTCACCAGCTTGCCCATTTCACCGGCGACAACTCCGGGCCTCGGAACGCCAGCTGCTTGGAAGGCGTATGCAGTCACAGTGAAAGACTCGTACCAGAACGATACCACAATCTATCTAGCTGCAGGAAATGCTCCAGTAACTCTCCCCGCGATAAGCACTCTGCCCACTGATGCTTCGCTCCGGACGGAAGCGGTTGATATCGATAACACCAATTCAGCCTTGGATAACACGACACTAAACATGTGGGTTTGGATTAACGATTTGTCAGATGGGGGCAACGTCACCAACTGCAAATCGATTGTCATCGTCTATGAATGGAGGATTCGTGACGGGGGAATCACTAAATCCTACAGAGATTCAATGCGCACCATCCGATCTAGCATTTCCACTTACTAAGCGATCACCACTACCATGAAAACCATATCCCTCGAAAAAGGATTTAGCTTAGTTGAACTCGTGGTCGCCAGCACAATAGGACTGATCGTGATGACGATTGGTTTGAGTTTCATGATTCAAACTCTGAAAACGTATCAATACGAAACAGGAAAACTTTTGATCAATCGCGATATCAGAAAGTTCACGACCCAGATGATCGACGATGCGACCTACGCCAATTCTTTTCAAATTTATGACCAGGTCAGTAATCTCTCTCGTGGGGGATATACATTGGCGGGTTCAGCCGATCCGACTGGAACGAACTATAAGGGTTATACTGCGGCACTGGCCACCACCGGTGCGGCCAATCCCGTCGACGTCACCTTGCCTGGCACGGAAGCCGTCCCAAACGCTAAACCTGGAGACGTGCTGGTCTTGATCTACAACGAGACCACTAATAACACGAAAATCCGACAGCTGATTATTTACTACCGAGTCAAACCCACTATTGCCGGGGGAAGTAACGGAACCAATAGTACGCTAGTCACGGATCGCATGGCTGCATTGAACCGCTTGGTGGTGACCGTCGAGTCTTCCGCACAAACCGCCAGTATCCTGAAGCTATTACCAGATTTAACGGCACCTACCACCCCAGTTAGCACGATATTTCCTTTCGTAGATGGTCAGGCCAACGATCTGGTGCCCACTGGTTCGGTGAACCGCACCAACAAAATGTTTTATAACAACAATCCGAGCATCCTGATTCGCGGCAGGATTTACGAGAATTACACCGCGCAACGACTGATCAGAAGTACCTATAATTTCACTGTTAGTCCCCGCGGCTAAAAAAGCATTTATTTTATGAAAACTTCCTTTTGTTCCAGTCAACGAGGCAGCGCCTTTATCACTGTCGTGATGTTTTGCTTCATATTGCTCGCGCTGATTGGAAGCATCCTTCAGTATTCTACTTCCGAACGGCGCCTGAATAACCGAGCCAAGCTCCTGCTGGAAGCGCGGACCGCCGCCGAGGCAATTTCCGAGTATGGAATGTCTCAGGTCACCAGTATTTTGCAATCAAACCGCACGTTTACAGACAGCACCTGGAGTTCCACCGATGAATCCCTTTTCTTAACCGGAAATAAATATGGTGGCGTAGTCGCGCTCCCTCCCGATACGGGAGCAAAAAATTTTTGGGGTGGTAGTCACATTGCCACTTCAACGGGAGCAGCGAATGAACAGCCATTGATAAATATCGGAAAAATCCTCCAGGTTAACGATCCGGCAAGTGGCACTGCTCTCTACTACATCGACCCGAACGTTCCTGCGAATGCTCCCGATCCCCTCAAGGGTAAGCGTGTTTTCCGTTATGATCTCGATGTTCTTTCGCGAGCCACCGCGATCGACAGGTCCGGTGGCCGCAACATTACAGAGTACATGCAACAAACGTACTCCGTGCGTGCTGTTCCGCTTTTCACGAACGCGGTTTATTACAACATGGATATGGAAGTTCAACCCGGCCCAAATTTAGACATCACGGGTTCAACTCATACCAATGGGCGCCTTTTTGTCCGTAGCGCCAGCGATGACAAATACGTTCAGTTTGCGGGACCGGTCACCGCCGTAAAAGGGATTTGGACTAACTTCCACACTAACAGTCCCAGCACTGATAATGTCATGCCCTATTTTCAATCGATCACCGATTCCGGGTCAGTTCAAACTAACGCCACTACGGGACTGGTGAATATCTTGAAGTTCGGAACAACGAATTTTTTTCCGATGTGCCTGACCTCTCCCTCCTCGGGGTTTTCTCCCCTCCTTCCCACTGGGACTTGGGTGGAATCCACTTGGGATCTTCATCCGACTGGAGAAACTTGGCAGCAGCATCTCAGTATTGCCAGCCCGTACACAGAAACAGCGACGACTCTAAAAAACTTCAAAGATTGGTGCCAGGGTACCTTTGGCGGGAACCTGCTCACGAACGCGGACGGGCTTCTTCCCAACAACATCCCAGGAATTCCGGATTATTCTTACGTGTATGGCTCGCTTTACCCCGACCCTGGCACTGGGACGGCAGATGCGGCCTACACCTACATCGGGACCGGGAATGATCTACCAAATGCGGCCCATGCCCTGATCGAAACTCCCCGGGCCACTTCCGCGGCCAGCTACTTAAAAGCCAGCGAGGACATCAAATATTCGCACTATTGTTCACTCTACATCGTCGCAAATACCACAGCGGTCACCGCCGTCGGTCATGAACCCGATGGCACGACCGTTAATGTCGGAGCAAAAAGCTATCGGGCATTCATGAATGACACCTCTGTAAGTCCAGCCACGATCATTGAAGTGATACTGCCTGGGCAGAATAAATTTGGTGATTCGAACGCCACCAGCAACCCCTTTACCACTCATAAAAATGCGCGTCCGGTCGTGCAAATGATGAATATTGATTTTTCCAACAATCATGAACGCGCAAACCAACGGCGGATGATGGATATGAGGCGAACCGGAGCGTTTGACCAAACGAGCGTGCGTAGTGCGGCTAATCCTTACGACCCTAAAAATCTTTTCATGATCGATATTGATATGACCGAACTCAAGAAAGCAGTCCGCACCATGACGATTGCCGTCGGAAGCACTGTAAACACGACGGACAACGCATTTTATCAGACGGGTATGCCGACCACCTACGCCAATTATATTTATAATCCGAATGCAACGACTATCAATGCCAAGCTTGATGACACCACCCGGATCATTACGACCAACAAGTTAACCCTAACAAATGCATTTACCACAGCGATTTGGAATGGCTCGGTATACGTTGAGTCCATTGCAGCAGATTCTTTCGATTCGAGCGGCGCGAGTGCCGCTATTCGGAGAACCAACACACACAAAATGCGAAATTCGGGAGTTCGCCTGATCAATGGCCGCGGTAAAGTGCCTTCTCCTGACGGAGTCATGGGCTTCACGTTCGCCACCAACGATGCCGTTTACGTGTTGGGTACTTTCAATGCCGACGGGGATCCCAACACCCCCGCTGTGGTGGCGGTGAATGTTCCAGCCGCGCCCGGCGCATCCACCGGACATAATTATGAAGTGGGTGAGCTGCCCGCATCGATCGTCGGAGATGCCATTTACCTCCTATCCCAACCTAACTTTGACTCCATTAGTACGCAGAATGCCGGCTGGAATGATGCATTCAGTGCACTCACCGAAAACGCTTCATCGACCAATTGGGACCCTTCGTGGGCAACCCTCCCGCCAAGCGGCTCGAATAAACATGATGGGGATTTCAAAACTGCTTCGGCGGTTACTAATGATGGAGTCTTCCCTTATGTCGTGCCTTACGATTCCGATTCCGGAACGGGAAGTATCGGAGGCACGGTTTATACACCAAATGGTTCGAGCAACCAAAAACTTCCAGCATCTTTCACCGAATATTCTTTTGCCATGCTTTGCGGCTTAGTGCCCACGGGAAAAAACGGTATTACGCAAACCAGCGGCGGTCTTCACAATTTTCCGCGATTCTTGGAAAGTTGGAGTGGCGTAGACTGCCGAATTCGCGGTGCAATGGTTGCTTTGTTTGAATGCCGAGTGGCAAACGATACGTGGAACCTTCGAGTGTATGGTCCACCCAATCGCGTCTGGGGTTTCAATTTACTTTTCGATCAGGGCGTCATGCCCCCCCTTACTCCGAAGACGATCGAACTGACGCGCTCCTACGAAAATGATATCACCAAAGCCGCATATAACGCCAAATTGACAGCTTGGGGTTATCCGAACCTGCCTTGACCAATGATTTTCGGCGGCAATCGGCTTAACGCGGCAAATGCCTGGCCCCGGTGGCTGATCCTGTTTTTTGCTGGTTCATCAAGTTCGGCGTACGTGTTTTGATAGTCGTCGGGAACAAACAACGGATCGTACCCAAACCCGCTCGCTCCCCGCGGCTCAGACAATAAATGGCCTGTGCAGCGTCCTTCAAAAACGTGCTCGCGATCTGTTTCGTGGATCAAAAGGAGAACACAGAGGAAATGCGCCCCTCTTTGAGCGGTCTGCACCCCGCGAAGATCCTGCACCAGCTTCGCGAGGTTCGCTGCACTGTCGCCGGCCGGGCCCGCGTAATACGCCGATTCGACTCCTGGTGCGCCGCCCAAAGCGTCGACGCACAAGCCGCTGTCGTCGGCGAGGACCCAAGCGTCAGCGGGCAGGACGGCTTTGAGCGCCATCGCTTTCTTGCGCGCATTTCCGATGAAAGTTCCGGTGTCCTCGACGACCACCGGCATCAACTCCGGACGCACGAACTCAACGGGGGTCCCCGTCGACGCGGCGAGCTGCTGGAATTCCCGCACCTTATGCGCGTTGCCCGTGGCCAAGTAAATTCGCCGGACGCTATTCTCCATAGGGCTGCTTGCGGCTGAAAATCGCCTCGTCGACGAACATCTTTTCGGGATAACGCACATAGCCACGAACGAGCGTATCGTCGCCGTGAATCTCGTGCTTGATCCGCTCCAATCGAATGGCGTTGGCCAGCGTCTCCGTGCGCAGACCGCGCAGGATGCTCTTTCCTTTGTCATCCGCAAACAGCACCGGCGCGTGATACACAAAAAGATAATCCAATTCGCGGCCTTGCAGTAATTCGCTTAAGAGTTGCGCGCCGCCTTCAAAAAACACTCCGGTAATTCCTTCCGCCGCGCATCGCAGACGGAAATCCTCGAAGTTCACTTTCGGAGTATTCGAGGGCAAAACCCACGTTTTCACTCCGAGCGAATTCAACTTTCGCACATAACCAAGACCTCCATGTTGCGTCGTCACCACGATTGTGCGCTCGCGATAGTCGTCCGTGTAGACGGCGGGCAGCGATTTCTCGTTCACCGTGCGCAACAATCCATCGAACACAAAACGCCACGGGCACCATTCCACGTCGCCGACGCGCGCAGTTAAACGCGGATTGTCCGCCCGCACCGTGCCCGCCCCCACCGCGATGGCCGGAAACAGGCGGCGCCACCGGTGCCCATCGGCGCGGGCCTGTTCACCGGTGATCCATTTGGAATCGCCTGTGCGCGTCGCCACTTTTCCGTCGAGCGTAACCCCGGATTTAGCCGCGAAAAGCGTGCGCCCCGTCGTGATCCAGCGATTGAAAATCAAATTCATATCCGCGCACTCTTCCTCGATAATCCCGCTCACGACCTCAACGCCCGCCGAGCGCAGCAATTCAAACCCCTTCCCTGCGTGATGCGGATTGGGATCGGTCGCACCAATCACGACTTGCTTGATCCCCGCTTCGATAATCGCGCTCGTGCAAGGTGGCGTTCGCCCATGCGTGCTGCATGGTTCCAACGTCACATAAAGCACCGCTCCTTTTTTCGGTTTCCGCCCGAGCGCACGCAACGCGTTGATCTCCGCGTGCGCCTCGCCGGCCTTCTCGTGCCAGCCCTCAGCCACGACTTCGTCGCCCTCGACAATCAACGCGCCCACCATCGGATTCGGATGCGTTTCACCCCAACCGCGTCGCGCCAGTTCCAAAGCCCGACGCATGAAAAAAACTTGAGTTTCACGGTCCGTCATTGGAAGCGCCGTAACTCCTCCAATGAAACATACGGATTGTTTCGCTTCTCACTTCCGACGGTCGTGTCCGGTCCGTGGCCGGGATAAATGACCGTCTCGTCAGGCAGTGTGTAGATCTGATCGCGAATCGACTTGGCAAGCTGGTCATAACTTCCGCCGGGAAAATCCCAGCGACCAACACCTTCCTTGAATAACGAATCGCCCACCCATGCGGTGTTAGCCGCCCGGGAATAAAACAAAACATTCCCCGGACAATGCCCCGGCACGTGCCGCACTTCAAAATCATCACCCAGGGCCTTGAGATGGTCGCCCTGGGCAATCCATTGATCGACCTTTACCGGCTCCAAGCCCATGCGCGCGCCCATAAATCCATCCATTACTTCCGGCGTTTCAATGAGAGGCTGATCGGCTTGGTGCGCAAAAACCTTCACCCCAATTTCACGTTTAACCCGCGCCGCTTCCTGCGTATGATCCCAATGCCCGTGCGTCAGCCACAGCTCCTTTAACACGCACGACTGGCGGGCCAGCAGCGGCTTGATTTTCGCCAGAATATCACCGGGCGCGTCAATCAACACCGCTTCGCCGAGCTTCGGCTCAGTGAGCAGATAACCAATGGTCTGGATCGGACCTGACGGCAGGACGTGAATTTCCACGCCGTTGTGATGCGACCGCCGCAGATTTCCCGCAACATCAAAGAACCGCGTTGTCGTCTCCTTTCAACTGCCCTGACGCAGCGCCTCGTCGACTGCCCGGAGCAGAACCGAAGGACTGAACGGTTTCGCAAGAATCGCTGAAACCCCCAATGCGAAAAATTCCGCCGTCTTTTCCTCCTGCTCAAGCCCGGTCGTCGCAATGACGCGAACGTCCGATTTCAAGACCCGCAATGTATTGATCAGCGCCAGACCACCCATCACCGGCATCATCACGTCGGTCACGACCAGTTTGATGATTCCCGCATGTTCGATAAAAATCCGGATGGCGTGCTCGCCATTCTCGGCGGCAAGCACGCGATAGTTGTGCTTTTCCAAGACGCCACGCAGCGCGGACAGAATATGGGGTTCATCGTCCACCACCAGAATCGACTCCCCGTTACCCTGCGTAAACGGATTCACTGTGCCGCCGGTTTCCACCGCGGTCGCGGAATCGGTGGCCGGTAAATAGACGCGGAAGACCGTGCCACTGCCCGGTTCACTGTAAACATTTACGAATCCCCGGTGACTCTTCACGATCCCGATCACGGTCGACAAGCCCAAGCCTGTGCCCTTGCCGATTTTTTTTGTCGTGAAAAACGGATCGAAAATCCTTCCAACAATGGCCGGCGGAACGCCGTGCCCCGTGTCAGAGACGGTCACCAGCAAATGCGGACCCGGGGCCATTCCTGAATGAACTTCGATTTCCTTTTCCGTCAGATATAAATTACGCGCCGCGAGCGTCAGCTTGCCGCCGTCCGGCATGGCGTCGCGCGCATTCACGCACAGGTTCAATAACACTTGGTGAAATTGCGTGGCATCGACCACCACGCTCCAAAGATCGGCCGGCAAATCCTGCACCACCTCGATGTTTCGTGGAAATGTTTCCTGCATCAAGTTGATCATTTCCTTCACGAGATGCCGCGGCTGAATGATGGTCCGCGTCCCATCGACGCCCCGGCTGAAGGTCAGGAGCTGTCCAATAATGGCCGCGCCCCGCTGCGCACTGCGTTCCACCATGGTCAGCATCTCCCGGTCGTGCGATTCGACCAACGTTTCCTTCAGCAATCCAGCCACCATCAACATGGGCGTGAGAATATTGTTGAGATCGTGCGCCACGCCGCTCGCGAGCGTACCAATCGCCTCCATTCGTTGCGCACGGAGAAATTTCTCCTCCAACTGGAGGCTTTCCGTCACGTCGCGGGAATTCACTACGATTTTTTTTCCACCGTTCAAACCGTCCATGCTCTTTCCCATCGATTGGAAAATCCGCCAGGTTCCGTCGCGATGGCGAATACGGTATTCCACGGCGCGGGGCGTATCGACCCCGGCCAGCACGTCGCGCATGCCTTCCTCCACCTTATGCCGGTCGTCGGAATGAATAAGGTTCAACACATTCTTTCCCATCAACTCGGCCAGCTCGTAACCCAGAATGCGCTGAGTCGACGGGCTCTGGAATTCCACATGTCCTCCCTCGTCGATGACCATGATGACATCGGAGGAATTCTCGATCAGACGGCGAAATCTTCCCTCACTTGAGCGCAGGTTTTGCGCCGCAATCTTCTCGTCCTCCAGCACACTGAGCAGTGCGCGTCTCGCTTTTTCCGCCACCGCCAGCAGTTGACCCGCCTTTTCTTTTTCCTTCGCCGCAATCCGCCCTTGTTTTCTCAATTCGAGTTGCGCCACGACTGCGCGGCTTAACGCGGCCAGGGCCGCGATTTGTTCACTTGTCAGGCTTCGCGGTTTGCGGTCCATCACGCACAGCGTACCAATCGGCTGCCCATCCGCAGCCAGCAGCGGTGCCCCCGCATAAAACCGGATGTGCGGATTCGAAAGAACGAAAGGATTGTCCGCGAACCGTTCGTCCGCTTGCACGTCCTTCACTTCCAAAATCTCATTTGGCTGGAGGATCGTATAGGCACAAAACGCGGTGTCCCGCGGTGTCTCGGTGATTTCGACTCCAACCGTGGCTTTGAACCACTGTCGTTTTTCCTCAATCAATGACACCATTGCAAATGGGGTCTGGCAGATGTGCGCGGCGAGAAACGCAAGATCGTCGAATTCGCGCTCCGGCGGCGTGTCGAGGATTTCGTACTGGCCAAGGCTCGCCAGTCGCGCCGTTTCATTAGGAGGGAACGGCGCCTTCATGAGGATTGCGCAGCGAGATAACGGCCGGGTTGATGTTGTCGCGCGAGCAATTCGTTCACTTCCTCTTTCAGCGCCTGCACCCGTTCCTCGCGGTCCAGCATCACATTCTGCCACCGCAGAAGTTCGTCCAGTTGTTCCCGGATTTTTTCCTCAGCCTCCTTGCGATCGGTCACATCAATACCCGATGCAACGATCTGCGTGACAATCCCCGATTCATCCCGCAACGGTCGGAACGAAGACTCCACCATGATTACCTTACCCTTGGCAACCTCCGCCACCAACAACTCGTGCACCGCTAATCCTTCCTTCGCGCGTGCGATGGCGCTGGAGATCCGTTCCCGCATCTCGACCGAATGCGACCACCATGGCACGTCGATAAATGGCCGACCGATGACGTCTTCGCGCTCGGCCCCGACCGAGAGCAACGCCGCCTGATTGAGCTCCAGCACCACGCCATCACTCGAAAACAGTCCGACAAAAGCGGATATGCCGTCGAAGATGTGGCGTAACTTTTCTTCGCTTTCGCGCAACGTCCTCAGCACCTGCTCGCGCTCAAGCCGCAGCCTCGTTTGCGCGAGCGCGTGGCGGACCGCCTGTTCCAACCGGGCGAGCCGGTCCTTAAGCAGGTAATCGGACGCACCCATCTTCATGGCCAGCACCGCAGTGTCTTCGCCGATGGTTCCGGAAATAATGATAAACGGAATGTCCAGCCCGCTCGCCTTCAACAATTCCAGCGCATGCAGACCATCGAACTGCGGCATCTCATAATCGGAAATAACCAGATCCAGCTTGGGGCTCAAATTCCGGACATATTCCTTCTCGGTATCGACGCGGGTCCATTTCGGCTCGAACCCCGCACGTCGCAGTTCACGCAACACCAGCTCCGCATCGAGTGGGTCGTCTTCCGCAATGAGAATGTTGAGGGGTTGCGCCATGAATCAGTCCAATTGGGGCGGTTGGTTGAGCATCAGCCAATAGACGCCGAGGTCGCGCATGGCCGAGGTAAACCCGTCAAAATTCACCGGCTTCACAATGTAGCTGTTCACACCCAAATTGTAACTCTCCACGATATCGCGCTGTTCCTTCGATGAAGTGAGCACGACGATCGGGATCATCCGCGTGCGGGGATCGCTCTTGAGCCGTTTCAAAACCTCCAGCCCGTCCACTTTGGGCAGCTTCAAATCCAGCAGGATCACCCGCGGTCCGTCGGCAATTTTCCGCGCGGAATGCGCTCCTTCGCAAAAAACAATATCGAGCGCCTCCGCACCGTCGCGCGCCACCTCGATATGATTGGCGAGATTCACCTTGCGCAGCGCCCGGAGCGCGAGTTCCAGGTCCTGCGGGTTGTCCTCGACCAACAACAGTTCGATTACGTTCGATTCATTCATGGGATAATGGCTCCGTTTAGGGTAAATTGAAAAAATGCTCCTTCATTCAGTTTTGCCTCGGCCCAGACGCGCCCGCCGTGGCGGTAAACCACCCGCTGTACGATGGCCAGGCCAACACCTGTCCCCTCGTATTCTTCCGCGCGATGCAGCCGTTGGAATACACCGAAGAGCTTGTGCACATATCGCATGTCGAAGCCCGTGCCGTTGTCGCGGACAAAATAAACCGACTCTCCGGCCTGCTGGTTGCACCCGATCTCGACCACGGCCTGATCGCGCCGGCTCGTATATTTAAATGCGTTTGAAAGCAGATTAATCCAGACCTGCTTCAAGAGCGCCGAATCCCCCTCGCACGGGGGCAATGCGCCCACCTGGATCTTGAGTCGTCCTTCATCACCGGAACTCGCCAGGTCCTTCAATACTCCGCGCACCAGTTTTTCCATATCCACCGGCTGCTTCCGCAATGACTGGCGGCTCAATCGAGAGAACATCAGCAGATCGTCGATCAATTCACCCATGCGTTGCGCGCTTTCCCGGATGGTTTGCAACTGCTTCTGGCCTGCGGGAGGTAGCAGCGGGCCGAAATCCTCCTGCACCGCCTGCGAAAATCCATCGACCGCCCGCAACGGCGTGCGCAGGTCATGCGAGACCGAGTAGGAAAACGCCTCCAGTTCCTTGTTCGCCGATTCGAGCTGCGCGGTCCGCTCGGCGACCCGGCGCTCGAGGTCTGCATTCATCCGGCGAACGTCTTCCTCCGCCTGCTTGCGCTCGGTGATGTCCTGTACGACCGCACGAATTCCGATGGTCTTTCCCTCACCGTTTTGCACCAGCCGGTCCTCGATCAAGACGGGGAAAGTCGTTCCATCCCTCCGCTTGAAAACGCGCTCGAATGCCGCCGGTGGCGGCGTGCCCGCCAACTTCGCTTGAGCGGCCACGCGGGAGATTTCCGGATTGGCCGCGATTTCCCAGACGTATCGTCCCAACAATTCTTCTTCGGTGTAACCCAACATTTTCAACTCCGCTTGGTTGATGCGGGAGAGACGGCCGTCAGAGTCGACCTCGTGGTATCCGGTCGGAGCGTTGTCGAATAAATCCTTAAATTTCTCGCGGCTCTGACGGAGTTCCAATTCCGCGATCTTTCGGTCATGAATATCCATCAAAAACGCCGCCAATCCTTCGCCCGTCGGGAAGAGCCGGATATCCAGCCACCGTCCGATAAACGGCAAGAGGATCTCACACGACATCGGCACCCGCCGAGCCATGGTCGCCCGATAATGGTCCTCGAGCGGCGTTCCGATCAGCCACGCAAAAGCAGCCCAGATCGATCGCCCCAGCATTTCTTCGCGTTTTCGATTCAGCAGGACTTCGCAACGCTCATTCACGAAAATGAAGCGCCAGTTTTCATCCACGGCGAAACAAGCCTCGGTCATCCCGTGCATGATCATGGCCAGCCGGCGGTCGCTCGAATAGAGCTGGCGTTCCTTTTCCCGCAAGGCGTGCTCGGCACTCTTCCGCTCTGTGATATCGCGGATCACTCCGAGCACGTTGCCATCGGGCATCAGCGTCGCAATCACCTCGGCACTCAACGCTGACCCGTCTTTCCGCCGGAATTGCCATTCACGATGGTAATCCGAATCGGTAAGAATCGCTTCGAGCGCGGGGGCCACGTTTTGGATTTCGCTGGGTGCCACGATGTCGGCGGCGTGCAAACCGATCAATTCCTCGCGGGAATAGCCCAGCAGCTCGCAAACGCTGGGATTAGCGTCGACGTAATAACTGCGGGAATCCGCGATGAGAATGCCATCCGGTGCATACTCGAAAAGCGTCCGATAGCGCGCTTCGCTCGCGCGCCGCGCTGCCTCCATCCGTTTCTGCTCACCGATGTGGCGCAGAATTTTTGAAGTACCAACCAGTCGCCCGCGGCTGTCCCGGATTGGCGAAATCGTCACCGAAACCTCGATCAGTTGCTGATCCTTCCCGATCCGGATGGTTTCCAATGAGCGGATCGCTTCGCCTTTTTCGAGTCGTCCGAGGAATTCGACCTCTTCATTTTTCCGCCCCGCGGGCATGAGGGTCGTCCCCGGTTGGCCAATAATTTCGACGGCGGAATAGCCGAGAATCTTTTCCGCAGCGGCATTCCAACTCGTGACAATTCCGTGCAGATCTTTGCCGATAATCGCATCGTTGGAGGATTCCACGATCGCCGCCAGCCATGCGGCGGCTTCCTCGGCCTTTCGGCGTTCCGAAATGTCGCTCATGATCGTGAGCGCGCAGGTTTCCCCGTGAACGGAAATCAGGCGGGAGGAGAATTTGAATCGGACCAACCTCCCCTCGCCGAGCCGCAGGTTCGTTTCGTAATTCAGGCATTCGCCTTTTTCACGAAGAGTCCGCATGAAATCGGTTCGCTCCTCCTCATTCTCCCAATTGCTATATTCCTGCGTGGGATGACCGACCACTTTATCGGGTGTGCTCCCCCACAACCGGCAGGTGGCTTCGTTGGCGCGGATCACAGTCCGGTCGGACAGCCGGACAATGACGAGACAATCGGGACTCATGCGAAAGGCTTTGGCGAAAAGCTCTTCGCTTGCCTCGAGCGCGTCGCGGGCCTGATCGCGGCTTGCGATCTGTTTCTGGAGCTCCTCGTTGATGGTTTGCAGCTCGGCCGTCCGTTCGGTCACGCGATGCTCAAGCTGGTTGGTCAACTCCTGCATTTTTCCTTCCGCCCGCTTCCTGGTGGCGATTTCCGCAGCAAGTGCGGCGTTCACCTGCCTCAACTCGGCGGGACTGGGGGCTTTGGCCGCGGTGGGTACGAGCCGAAACAAACCGTACGCGGTGGGCAGCGAAATTGCCGCCGTCAGGGCCTTGGCCATTCCGGCGACCCAATAATCGGGATGCCAGACCGTCCAGATTTCAAACAAGTGCGTAATTCCGCAGGCAAAAATGAAAACCGCGAAACAGAGATAGATCCACCGGAAATCCAAATCCTTTTTTTCCCGGACGTACCACGCGAGCGACAAGGGAATCGAAAAGTAAGCCAGCACGATCGCCGCGTCGGAAATCACATTCAACCACACGAGCGATGGCTGCCAAAGAAAGGCGTCACCTTGCGTCAGGAAATTGTTTGGTGAATCCATGATCACGAAATTTCAATCACTCGAATATCGAAAAAAGTCGCGCGACCCGAGCGCTCTCATCCCGTTTTTCCACACTCCGGGTCGCTCGAAACGGCCACGGTATGTCCTAACGTCCATGCCAGATTCAACGCCGACGTGATCCGGCTGAAGCTCCCGAACTCCACCGGCTTCACGATGTAATTTTCCGCCCCCAGCCGGCCACACTCGATAATGGCCCGGTCATGCAGCGATGCAGTCAGCACGATCACCGGGATCTGCCGGGTTGTCTTGTTTTTCTTCATCTGCCGGAGCACCTCCAGTCCAGAGATTTTTGGAAGATTCAAATCAAGCAATACCAACTGAGGCAGCCGGCTTTGCCGATCAAAGTAGGCACCGGTTCGATGCAGGAAATCGAGGGCATCTTCGCCATCCACCACCACCTTCACGGGATTAGTCAGACGCGCGCGGGTGAAAGCGCGAACCACCAATTGAGCATCGGTTGAATTGTCCTCGACCAACAAAATTTCTCCCGTCGTTTCGCCATCAACCGCTACCGACCGCGTATCCGTTTCCTTGAATTCCCGTTTGGTCGACAACAGGTCGGCGACGGAAACCTGCAGCGCGTTCGCGAGATGGCCGACACTGCGCAACGTCACATTTCTTCCGCCGCGCTCGATGTCCGCGACATAGGTCCGATGCAGATCAGCCCTCCACGCAAGTTCCTCCTGCGTGATGCCTAATTGGAGCCGATGAAGCCGAATCGCAGTACCCAAGCGGACTTGGAGAGAAATCTCGTCACTGGTCATCGCTTTTTCTTTGAACTGCGGATTCATCATGGCGAAGTTTGATAGACTATCAGAGACAGCCCGGTTGCGTAAAAAAGACGGCGGAAGGACAAGAGGATGATGAAGATGCGTTTGATTTTTCACAAACGCCCACTCTACCGGATTTCCGGTACACCATTTTTTGAATCGGGGGACTAATGCTTCGACTGCGAAACGGAAGAGATTCGATCGCCGGTGAAATTCAAAACACGCGTCTTGGGGAAAACGCGGAGTAGCAATAAACTTACGGCCCACCGCCACCGTAGCGACCCCCGACATTTAAGCAAGCGCGCAGGGATCGCCGGCGGGCACTTGCGCCGGTAGCTCGATGCGCTGAGCTACGGTTTAACCACCGACTCGGGCACCGTCGCGTGATCCAACCTCGACCGCACGATCTTGGCGAGGCCGGTAAGATCAAACGGCTTCGATAAATAGTTAACCCCTTCCTCCAAACCTAGCTCTTCGGTGGTCGCATCGTTGCTGTAGCCACTCATATAAAGCATCGGGATCTGCGGATTGTCGGCCCACAGCAACGTCGCCAGTTCCGCGCCGCCGATTCCTTCCGGCATGATCAAATCGGTTATCACCAAATCGATGTTTTGTTTGTGCGCATCCCACACCTGCAGTGCCGCCTTGCCGTTGACGGCGGAAAACACCCGGTAACCAAGACTGACCAGGGCAGCTTCCGCAATCTGCCGGACCGCCGCTTCGTCCTCCACCAAAAGGATCCCCTCGTGGCCACCCGGCAAAACCATTTCACTTTTTTCCTCGAACGGCGTGAGCGTGGTCGTGTGCAGTCGCGGAAAATACGCGCGAAACGTCGTGCCTTCGCCCAGCCGGCTTTCGACGGTGATCCAGCCGTTGTGCTGTTGCATGATCCCGTAAGCCATCGCCAGCCCGAGTCCCGTGCCCTTGCCCGCTTCCTTCGTGGTGAAAAACGGCTCGAAAATTCGCGGCAACGTTTCAGGCGAAATCCCTGAGCCCGAATCCGTGAGCTGCAAACACACGAACTTCCCTTCCCGCGCCTCTGGAATCCGGGCCGCCGTCGCGGTCGTGAAATCGACCGACTGCGTGCTGATCGACAAATGGCCTCCGTCGGCCATGGCGTCACGGGCATTGATCGCAAGGTTGAGCACTACCTGCTCCACCATCCCTTCATCCGCGTGGATCATCATTGGTCGCGTCGCATAGTTGACCTGAATGACGATTTTTTCCGAGAGCAACCGCTGCAACATTTTGCTGAGAGTTGCGACCAATCCGTTCAGGTTGTAGTCCGCTTGCTGCATCACCTGCTGCCGGCTGAACATCAGCAACTGCCGGCTCAGTGTCGATGCCCGGTCGGCCGCATGGTTGATCTGCCTTACGGAATGGATCATCGTCGGCGAGATCTGACCCTTTAGTCGAAACAGGTCGAGATGCCCTTTGATCACGGTGAGCAGATTATTGAAATCGTGCGCCACCCCGCTGGATAGTTGGCCGATCGCCTCCATTTTTTGCGATTGGCGCAACTGTTCCTCGCTTTGCCGCAACGCCTGCTCCGCCTGCCGCTGCTTGGTGATGTCCTCGATGATCACCATCAACCCGACCGTCTCGCCGGACGCATCTTGCAGCGCCGCCGCCACAATGCTGGTGTGAAGCATCTCGCCGTTTTTCGTACGCCGCAGGCTGTTTATTCCCGTCTGGCCGCCGGCGCGAACGACCTGTGCGATCATCGCCAGATAATCGCCGCGACCTTCCTCCGGCACCGTGGGGCACACGCGCCCGATCACCTCGCCCTCGGTCCAGCCAAACATGCGAAACGCCCCGGCATTCCATCGGACAACTTTCCCTTGAAGATCCAACCCCAGGATCGCCACCGGCGCCGAATCAAAAATAGTTTGGAGCATTTTGCTCGTGCGTTGAAGCGCGTCCAACGCCTGCTTATGCTGGTTGCGTCGGTGACTTTGCTCCAACGCTTGGCGGACGGCGGGACCCAATCGCGCCAGCCGGTCCTTCAACAAATAATCCGCCGCGCCGAGTTTCATCGCCTCCACTGCCATTTCTTCACCGATCGTGCCTGACACGAGCATGAACGGAATTTCAAGGCCGCTTTCCTTCAACAGTTCCAACGCCTCGATGCCACCAAATCCCGGCAGTGAATAATCCGACATGATAATATCCAAACCCGGATGAAGCCCCTTGAGGTAATCCGCCTTCGTGTCGACGCGCCGCCAATCGGGCTCAAAGCCGTCACGGCGCAAGGCCAACACAATCAGATCCGCGTCCCGTGGATCATCCTCAACCAATAAAATTCGCAGGGGCTGCGCCATGATCAGAGTGAAGTAAGCGACATCGTCGACGATCACTCTATTGTCGGCACTACCGGAATTCCGGTAGCCGCTCGACCCTGACCGGTAACGGCTCGCTTTGGTTAAATTTAACCACCAACCCATTCACCCGAAGGTGTCTTGGCGCGACCAACTCCCAAGCAATTCGGAGCGAAATTTTCACGGGGAAACCTCCAACGGGAAAACCGGGCGCAATCGCCGTACGGTTAGCCGTTTTGTGGGGTAAGCCAGACCGTACCAACGAAAAAACAGATTGCAAACCGCCTTGGTGAAACCGTCTCCCGTTGATGCGTTTCGACGCGGTAGCTTCTCCGACCCTTACGTCTTGCCAGCCCCGGTTTTGGCCTCTGTTCTCTCACTTCGCATCCGCCATGACCTCCGCTCAAATCCGTCAGTCATTCCTCGATTTCTTCGCCTCGAAACAGCACACGATCGTGCCCTCGGCGTCGCTCATGCCGTCGTCGCCCAATCTACTGTTCACGAACGCCGGCATGAATCAATTCGTGCCCTACTTCCTCGGCGACCAAACCGCCCCTTGGAAGCGCGTGGCCGACACGCAAAAATGCATCCGTGCCGGCGGCAAACACAACGATCTCGAGGACGTCGGTTTCGATACGTATCACCACACAATGTTCGAGATGCTGGGCAACTGGTCATTCGGCGATTATTTCAAAAAGGAATCGCTGATGTGGGGTTGGGAATTGCTGACGGGCGATCCCGCCAAAGGCTGCTGGGGCATGCCCGCGAAACGTCTTTTCGCGACGGTGTACAACCCCGACAAATCCAAGGGCGATCCCGCCGATTTCGACCAGGAAGCCTACGACATCTGGGCCGGCCTGTTCAAAGCCGCTGGACTCGATCCCGCCGTGCACATCGTCAACGGCAACAAGAAGGACAATTTCTGGATGATGGGCGACACCGGCCCGTGCGGACCGTGCTCGGAAATCCATTTCAATCTGCTTCCGTCTGACGACGAGACCGAAGGCCGCAAAGGCGTCAATTCATCGAGCCCGCGCTGCATCGAAATCTGGAATCACGTTTTCATCCAGTTCAACGCGAATGCCGATGGCACCTTCGCGCCGCTCGCCGCCAAACACGTCGACACCGGCATGGGCTTCGAACGCGTCGCCGGCATTTACGCGACGACGAAAGGTTTCAAGGACTTCTCCGCCGAGCCATCGAACTACAACGCCGACGTCTTCAAACCCACGTTCGACAAGATCGCGTCGCTTTCCAACAAAACTTACACCGGCACCGTTCCGACCGAACGCACCGGCCTGAGCGAACAGCAACAAATCGACATCACCTTCCGCGTCCTTGCCGACCACGCCCGCTGCGTCTCGTGCGCGATCGCCGACGGCATTCTCCCCGGCAACGAAGGCCGCAATTACGTCATCCGCCGTATTCTGCGTCGTGGAATTATGTACGGCCGCAAAAATCTCGGATTAAAAGGCAGCTTCTTTGAACAACTCATCGCGCCGGTCGTCGAGTCACTCAGTAGCGTGTTCCCCGAGCTGAATACGCAACGCACGATGATCGAAAGGGCGATTCGAGCGGAAGAAGAATCATTTGGACGAACCCTGGATCGCGGCCTTGCAAAATTTGAAGAATATCGAATTTCGTCAGATGTATTACGCGCAATGGAATCAGACAGCCGTAGCGTATTTAGAGGGATATATGCGTTTGAGCTCTACGATACTTACGGCTTTCCGCTTGATATGACTCAACTACTCGCGGCGGAACATGATCTTACCGTCAATGTGGAGGAATTTGATACGGAAATGGAAAAGCAACGCGAGCGCGGCCGCGCGGCTCGCAAAACCGACGTCATCGTAGCCGCAACCGAAGGCGACACCAAGAGCGAATCCACGAAGTTCGTCGGCTACAACATCGACCACGCCCACGCCACGCACGCAAAGCTCGTCGAAGTCGTCAAGACCGAGAAGGACGCCTACCTCGTCTTTGACCAAACTCCTTTCTACGCCGAGATGGGCGGACAGGTCGGCGACACCGGCCACGCGTTAATCGACGGCCGGAAATTCGAGATCGTCGATTGCATCAAGGACAAATCCGGACGCCACCTGCACAAGCTCTCCGCCCAATCCGCTTCCGCATGTGGGAGCGAGCTTACCCGCAACTTAGCTGCCAAGCTCCACGTCGACTTCGGGCGCCGCCGTGCCATCGCCCGCCAGCACACTTCCGCCCACTTGCTTAACTGGGCGCTGCGGAAAATGCTCGGCACCCATGTCCGCCAATTCGGCACGCATAAGACTCCGGATCGGCTTCGCTTCGACTTCACCCATTTCGAAGCGCTCACCGCCGCCCAGATCAAGGAGGCCGAACAGCTCATCAACGAAAAGGTCATCGATAACGCTCCCGTTTATTACACCGTTGTGCCCCACGCGGAAGTTTCCGGGCGCGCCGACATTCTCCAGTTCTTCGGCGACAAATACGGCAAGGAAGTCCGCGTGGTCCAAATCGGCGGAACCGGTGACGCCAGCGGCCACGCCAAGCTCGATGGCTATTCGATGGAATTGTGCGGCGGCACGCATGTCACGACCGCCGGTGAAATTGGCGTGATCAAAATCGTTTCCGAAATGGCCATCGCTGCCGGCACGCGCCGCATCGAAGCCGTCGCCGGCCAAGCCGCGCTCGACTTCATCGCGCACGAGGAAGCCGCTCTCAAAGCCGTTAACGCCCGACTCAATTCCGGCGCCCACGACGTCGCGCAAAAACTCGAACAAGTGCTCGTTCATCAAAAAGAGCTCGAACAAAAGCTGAAAGCTTTTGAAGCCAAAGCTTCCGCTGCGCTCGCCGAGGAACTTGCCGCCAAGGCCATCACCAAAGACGGACTCAAATGGGTTTCCACAATTGTCACGACCGACTCTCCGGAAACGCTCCGATCGCTCGGCAGTCAAATTCTCCACAAGCTCGGCGACGGCACCGTGCAACTCGGCGCAACCTTTGACGGCAAGGTCAGCCTCGTCGCTTATTGTTCGCCAGCCGCGATCAAAGCCGGTCACCAAGCCGGCAAGCTCATCAGCGGCCTCACCGCTAAACTCGGTGGCAAAGGCGGCGGCAAGCCCGACTTCGCCATGGGCGGCGGCGGCGACGCCTCGAAGCTACCCGAGGTACTGAAGCTCCAATAATGTCGTAGACGCCAGCGATAGTCGCAACGACGCTCTCGCCGCCGTGCCGCCTATCGCCTTCCCTACACTGTCATTCTGAACGCAGTGAAGAATCCAGACGTTCACTCGTGGCACCACGTTCGCATCCGTGGATTCTTCACTGCGTTCAGAATGACAGACCAGTTTGAAAAAACTCCTTAATTAAGATTCTCCCATGCCCGAGGAAGCCGCACCCGCGCTCAAAGAAATGTTCAACGCCGCGCAGTTCCGGCGGATTGCGGGTTTGCTGGGCGGCGTTCATCCGGGCTTCGACCGCAAACGCTTTCTCACTGTCGCAACCTCCGGTCTTGACGAACTCACGCTGATTCAACGCGTGCGTCGCGCCACGGAGGCGAGCCACGCGACGTTGCCGGCGGACTTCGTTCAGGTCGTCGCGCTGCTGAAAGAGATTGCACCGCAAATTCAATCAGGATTCGTCGGAATTTTCCTGCCGGATTTCATCGGACAGCACGGACACCCTCACTTCGAGGCTTCAATGGCGGCATTGAAATTTCTTACGCCCTTCAGTTCCGCCGAGTTCGCCATCCGCGAATTCATCAAGCGCGACTTTGCACGCACGCTGGCCGTAATGAAACGCTGGTCGCTCGACGGCAACGAGCACGTGCGACGTCTCGCCAGCGAAGGCAGCCGCCCGCGATTGCCTTGGTCGTTCCGTCTCGACGCCGTCATCCGCGAGCCATCGCTCACGCAACCCATCCTCGAAAACCTCAAGGCCGACCCCAGTTTGTATGTCCGAAAATCCGTCGCCAATCACCTCAACGATATTTCCAAGGATCATCCGGAACTGATGTTGGACTGGCTCAATCGCTGGGACTTAAAAAATCCTTCCAGCGCATGGATCGCCCGCCACGCCTCGCGCAGCCTGATCAAGGCCGGACATCCCCGCTCGTTTCGCCTGTTCGGTTTCACCGCGAAGCCAGCCGTTAAAATTTCCGGCTTCGCGGTCACGCCCGCAAAATTAGAACTGGGCGGCGTCCTGACCTTTTCGTTCGCGCTCAAGTCCCTCGCCCGAAAGCCGCAGAAACTCGCGGTCGACTACATTGTACACTACCGGAAAAAATCCGGCCACCTTGCGCCCAAGGTTTTCAAGCTCAAGGAAACCACCCTCGCCGCCGGCGCCAGCATCGCGGTCAGCAAGCGCCAGCGCATCACGAATTTCACCACGCGAGTCCACCACGCCGGCCGCCACGAAATTGAAATAATAATCAACGGCCGCGTGATCGCTAACAAAAGTTTCGAGCTACTAATCCCCGCGCGATGAATCGGCGCGACTCAGCTTGCGTAGCGACGGGCGTCCCGCCTGTCGGGATCGTTCGCCCTCCCTCACCGGCCGGAGGCCTGTGGCTACAATGAAATTCGCTGCAAGGCATCCTTGATCGTTCCGTTTTGTGCGCATTCGCGCCCGCCTTGGCTTTTTCGGCATTTTGTGGTTCATTGTTTCCGTCATGGAACCGAAATCCATTGTCTCGGAAATCTGCCGCAACGCAGAAGAGTTTCTAGCCGGCGTCACCAAACGCGACGAAGCCAGGGCGGGAATCGCCGAATGGCTGACCATCCACCACCTCAAACTTCCTCACGATGAGAAAAAAATCATCATCCGCGAAGTCATGAACACCCTGGAACACGAAAAGTTTTTCGAGCCCGATGCAGGCGGCGACGAGTAAAGCCGACCGCCAAATCCTCCAGCCATTACGCGAAGGCCGCAAATTTCCGGCACAAAAGCCTTCTCTGCGTCCTTTGATTTCTTGGCCGGAACGATGCGGTTAAACCAAGATTCTCCGCTGGATGGGCCGTGCTGAAAGGTGGAGCCCGACCTCCGGGCGGGCTGAGGGGTGCTCGCGGAGAAAACCTGCCCGGAGGTCAGGTTCCACCTCGGACTCCACCTCGGATCCCTTGCATCGTCACTCCTTAGTGTAAAAACCTCAGGTGTTTGTTATCCCCATTGGGAATTCTTTCACTTAGCGTCCGGCGCAATCGCTACCATTCACCCGCTCCCTCATGAAACGACTCATCCTCTGCAACGACGGCACTTGGAACACTCCTGTGCAGGAAGAAAACGGAATTCCGGCACCGACCAATGTGGTCAAACTTTATCACGCTATCGCCGTGCGCGATGAGAACGGCGTCGAGCAACGAACTTATTATCATCCCGGGGTGGGCGCGGATGGCGGTCTCGTCGACTCCATTGTCGGCGGAGCGTTTGGCGTCGGCATCGATAATCACCTTCGCAGCGCGTACTACTGGCTCGGCACGAACTATGTGCCGGGAGATGACATCTTCATTTACGGATTCAGCCGCGGTGCGTTCACCGCTCGCAGTCTCGGCGGACTGATTGGCCGAGGATTGCTGGATCTGCGCGGATTGTCCTCCAAGGAAGCATGGAGCCGGGTGGGAATTGCCTACGACGCTTACCGCCAGGAAAACAGACCACCGGCAGCTGAATGGGCGAAACCCGAATGGGCGTTCTTCGACTCGCCGGGCGGCACGCCGATCCGTTTGCTCGGCGTCTGGGACACCGTGGGTGCACTGGGCATACCTGACGATCTCGAGATTCTGAATCTTTTCGACGACAAGGATAAATGGCGCTTCCACGATACGACACTGGGCCAGCACGTCCTTACCGCCCGCCATGCGATGGCAATGGATGAGATCCGGGCGAGCTTTACCGTGACTCGCTGGGATAACACCGACTCACATCGCGACGCACAGGAAGTCTGGTTTCCGGGTGTCCATTCCGACGTGGGCGGCGGTTACTCGAATACCGAACTCGCCGACAGTGCCCTGCTCTGGATGTTGGACGAAAGCAAAGCCGTCGGTCTGCGTTTTCGTTCGGGAATACTCGAACTGATCAAACCAAATTCTCTCGGTGCGCTGCACAATTCCTACAAGGGAATCTTCGAGAAACTCCGCTCCCGACCGCGCGCAATGGAAGCCCTGACTCTCGCGAACAAAGAACTATTCCACCCCAGCGCACTGGAACGTCAAACCGCCTCCCCAATCGCCTATGGCGCCTACCGGCCGACGCGAATCCTCGCGGTCGGCGAATCCCTGACGGTGGACATCCACGCCGATACCCACTGGAACGAAGTCGGTCTTTACCTCGGACAGGGAGATTCCTACATTTTTTCCGCCACGGGCGAGTGGCTCGATGGCAAGGAGGCCTGCGATTGGAAAGGCACGCAAAATGACAATTTCACCGCCGGCGATATTATCCGCGCCACCGGCACTTTTCTCGGCAAGTTCGAGACCGTCGTCAAAAATCTCACGAAGAACGCCTCAACCGACTTTCTCGGCACGAAACGCGTGGAGCAATTCCCTTGGTTTACCCTCGTCGGAGCGATCGCCAATGATGCCGGCGTAGGATCGATCGTACCCAACGACGGAAGTCCCGAACCGCATCAATACGTGAACCTCCCCGATCATACGACGGACCCATTCATCGTCGACAACCCCGGCTACCTCTATTGTTTTCCGAACGACGCGTGGAGCATGTTCGATAATAATTACGGCAGCGTTCAGCTCACGATTACCCGGAAAGCCTGATCGAAAATCCAAGGATCACAGCATTGAGTTTCGATGTAGCCACGGGTCTTCGGCCTGTGGGATTGTCGAACGATCCCGACTGGCGAGACGCCCGTCGCTACGGCCCAGCGGCCTGAACGCCCTCAGCCTTCCGCGCGCTTCCGGGCATCGGCGTCGATCAGTGTTTTCAATCCGTCCAGTGTCGATTTCGCCTGGGCCTTGGCCGATGCCAAGTCTGCAGCGGATTTCACCGGCTCCTGCGCGAAAAGATAAAACTTCATCTTCGGCTCCGTACCGCTGCCACGCGCGGCAAACGAATAGCCGTTGGCCAGCGTCACCAAATACAGATCCTGCGACGGAATCGTTTCGCCGTCAGCGTCCTCAAACTTCTCGCGGCCAAAATCTTGGAATCGCGTCACCTTGGTGTCGCCGAACGCCGTCGGGGGAGCCGCACGATACGTGTCGAGAATGCGCTTGATCTTCGCCGCGCCGCTCGCGCCTTCGAAATAGATATTGATCACGCCTTCGAGGAAGAATCCGTATTTCAGATAAATCTCGTCGAGGTAATCGGGAATCGTGATCCCACGCGACTTCACCCACGCAGCGAGTTCAGCGAACATCAAGCAGGCGGCGTTGCCGTCCTTGTCGCGCAGCGCGTCGTTCGGCAGATACCCATAGCTTTCCTCCGTGCCAAAAAGATAAAACGTACTGTGTTTCAGCAAGAGCTCCGCGCGCTTGCGAAACGGCGTGCTGTCGTAATCGAGCGCGATGCCTTCCTGAACCAGAAGCGCATTCGTCAGCTTCCTTTCGTAGCCGCCCATTTTCGCCGCGATCCATTTGAAACCGGTCAGCGTGTTGATGACCTTCACGCCATGTCCGCGACCGATCGCGTCGAGCAGCGGTGAAGTCACGTAGGTCTTGATGATCACGGCCGACTGCGTTCCGGCCGCGGGAATCCAGCCGAGTTCCTTGTATTTCGCGATGCGGTAATCAGAGAGCAATGCGCCCACTTGATTGCCGGTGAGTAGTTCCATTTTGCCGGCGCGATTGCGTACTGCGGTGCCCATGCGATCGGAATCGGGATCGGTGGCCATCACGATGTCGTGGCCACCTTTCTCCGCGAGCGCGACCGCCAGCGAAAGCGCTTCGGCATTTTCCGGATTGGGAGATTTGACCGTCGGGAATCGCGCGTCGAAAGCCGATTGTTCGGGGACTTCCGTCACATGAACGCCCGCGTGCAACAACAGCGGCACCGAAGAAACCGCGCCGACGCCATGGATATTCGTGTAGACAACTTTCACTGGCGTTTGGCGAATAATCGCCGGATCGAGCACGGCCTGCGTCGCGGCGGCGAGATACGAATCGTCCGCGTCGCGACCGAGCGTGACCACGCGACTGATGTCCTTGGCGAGAAATTCCAACACTCCCGAAAGCGGCACCGCGTTGACCTCGTCGATGATCGCCTTGTCATGTGGCGGCGTCACCTGCGCGCCGTCGGTGAAGTACGCTTTGAAACCATTGTCGTGCGGCGGATTGTGGCTCGCCGTGACTACGATACCGCTATGGGCTTTGAGCAGACGCACGGAATAACTGAGCTGTGGCGTCGAACGCGGGCTGTCGAAAATAAACGCGACGCCACCGAGTTTGGTCCACGTGGAGGCCGCGAGCTCGCAAAAATGCCGGGAGAAATGCCGGACGTCGTGCGCGATGACCAGCTTCGGCAGATCGTAGCAATTCTGCGTCTTGAGATATTTCGCCATGTATCGATAGAGCCCGACCGTCGCCCGGATCAGCGTGAAATCGTTGAGCAGATTGGGACCGACATTCGCATGTTCCGGCGAACCCGTGGCGCTAATTTTGCCCGTTTCCGCCGCGGCGGTTTTAACGCCGATGGTGCGACCGCGCATGCCGCCGGTGCCAAACTCAAGATAGCGGAAAAAGCGGTCGTTGAGTTCGCTCCATTCACCGCGCTCGACCAACTCGGCCATGCTCTTCGCAGCCCAATCGGGCAAGCCGGCTTGGAGCCAGGCATTGAGATTTTCCGCCGCGCTCGGCAGCAGTTTTCCGTCTTTCGTGGCTTGCGTGATTTTTTCGGTAGGCGTCATGGAAATTTATTTTAAACCAGTAAAAAGTGTTTTCAAATCTGCATTGTCATTCTGAACGGAATGAAGAATCCACGGCATTGATCACCGGCTCAGAACGACCGCAAACGAAGAATTATGGGACGATGCGTGAGCTATGAGGTGAATGAGTGGTTTCTTTGCCGATCCATCATTCGAGATAAATGCCGTCTTTAATCTCAGGTTTGATGGGCAGGCGCTGCCAGTGTTCGACGAATGAATCCGTGTCGTAACCGAACAACGGGGAAACTTCCATCGACTGTTTGGGCAGGCCGGTGGAATCGGTTTCGATCTCGACGCCCGCGGCCTTGAACCAGCGCGCGAACTGCCGCATCTGGTCCTCGCGAGAGGTTTTCGGCGAATCAAGTCCCTCGGCGTTCTTGACCGGGCTGAAATCGTCCTCGCGGGCGGTTTCGATCACGATCGATTTATTGGCAAACGGCAGCGCATCGAAAACGAACATCTCAAACTTAACGCCGTTGGCCTTTTCGGGCTTAATCGGTTTTCCGGCGGCATCGACCGTGGGAATTTTTTTATCAGCACGGTGAAACGGCAGCGCGACACCATCTCCGCCCGTCGCCAGCCGGCGCGCAAATTCGCGGTCGATGATGTGGATCGCGATGCTTCCCGCCGGATAAAGCAAACTGCCATCTGCAATCGTCTCCTGCTGCAGCGCCGCCGGCATGTCGCTGTATTCGACCACGATTACCTTGCCGTGCTGCACGCAGAAGTGTCCGACTTTTTCCTCAGGATACGCCTTCGTCACCATCTTGTTCGACATCTCCGAACGGCTTTGCAGGTGAAAACCGATAAATGTTGGATCGATGCTGCGGACGAGCGGATTGTCCACTTGGAAAAAGCTAATCGTGTCGATTCCTTCCTTTTGCATGAGATCGAGCGCGCCGCTGCGATGCAGTGCCCGCAACGAACCGCCATGTCCGTCGGGGCTGAGCGCCAGCGTGCCGGGCGTTTCCAGCAGGATCTTGCCCGAGAAATCCACGGCCGGCATCCGGCCTTGTCGGAAAAAATGAACCCGGGCCTTGTCCAAACCGAAATAACCGTTCTCAGCGAAAAACTTCTCTGTCTGCTCATGATTCGCGTGACTCGTCATGATGAACCAGTGCAGTGGTTTTCCATAACGCAAACCGGCCGCCTTGATCTTTTCCGCGAACACCTGGAACAATGGTTTCTTATTGAGCGGCGTCACCGGAAACGTCCCTTTCGGTCCATCGTAACCGAGCCGCGTGCCCTGCCCGCCCGCGACCGTAAACGCTGCCACGCGACCCGCGCGCAACGCGTCCTCGCCCGCCGCCTTCGCTTTTGCCCAATGATCCGCGTTGCCGCCGTTTCGCGGGAGGCGCTCGTAGGGCGCGGGAACCAGCCCGTCGAGATTCACCGCGCTGCCGCCCGACTTAAAAACGAGGGATTTATTCAACCGCTCGACCTCGGTCAGGTCGACTTCGGCGGCTTGCGCCGCCAGTTCTTCGCGGGCCTGAGGGGAGAGCGAATCCCAAAAGGCAAATACCTGGCCTTGGCCGGCGGCGCGATAGGCGGAGATAAGTTGGTCGGTAGTCATCATTATTGGTCAACGTTTCGACGAGGTCGTTCGGGAAAATCCGTGGAAAACTATTTCGTGGCGTCTTCGAAGCGGAAAATAAATTCCTGCTCCTTTGCGTAGTGCAATTTTTCGCGAATCAGCTTCTCGATGAGCACCGGGTCGTGGCGCAGCTGATCGAGATATTTCTCCTGCGAATCAAGCTTGCCCGTCGCCTCCGCGAGCCGGCGAAGATTGGCCATTTCCTGCGCCTTCGAGGCCGTGTAGTCGCGATGCATTTGGAGGAAAAAGTCACCCGCCCAGACGGTAACGACCACGAAAAGGGCGGCGTAGATTCCGAAGATCAATTTGCTGAAATTCACCAGAGAAGGACTTCCAGATAAAGATGTCGCCCAAGGACCAAGCAACTTTTTTCAAAGGCAATTCACGTTGTTTTGGCGTGCCTTTTCGGGTGTAGCCCCGAATACTGCCCGCCAATGTATCAAAGTTACTACGGTTTTACGGAGATGCCGTTCCATATTACCCCGGACCCGAAGTTTCTTTATCTGAGCGAAACCCATCAGGAGGCGCTGCAACATTTGAATTACGGCGTGATGGAGAAAAAGGGATTCATCGTCCTCATCGGCGAAGTCGGCTGCGGAAAAACCACGCTTTGCCGGAAGTTCATGAACGAGCTCGACCCGGCCCATTTCGATACCGCTCTGATCTTGAATCCGCGGGTCACCGAGACGCAGATGCTCAAGAACATCCTCGTCGAGCTGGGGGTGCCGACAATTTCCCGCAACAAGACGGATTTGGTCGCGCAGATTAACCAGCTATTGTTGGAGCGCATTTCCCAAGGTCGCGAAATTGTACTGATCATCGACGAGGCCCAGAATCTTTCGTTCGAAGTTTTTGAACAGGTGCGGCTGCTTTCGAACCTTGAGACCGACAAACAAAAGCTGCTGCAAATTATCTTGATGGGGCAGACCGAGCTGAAGGACCGGCTCGCCGCCGAGGAACTGCGCCAGCTCCGCCAGCGAATTTTGGTTCATTACGAATTGCGGCCGTTTTCCCGGACCGAGATGGATCGGTACATCAACCATCGCCTGACGGTTTCCGGCAGCATGGGCCGACCGCATTTCACCGGGCCGGCGCTCCGCAAGATCTACAGCGCGAGCCGTGGGATTCCGCGTATCATCAATAATCTTTGTGACAAATCCCTCCTCTCGGCTTTCATTCGCGAGTCTGACGAAGTAAATTACTGGGACGCCCGCCGGTCAGCGCGCGATCTCGAACGCCTCACGGACTAAGCCAATGAGCCTCATCAACGACGCCCTCAAGAAAGCTCAGAAACAACGAACGGGCGAGGCACCTGACCTCGCCAAGCTTCCGAGCATTGGCGGCGAAGCTCCGACGCGCATCGCCAGACGCGACAAACCTCCCGCGTTTAATTCGCTCGTTCTTTGGGTCAGTGCCGGCGCAGCCACCGTGCTGGTGCTGGCTGTCGGCGGATTCTTTCTCATTCGCTGGATGATGCGTCCCCCCGAAGCGCAACTTTCAGCCAGCACTCCCGCGAAGCAAGCCGTCGTTGCGCAGGTCATTCCTGTTGCAAAAGAAACCCCGGTTCCCGTTCAAACCTCCGTATCGGCGACTACTGCGCCCACGCCGGCCGTCGTCACCGTTAAACCCACCCTTCCCGAGGTCGCAGTTGAAACGAAGCCGGTTGAAATCGCACCGGTTGCCGCAACGCCACCACCGGTTGAAGAAACAAAATCCGTCGCACCTGGGGGTGTACCAAAGATGGGGTCCAAGGCGGTCGCATTTATCGACGCTCTCCGCATCGCCGGCGTCCGCGCGTCGGGCACGGATAGCAAGGTGCTCATGAATGATCGCGTGTACCGGATCGGCGATACGGTCGAACACGTGCTCGGGTTGAAACTCGCCGCCATCACCGCGGAATCGCTCACCCTCGAGGACGACAACGGCGCCAGCTACACGCGAAAACTGTAAGCGAAATCGCCGATCGCAATCCGCATCGCATTCTGCGGTAGGGCCGGTGCTCGCGCCGGCCTCTCACGCGATTGAAGACGTGTTCGCGAAATGGCACGCCGCAAGCGGCGGCCCTACACGCCGGAGCAGAGCTGATTGATGAAGGTTTATTTGTCAGCCGCAGTCTACCGCGACGCCTGATCGTCGCCCGACTCCAGCGACGGTGGATTAAGGAAAGCCACCCAATCCCAGATAAATCTCACGCGCGCGTCCGCTCTTTCAACCATTTCTTCACCTCGGCGAGCGGGCGCGTGGTCAGGACATTTTCCTTCGTCAACCAAGCCTTGCGCGCGGCACCGACGCCCGTCCGCAAATGCGCCAAGCCTTCGGTGTCGTGCGCGTCTGGATTGATCGAGCACAACAAACCCCGCGCGGCGGCTTTTCTCCAGTGGCGCCAATCCATGTCCAGACGCCATGGACTCGCGTTGAGTTCGATCACCACGCGATTGGCGATCGCCGCATCGATGATCTTCTCGACATCCACCGTGTACCCTTCCCGTTGCAGGAGCAATCGGCCCGTGAGATGCCCGAGCATCGTGGCGTACGGATTTTCAATCGCGCGAATAATGCGCTTGGTCATCTCCTCCGAGCTTTGCTTGAAAACGGAATGCACCGACACAACGGCATAGTCCAATGTGGCCAAAACATCGTCGGAAAAATCCAGCCGCCCATCCGGTAAAATATCGCATTCGGTGCCAGTGAAAACGTAGGTCTGGTATTTCCCCGACGCATTCAGTCTCTGAATGGTCGCCACCTGTTCGGCGAGGCGTGTCTCATCAAGCCCGCGCGCCTGCACGCTCGATTTCGAGTGATCGGCGATGCCGAAATACTCCAAACCCAGGGCCTGCGCCGCCGCGGTCATTTCCTCCAGCGTATTGTGACCGTCCGAAGCCGTCGTGTGATTATGAAAAACGCCGCGAATATCCGATTCCATGATCAGCACCGGCAACGCGCCTTTTTCCGCCGCTTCGATTTCTCCCATGCCCTCGCGCAACTCTGGCGGAATGAAAGGCAATCCGAGTTTATTAAACAACTGTTCCTCGGTTTCGATATCGGTTTTCCGTCCGCGCTCCTCGGCTTTTTGTTTGGCGGTGCCCTCGCCTTCCGCGGGCACGAGTCCCCATTCGCTCATCGACAGGCCTTGGCCCAGCGCGCGGTGCCGCATCTGGACATTGTGGTCCTTCGAGCCGGTGAAATGATGCAGCGCAAAAACAAATTGCTCCGGCGGCACCAGGCGCAGATCCGCCTGAATACCGGACGCCAGTCGCACGCTCGCTTTCGTTTCTCCGTTGGCGGTAATTTCCATCACATCGGGCCATTGGACAAACCAATCGACCACGGGCTTCGGGTCATTCGTCGCCACGAGAAAATCGAGGTCGCCCACCGTTTCCATTCTTCGCCGCAAACTTCCCGCGTGCTCCGCGCGTTTTACCTGCGGCAGTTTGCGCAAGCCAGCGAGCAACGGTTCGGCCACCTCCCACGCCTCGATCCACAAATGCCGCCGGCCATATTTCTCGCGGTTGCGAATTCCTTCGAGAATTTTCTCCTGCGATTTTTCACCGAAGCCTTCCAGCGTGGCAATCTGGCCTGACTGAGCCACCGCTTGAAGTTTAGCGATGGAATCGACGCCGAGCTTTTCATTTAGGGCGCGAATCTTCTTCGGGCCGACTCCGGGGATTTGCAGGAGCTCCACCATTCCGGGCGGAAGAGAACTTTTGAGTTTCTCGAAAAAATCCAGCTTCCCGCTCGTGTGCAGTTCGGAAATTTTTTGCGCGAGCGCCTCGCCCACTCCCTTCACTTCGTCGAGGGTCCCGGCTCTGACGCGTTCGGCGATTTCGTCCTCGGTCAGCGCCTCGATCACCCTCGCTCCCGCTTGATAAGCGCGAATTTTAAAGGGATTCTCCCCCTTCAATTCAAGCAAGGTTCCGATTTCAACGAGGACTGCGGCTATTTCCGTTTTGTTCACGCCGGCAAATTAGCCACGGAATCGCGGATGACACAAAATATTTTATTCACCGTCGGTTCCCTACCCCGAAACTCCGACAAAAGTTATTCGCGATGTTCGCCCAGCCCCGCGCGCAAGGCGTGTTCCGCGAGATGCGCCACTTCCGCCCGGTTGACTTTGCCCTGCTCGTTCACTGGCCAGCGCGGCAACGGCACAAAAAGCTTCGGACGCTTGGCCGGCGATAGAAGGCGGTTCATCACCTCGGCCACTTTCTTCAACTTGGGTGCCGGCTCCTCCGGATAAGCCGCGATCACGACTTGTCCCCACTCGGCATCCGGGACGCCTAGCACGACCACCTGCGGCAGTTCGCCACTGGCGCGCAGGACTTCCTCCACGGCCGTCGGATCGACTTTCTCACCGCCGCTGATAATGACCGTGTCGCGGCGACCGGTGATGTACAAATGCCCGTTACGGTCGCGATAGCCGCCGTCGTTCGTGATAAATTCCCCGGGCGCCCGCCATTGCGGAAAGTAGCCGCGAAACAATGACTCACCGTCGATCGAGATCGCTCCCTCGCCGCTGACGTGCGCCTTGATGTGGGGCATGACCGTCCCGCAACTCCGCATTCCCGCCAGAAAATCCGCAGTGCGCAACCCGGCCATCATTGCCGCAGACTCCGTCATGCCGTAACCGAGGGAAAGCGGCAACTTCAGGTCCCGGGCTTTATCGAGCAGTTCCGGCCACATCGGGCCGCCGCCAACAAAGATGGTGCGAAATTTCCGCAACCAATCGATCGCCGCTTCCTGCCGCAACAGCCGTTCCAATTGCGTCGGCACCAACGAAAGCACCCAACCGTGCACCTTCACCGGAAGCGTTGGAAAAGCGCCGTCCTCGATCGCTTTCCAATCCAGCGGACGATACGTCCCGCCGGTCATCACGCAGCGCATCCACGCCATGAACCCACTGACATGATGCAGCGGTAAAACCCCGGCGGCGTTGACTTGCGCGAGTTCAAAATGCTGGGCAAATCCCTTCACCGCCGCCGCGATGGTCGCCGCATCGTGCCGGGCAAATCGCACCTGTCCGCTCGTTCCCCCGGTCGGAATCATCAACCAGCCGCGACCGGCCGTCGGCATCAGCTTACCCGTCGTTGGCGTGCGCAGCAAAGCATCGACTTGAGACCGCTCGACCGCGCCCCATTTGGGATCGCACAGAAAAATATCCGCCTCGCCGGTCAACGCCTGCGAAAACGCCGCCATGAATTTGCGCGGCTCGGCTTCGGAGATCATTACGCGACGGGTGGTCTGCGGTGCAACCGTGCCGCCCAAAAGACGGTTTAATTCAGCGCGTTCCATATTTCTTCCCCCGGATTTTGCGCGACAGCAGAAAGGTCGGCCAATGGACCAATTTGCGGTCCGTCCCACCGGCGATCTCCAAACATTTCTCCGATTCCAAAGCCCAGTGCGCGCTTCGTCAGCGATTCCGTGAGGACGGTTTGCAAAATGAACGAACGCCCCAGCGTCGTTTCGATCGCGCTGGAAAAAACCACATCAGCCTTCGTTTCGACGATCCATTCGCTGATTTCAGTCATCGTTCCAGCGAGCGCCGGCTTGATGACAAATACGCCGGGCCAACCCAACTCCTGCCAGCGCCTCGCCTCGCTGAGTCGCACCACAGACTCGTCCAGCGCCAGCATCACAGGATAGTCAGTCGCCAGCCCGCGCAAGGAATCCTCGTCCGCCGGTGTCACGGGTTGCTCTACAAATTCAATCGGCCGGTCCGCACAGACCGATAACCACCGTCCCGCCTCACGTCGATTCCAGGCCCCGTTTGCGTCCAGGCGGAGTTTGGTGTGCGCCGGCAATTGCGCCAACAGATCGTCGAGCAGCGCAAGTTCATCATCGACGGTGCCCACTCCCACTTTCCATTTGAACGCCAGAAAACCTGCTTCCAATTTTTCCTCGAAAACCCGCAACACCTGGCGCCCCGCCGGCAGCAGCGCGGCCACGGGCAGCCGGTTCGCACTCTTCTCCGCCGGTTGACGCTCCCGCGCCTGGCCTAGCGCAAATCGCACACAGCCGAATCGTTCGTCCGCGTTGTCGAGCAGATCATCCGAAACCATGTCAGAAAATTTGCGGCAAATTTCCTTCGCTTCAATCACCGTTTCGGTCCCAAACCATGGAATCGGCGCAATCTCACCAAATCCGACCTCACCCGATTCATTCTCCAGCCGCACGATTATTCCCTCCCGTTCCCGCCACCAGCCATGCGCCGTTCGCAACGGCACGCGTAGCGGCAGACGATAGGGTTTATGGCTGAAGCGATAAGACATTCGAAAGGCGCCGGGCAATGGCCGGCGGGTGGGTGCCGACGATTGTCTGAATTTCACCGCATCGTCAATTCTGCATCCACCGGTGAACCAGTACGCGGGAAATCCTTCACTTGGATGGACAGCGACCTCGCTGTCATCGATGCACCCAGACCGCAGCGAGGTCGCTGCGGCTCTAAAAGGGAGAGCCCAAATCAAGCGACTCTGATTTCGCGAGAAGGTAGTGTCCTAATTTGGAAAACTGCGCCCCAAAATCCTTAGGCGGGAGGCTGCCAGTTAAACTTAACTTTGAACTGCTCAAGCATCTCGAAGGGATTGATAGAGACCACCCCCAATGCCTTCGCTGCGCACGGCACTTTTACGCGGCCAGTGGTTTTGGCGTCTTCTGTTTCGTGGGTAACAACAATACATTTATGGGCCTTGGCGTACGCAATTACCCATCCATCGGCTTTGGACGCGAAAACGGTCTTGGCATTAGGCGTATAGTTTCTTGGTCCTTGGTCTGCCCACACCATTACCTTTCGATATTCAGTGATTACTTCCGGCGTCTGACAGGTTTTCCAAAAATCTTTGGCGAGCGTCGTGGCAACCCAACCTTTCAGCCAGTCGTCGTCTTTTCTCCCGTCTTCTATTTCCTCTCGCACCTTATCTATGCTGATTATCGGACCGGGCGAATAGTATTTAATACAATCCCAGAAACCGGGGCAAAACTCGTGGCGATAGTGGTGCTGATGTGCCTGCACGAGCACGTTTGTATCAAGCAAATACTGCTCTGGGTTAGCGCTCATCTATCAAGTCCGAATTTGCTGGCGTAGGTATCGAAACTACCCGGTTTAAGGCCGGTCAGACGGTAAGCTTCGGTGTATAAAATCCGTCCCTCACTGGCCGCTCTCACAACAGCTTCGCCAAATCGGGTATCTACCCGAACACTGTTAGTCTTCCAGAAATCACCGCCTGTGCTTTTCTTCTTTTCTCCAGAAATCTTCTGGTAATGGGCATAAAAACTAAAGAAATCGCTCTTGGCTATAAAGCCCAAGTCTTCAGCGCGGCGAGCGGCTACTACAGGACTAACCCGAAAATAAGTGGCGATGTAGTTATACGGCTCGTCCTTATCTTTGGCTTTTGGCCAAAGGGCCCGAAATTCTGAAGCAGGAACTAGAGTCTCAGCAGCGACGGAATTACAGAACTTCTCTATACTTACCTCTGGAGAATGAAATTTGTTAAAATTAGATACTCCTTCAGCACCAAGCCAGATGTGAGCGAGTTCATGGGCTAGCGTAAACATCTGAGCTGACTTCGCATCAGCGTTGTTAATGAAAATCAAGGGCGCGTATGGATCGCTTAGAGCGAACCCGCGAAACTCTTCTGTTCTGAGGGAACGCCTGGTATTGTTTCCGACCACGCCGTTCATGAAAAGAAGCACACCCACCTTTTCTATCTGTCTCCGGAGACCAACCAACGCATCGCCCCAAGTATCAAATTGAGAAGACCAGTCTGAATTGAGCCCAAGCACTTTGCGAATATCGAAGGCAACCTCATCAGTGCTGTCGGTCATCGTTTTGCTGCCAACGAATTTTAACTCGGACTCGCCATGAGACACCAAATAATCCCGCATCCACGCTTGCCGTTCCTGCATTATCTGAACGGTTTCAAGTAATTCCGGGCTGGGAGTGCTCACGGAGCCGTCATCAACTGTCCTTAAATCTGAGATTGGAAGTTTCTCTTCAGGTCTCTTGTTGAGAAACAATAGGCCGAATGGAGTATAAGTCTTCTCAGCTAGTTTTTGAGCTTGGGAATAAAGCAGTGATCCGGTCTTTTCCCACAGTTCTACGCGCTCCTGTTTGGTCCCAACCCTTTTAGCTAGTTGCTCGGGCTCCAATTTGGCTCGCTTTCGAGCCCATTGAAGAACGTCGGGGTTCAGTGTAATTATCATTTGGTCGGCCCTCATATGGTAAATCGGTTCGTTGCGTAGTTCGCGAGAAGTTTTTCAACCAAATTAGAGAAGGGTTCGGCTAGGCCGGTGGTGGCTTTTGTAAAAATATTAGTGTCAATTGAGACGCTCACTTTGGTTTTTGCGAGCCCCGTGCAAGGACGCCCAGCACCCGGTCTCGTTCCACCATGATGGAATTTCTTTTGCTTTTTCGCGTGCGGTTTGTCGTTGACCATGCTCTTGAAAATGGTCATACCATATTCAAACACAAGACGAATATGGCTAACAACCTCACGACTGAAAAGAAAACCGCTGCCGTCTCCATGCTCTGTAAGGGCAATAGCATCCGCTCTATTGAGCGCATGACTGGCATTCACCGCGACACGGTGATGCGTCTTGGTGTTCGTATGGGTGAGGGTTGCGCGAAGATAATGGATGAGCGATTCCGTGCTCTGGACTGCAAAGTTATCCAGCTCGATGAAACGTGGGGCTTCGTCGGGATGAAGCAGAAGACCGCCAACATGCAAGGCGCTGGTGACGCTGTTGGCTCCGTGTGGACGTGGGTCGCAATCGATGCTGAGAGCAAACTCGTTCCGAGCTTCCACATTTGCGACAGAACCCAAGTTGATGCCGATGTATTCTTGGAAGACCTCGCGAGCCGCCTTTCGCATCGTGTCCAGATTTCCAGTGATTCACTCCGCGCTTATCAGGGAGCCATTGAACGCGCTTTCGGTACGGAAGTGGATTACGGGACAGTTGTGAAAATTTATTCTAGCGCGCAACTGGAAGAGCAACGTCGTTACTCTCCGCCAGAAGTTGTAGGTGTTGATAAGAGCTCCATGCTTGGCGAACCTGTCGCCGATCTTATCTCCACGAGCTACGTCGAGAAACAAAACCACACGCTCCGCATGCACTGCCGGAGAATGTCCCGTCTCACGAATGCGTTCTCTAAGAAAATGGAGAACTTTAAAGCCGCTGTTGCGCTGCACTATGCCTACTATAATTTCGTGAAGATGCATAAAACAATCCGTTGCACGCCAGCAATGGCCGCTGGCGTCGTTAATTCTCCTTGGAGTGTGGGCAATCTTGTGGAAATGATCGAAGCGTGAGCGAACGTATTGCAAAACTGAAAGTAGCAGTAGAGAAGGCGGCAAACGGTCCCGCCTTCCATGTTCATTCCGTCCCGGTCAAAGAAGTCTTTCAGGGAAAGACTATTTGGGAGGGAATCGTTGCCGCCTTCGCTCTGTCCAAGAACGCGCCTGCGATTCACTGCTACGCGTGGTCTTTTAAGGATGACAATGGAGAAGAACAGTTCGTGACGGTTATGGAAAAGCCGCCTGTCACGTCGCCACACACTGCCGTTAGAGCCTACATCGCGTCTTTGGGCAAAAAATAAGCTTCGGGAGTTTCGCAGGTAATTGTTCGGCAATCCGCGTTAGTGGAGAAATCCGCTTCTTTCGGCTTATGCGTGGGGTTAGTGGTGATTCCTTTGATCCGGGCATTACAATCACTTTCGGAGGCTTAACCATGTCCCAAGCGTCAAGCATTCGTGTGTACTGTCGCCGGCCCTTAGGGAGAATGGTTCGGACTGTGGGCAACTTCCTCTTTGCAGGCTGTATGCCGGTCTGCGCAGCGTGCATTCCTTTCGCTTTGTAGCTCATGCTGTGAGATCTTTACATCCTCCGTGCCAAAACAAACCTTGATTCAAATTAGGACACTACCTTTCGGAAATTTTCGTTGAGCTTTGTAAACTCAGGAGTATTTCGTTCATGGCAACGATGACTAAGCCTGTTGCCAATTCCGCCAGCGATTCGGACTTCTATCTGCCAGCCGACCGCTTCTTTGCCGCGAACCTGCCCGCTGCCCTGACGTTTGACGACGTCTCGCTCGCCACGCTGCATTCGGAAATCCTGCCAAGGGACACCGATCTCGCCACCAGCCTGTCCGAGAGTTTGCTCCTGCAGATTCCCATCATCTCGTCCGACATGGACACTGTGACGGAAGCGCGCATGGCGATTGCCATGGCGTTAAACGGTGGGCTCGGCCTCATTCATTATAATCTGCCGGCGAAAGATCAAATCAAGGAAGTCGCCCGCGTAAAACATCACATCCACGGCATGATTCAGGACCCCATGACCGTTTCGCCCGACCTTTTGGTCGGCGACGTGCTGGCGATGATCGATCAAAAGCGTTTTGATTTCCGCACCTTTCCGGTCGCCGACGCCCAAGGCAAACTTGTCGGCTTGCTCGCCGGCAATCTCGTGAAGGAGCGTTACAAGGCCAAGAAAGTTGCCGACGTGATGACGCCGCGCAGGCAGTTGATCACTGTTCTGGAAAAAAACATGGCCGGCGACCCGATCAAGGAAGCCGATAAATTTTTCACCGAAAACGTCGGCATCCACAAGGTGCTGGTCGTCGACGACGGGGATCATCTGCGCGGACTCGTCACGATTTCGGATGTCGAACGGATCACCGGCGAGGCGAAGACCCGTCGGAAGGCCGCGCGCGATTCCGAATTCCGCCTCGTCGCCGGCGCCGCGATTTCACCGATTCGAAAAGCCAGCGGCGAACTTGATCGGGACAAGATCATCGCCCACATCGGCGCCCTCGTCGACGAAGCCGTGGACGTTATCGCCGTTTCCACGGCCCACGGCCATACCGCCGGAGTCGGCGACGTGGTTAAATTAATTCGCGGCGCCTTCAAAGACCTCACGATCATCGCAGGCAATGTCACCAGCGGCGCCGGCGTGGAATTTCTCGCCGACGCCGGGGCCAACGCGATCAAAATAGGCCAGGGTCCCGGATCAATTTGCACGACGCGCATGGTCGCCGGCGTAGGTATTCCCCAACTCACGGCATTGCACGTCGCCGGCAGCGGTGCGGCAAAAAAAGGCGTTCGCCTCATTTCCGATGGTGGCATCACCAAGTCGGGCGACATCGTCAAAGCGCTCACTCTTTCCGACGCGGTTATCCTCGGCGGGCTGCTCGCCGGGTGCCGCGAAGCCCCGGGCGAGACAATGGAAATCTCCGGCAAACTCTACAAACAGTACCGCGGCATGGGCAGTCACGCGGCGATGAAAGCCGGTTCGGCCGCTCGCTATGGTCACGACAAGAACGACACGACGCGGAAAGTCGCCGCCGAAGGCATCGAAGCGCTTAAAGAAGTTTCGGGTTCTGTGGATGACGTGCTCGGTAATCTCATCGGCGGCGTTCAATCCGGCATGGGATACCTCGGAGCGAAACACCTCGGCGAACTCCGCAGCAAAGCCCGCTACGTGCGCGTCACTTCGTCCGGCCAGAAGGAAGCCGCCCCGCACGACGTCATCGAAGTCGCCACACGCAAAGGCTGAACGCGATCCGGCAAGACTTATGACTGCATGATCAATTCGCGACCTCGCACGTCCCGAGTCGCGAGCAAACTCGCTCCCACAGTTTCAATCCAAGCTGAAGCAAGCCTCGGCGGGCTTCGACCAAAGGTGAATAAAAAGCGCGCCCACCATTGACCGGTGGCATTTTACGCGTTCCCTTTGGCGCTCCCCACGAGCCTCCATGTTAAGGAAAATCACCAAATGGTTTATTGATACTTTCAAGGTTGATTTTTTTCTGGGCACGCGCGATCGGACGGTGCTCGAAGGGGAAATTCTGCCGTGGCTCTCCGCGCAACCGTCCTTGCGGCGCGTGTTATTTGTGGGCTGCGAGTGGTACACGTATGGGTACCGCAAATGGTTTCCGGCAGACACTTACTGGACGCTCGACTACGCGCCCGAAAAGAAAGTTTTCGGGTCGGAGCGACTCCACATCACCGATTCGATGGCTCGCCTCGCGGCGCATTTCGGAGCGGAGAGTTTAGATCTAATTATTTGCAACGGCGTTTTCGGCTGGGGGCTCAATGCTCCTGACGACATCGAAGCGGCTTTTTCCGCGGCCCACCGATCGCTTCGGCCCGGCGGTTTGTTTCTGCTAGGATGGAACGACGTGCCGAAGCGGCGTCCGGTGGCAATTGAAAGCATAGTCGCACTGCGCGCGTTTTCGCTGACGGAACTAGGGCCACTGGGAGTCAGTCAATTTCTCACGAAAGGCCCGAATCGCCACACCTACACGTTGTACCGGAAAGAGTGACGGCAGCTAAATCTATCGAGTACCCTCAACCGCGCTTTAACTGCCAGCGGAACAGCGTGCGATAGATCCGCCAGGAATCGATGATCGGACGGAAATGAGAGAGGCGGTTGCCATCAAGGTACAAAGTCGGAATGCCCACCAAACCGATACTCCGTCCCTGACGCAGCGCGAGCAGCAGAATTTCCAATTCGGTTTCGTAGCGACCTCCGCGGATCTTCTCGACAATTTCATCCACAAAATCCCGACGAAAAGCCCGGTAACCGGACTGCGTATCGGTGGGTGCGCCGGGATGCACAAGTTTCATCAGATGGGCGGTGAGGGTGTTTCCAAAACGACTGCGCAACGGCATCTTTTTTCGGGCGAGCCGTTCGCCGATCACGAGCGCGGAGTTTCCCTCCGCGACTGCACGGACCAAACGTGGGATGTCTTCCGGTCGGTGCTGTCCGTCGCCGTCGAGCGTCACCATCACGTCGAAAGGAACCGAACTCTTTGCGTGGCGAAACGCTTCCAGCAACGCGATGCCTTTGCCGCAATTTTTGGGCAGGCTCAGCACCTCCACATTCGCACATTGCGCCGCGACGTCCCGTAAAATAGACTCGGTGTCGTCGGCCGATCCATCATTAACGGCGATGACATGCGCGGCAAAACCAGCCGCCGCCCGCACGATCGGGCCGCAGACGCCCGCGACATTATAGCAGGGAATCACACAACAAACCCGCGGTTCAATCCCCGACGAGTTCTGGCCGACAATGATGGCGGAACGGGCCGGCTCCAAATGCACCAAAAACCATCCCGCCCGGTCAAAAAATCCCCGGGATGAATCCACCTTGATGAAAAGTTTCTTTGCCGACCGGAAAAATTCCGCAGGCAGATGAATTTCATCGGCGACCTGCCCCCGGACCAGACGGGCATCGCCCTTGTCTTTTCCAGAGACCATATCGTGGACTGCCGCATAAGAGCCGGAAGATATTCCCACCGACCAACGCAGGGAACCGTCGGGAGTTTCGGACGTGATAAAAATCGTGCCGGTCGACGGAAGCCGGCCGATTTCCAAACGGAGGGAGCGGTCGGCGAATTTAGCGGAGGCGAAACGTGGGCTGTCGTCGGCCGTGGTTGACGAAGTTGACACCGTGAAAACCTCCGTTGGCTGCGCGAACGCCAGAAACCGCCCGCGACTTAACGCCATTTGAGTCTCATGACAGAGAATCGCCTTTCTCTTTCGGTCGACTTGATCCGGCGAAAGGGCAATCTCCAGGAATTCCCCCGGCTGATCCTCCCCGCGGCTGTGGACCAGATATTCGAGCAGATGAAATGGACGGATTTCATCGAGACCGTCGCGTGAAAGGGCAAATTGAAGGAGAACCGCCAATGCGCTATGATCGGGGTGCAGATCGTGCCGCGAAGGAGCCACGATCACCGTCGGCCGCCACTGGTTAATTTCATTGAAAAGCTTTTCGATCAATTCGGTCCCACCGCCCAATAAAAGGCCGGTGATACCCTGATCCGGGTAATGCCAGAAGGAAATGGCGTCGCGCTGCACACCGAAACGGGCCAGTGCGGCCTTGGCCTCGCTTTCACGACGCTTTCCCCAACGGACACGATCAGTAGCACCGATTCTCCAGCGCCGCTCAATGTAGCGCTGCGGCCATGGATTATTATCGCCGTCCGTAAGAAAGACGACACGGACCGCCGCTCCCCGCGCCAGAACGTGCTGAATCAACCCGCCCGCACTGAGCGATTCATCGTCGGGATGAACAGCCAGCACCAAAACCCTATCCCTCGCCGATAGCGGTAGTTTATTCACTTTAGATAGGAACGCTGGCGCAAAAAGTGGTTCCGGAGCGATGGTGGAGTGTGAAGACAATTAACCCTCATGCCCGAAACTTGCGGTTGAGGGAAGCTTTGTCTCGCCAAAGGCAGATCACGTCGCGAGCAAACGAATTACGTACGGCCAGTTCCATAGACCGGCGGCATGAAACTCCTCTCGTGCTTCGTGTCATACCTGACCCTAGCATATAATCCGTTTAAAAAGACATAGGGGAATGCCCTTCCGTCAATTTCGGTCCACATGCAGTCCAGTTTGGACGAGACAATTTTCGGCTGGGGCGGTCATCTTCCGGTATCGCCATTGGTTTTGTAGATTTTCTATTCGTCAACCGGATGGAAACCTCATTGCCTCGGCTTTCAATTTCGATCGTTTTCCCGGTCCTTTTTTTCGCCCCAAAAATCATGTATCCGGTGGCCTCCCCATGACCGCTACGCTTCAAGCCGTCGCGAAGAAAGCAGGTGTCTCCATTTCCACGGCATCCCGCTGTCTGAGCGGAGCACCCAACGTCGCCAAGACGACGCAGGCGCGAGTGCGGGCGGCAGCGGAGAGTTTGCAGTATCATCACAACCCACTCGTCAACCAGGTGATGAGGGCCGCCCGGTTGGGGCTCACGCAACAACATCTGGGCATGCTCGCCTATGTCACTCCCTGCGAGGACGCGCAGGAATGGCGGACCACACCGACGCTCAGCCAGAACTGGCAGGCGGCTTGCGCGCGAGCGGCGTCACTCGGTTTTGGGGTGGCCGATTTTCCCCTGCATGCTCCGGGCATGACCGATAAACGCCTGGGAGAGATTCTTCGCGCGCGCGGTATCTCCGGAATTTTGCTCGCGGCTTTTCCCAACGAGCCTTTTGAAATTTCCCTTCCTTGGAAGGATTTTGCCGTCGTGCTGGTCGGTCACGTCATTGAAATTCCGCGCCTCGATTGTGTCGTCAGCGATCACACCGAAGCGATTCTGACCTGCGCCCGCGTGCTCGCGCAACGGGGCTATCGCCGCATCGGCCTGGCCATCGAGCTTTATCAGGATCATATTACCGACCGGCGCTGGACGCTGGGTCATGCGGGATTGAGCGCCATGGTGGAAAAATTGGCGGCCATCCCTCCCTTGGTTCCCGAACGGATCGAGGAGGAAAATTTTATTTCGTGGGTGGACCAACACAAAGTCGACTGTGTCGTGACGCTGTCCACCTTTCGCAACCGTCCCAATGAAATGGAAAGATGGCTGTCGCGTCCCGGCAAGAAGCGCTCCCACGTCGGATTAGTTTCACTGGATGTTACCGCCATCCATCCTGACTGGGCCGGCATTGAGCAGCACTCCCTTGAGATCGGTAAAGCGGCGGTCGATTTGTTGCTCGCCAAATTACGCGCGAGTGAAAAAGGCATTCCGAAAGTACCACGGACGCTTCAGGTTCACGGCCAGTGGCGCGAAGGCCGGACGGTGAGAGGCGAAAGCTGATCCGGGATTAATTGATCGTCACGCGATTTCTGAAATCGCGCAGGACGGCTTCGGTGGTTGCGCGCTTGCTTCATGACGTAACGCGACAAACGCGTTACCCGACGGTGGCGAAACCGAAATGGCAGAAGGAAAATTTATCGAACGCCTATTCCTTGATCACGGTAAAACCAGCGGAGTTGTTCTGCACATCGGGGATCTTCGAGTTGGCCACCGTGACGCTTCCGGCAGCGCCCTTGTTGATCAAAAATCCGTGGCTGCCGGGGACGCCAAGGCCAAAATTGGAAATACTCACGTGCTCCATCCGCGCTTTCGCCAACGTGCCGGGGCCGTTCTGGCCGTCGCGAGCGATGACCGTCAGTCCATCCGAGAGACTGTCCTTAATCTCCACGTTGCTGATCTCGAGACCGGCAATATTGCGGCGATCGAGACAAATTTGCAGCGAGCCGCGCCAGCCCCACACGTGATCGAAACCACCGCAGCGAATCAGCACGCAATTGCGAACCACCGTAGTTCCGCTGAAATTGTTGTCGATCTTCCGGTCCTCGTCCGAAGTCGGGAAAGTCGTACTGAGAAGGATGCCGCAAGACGTCGTGATGTCCGTCAGCAGACAATCCTCAACGATGTTGCTGAATCCGCCGTACACTGCGGCGCCTTGGGCGAGAAACGGCGACTGCGCCGTGCAGTGGCGGATCACATTATTGCCCGGGCGAGCGTTTTGAACATAGTGCTGATCGGAAGCGGTTGGCCAGATGGCGAAACAATCGTCACCGGTGCCACGGGCGCTGCAGTTTTCGACCACCGTTCCGTTGACTCCGACGCAGAGATTGACGCCGTCGGCGAGCAGATCGCGGAACCGGCACCCTTCGAGACGGAGCCTTGTGCCATTGTAGATCCACGCGCCCGTCTTGGTGTGTTCGATCCAGATACGAGTAACGCTTGAGTCCGAACACCCCGCGCCCACGACACCGTCATTCGGTTCGTCGTCGTTGCGATAGGTCAACCTTCCCAAGATCGCGAAATCCGCCAGGTGAATTCCCGCGCCCGCGAGTTTGAAGCGGACCCGGCGGTCCGCCTGATTATAAAGTTTTTCGTCTCCGACAAATGTCGTGTGCCACATGCCCGCGCCCTGGATCGTCACCGACGATGAGAGAATAATATCGTGGGTCAGCTTATAGTCACCCGCCGGCACCCAGACGATCTTGCCCTGTTTTTCAGCCGCGGCAATGCAACGGAGGAGAGCTTTTGTGTCGTCGGCCTCGCCTTTCCCACTCGCGCCGAAATCAACGACCGAAAGTGAATTGGCCGGCGCAGTCAGCGGAGCCGCGACCTGTTCCAAATCGACGAGGTCGACGATGCAAGCGGGAGTTTCACTGGCAACTTTCTGGAAGCGGATCACATCGCCTTTCTTAACTTTCAGATTTTTGACGCGCAATTCGTCGAAAAAATTCCGGGGTTTCCCTAGGGTCGGGTCGTTGAAGAACGGATAATTTCCGTAGAGCAAGGAATAGTGCGAGCTCAAGGCGAGCGAGTTTACACGCTGGCCATTGATGAAAAGATCGAGGGCAGAATTGGTTCCCCCGCCCTTCGGCGAATCGGGCAAATTGAACCGGATGACCATGGTATTGGCATCCGCCGTTGCAGTGAATTCGAGATATTCTCCGGCGGCCGCCAGCTTCACACATCGCTGACCGGAAGCTTCTGTCTCAACGTGGAACGAGGTGTATTGAGGCTCCAATACCGTGCCGGTCGTCTTCATGGCCTCCGCCTCGCAGGTGATCCACGGAATCGTAGCGCCGACCGCTTCGCTGGCGCGAACCGCGTTGACGGTGCTAGCCATGAGAACTGCGAAAAAAACAACGACTGGGGTACGTAAAGACATGAGACGCGATGGGGTTAAATTTGGGTTGTGTTTGATTTCAAGCGCGCGACCCGACGGCCTTGATCCTCTTCGGCATTGATGAATCGAGCGCAGCGGCTCGCGCGCGTGGTCGGCCAATTTTGGACGGCTGATACTGAACCACGACGGACTTTCCCGGACTGCATTTCGCCCGCTTTCCGGAAACAAGGATGACGTGTTCGCGTGAATTGGTCGGTTGCGCGGTAATGGTCACCGAAGTTTTCGTGATCCTGATTTGAAACCCGTCACCTTGGTAGGCCAGATTGAACTGCAGGTTCTTCCATTTGGTGAAGAGGCGTGGGTTGATAGCGATTCCTTTTTCATCCGCGCGCACGCCGCCAAAACCAAAAACCGCGGTCATCCAAGCGCCACCGTTTGCGGCGGGATGGGAGCCGCCCATGAAAATGGTGCCCACGTAGACTTTGTACTTCGCCTCCAGATCGATCTTCGCCGTTTTCAGAAAATAGCTGTAGGCGACGTCGAGTTTGCCGAATTCGGTCGCCACCATGGCGTACGCGCAGGCACTGAGGCTCGACCCGTGTTCGGTCCGCGGTTCGTAGTATTCCCAGTTCGCCTTTTTGATTTCAGCGGTAAACCGCGTCTTGAATAGATTGAGCATCATCACCACGTCGGCTTGCTTGATGACCTTGGTCGGAACCGCCAAGCCCTGACCCGCGCCAAGATACTCATTGGGATGAACCATGCGGGCCTTGAGTTCCTCGACCTTCGCGTCCCGCAGATGAAAGTAACCGTCGAATTGCTCGATGACTCCCGTCTTCGCGTCCGGGGCCGGAACGTATAACAACTGTCCCACTTCGCGGAAACGCGGGAGCTCGCGGGCAATCCCGATTTTTTTCACCAACGCGCGCAACGCCCGTGGATGGTTTTTCCGCAGATACTCCACCGTCGCAGCTGCAATCGCAAATGTCTCCTTCGCGACCAGACTCGTGAAAGCGTTGTTGTTGACGCGCTCGTGATATTCGTCCGGTCCGATGACATCGAGAATTTCGTAACGCCCCTTGTCCTCCTTGAAGTAAGCGTAGGAGAAATAAAACCGGGCGCATTCCAAAATGACCTCCGCGCCGCCCTCGAGGAGCAGCGAGTCGTCCGCAGTTAATTTGAAATAGTCCCACATGGCGATCGCGACGTCGCCACTGATGTGCACCTGTTTGTCCCGAAAGTGCGTGCGCAGGTCGCGACCCGTGAAAGGATCGCCAATGTTGAAATAAGAGCAGGCATCGTCGCCGGTTTCCTGACTTTCCCAAGCGTAGAAGGCACCGCGATAACCCGTGCCCTCGGTTTTCGCCTTTCGGCGTGCGCCATCCAGCGTCTTGATCCGATAGCGCATCAATTCGCGCGCCTTCTCCGGATACGTGTGCAGAAAGAACGGAAACATGAACATCTCCGTGTCCCAGAAAACCGCGCCTTTGTACACCTGACCCGAGAGAGCGCGGGCCGGAATCGAATTGGCGCTGCCGTTCACCGGGGCAACCATCAGCAACTGCAGAATGCTATAACGCAAAGCGAGCTGCGCTTCATCGTCGCCCTCGATCTTTACGTCGCAACGCTCCCATTTTTTAACCCAAGCGGCCCGGTGGCTCTCCCAAACCGATTGATAGCCGAGCGTCTTTGCCTGCCTGACCAGCTTGATCGCGAGTTCGTGGACAGACCCATCGACATCGTTATCCGTGACGACGGCGAAATATTTATGGAACGTGTAGATTTTCCCGGGCTCGGCCTTAAAACTAATCACGCGCAGGTTGCGGTTGCCCTTGAACTCATACGCTTCCTCGCCAAAGCCCAGATCGATCTCCTCCGCGACCGCCACGCGTTTGAAATTTTCGTTCGTCAACGCATGTACCACCAGAGTTGAACCGGATTTATCCGCCGCGAGTTGCACGAGGTGCGGACCGTTCAGATCCCAGATATTGCAGTCGATCCCGGTGCGGATAGTGACCATCGCCGCGCGATCGCAACTTACGCTGAATTTAATAACCCCCAGATTCGGCGTCGCCGCACTGAGGAAACGCGTGGATTTGATCGTGAGGGTTTTAGCGCGCGACGCAAAAATCGTCTCCCGTTCGAAAACCGCCGGCGCAAAATGAAGGGTCTGTTGGTGCTGATTAACTTTACTCCTGAGAACAGAAAGTTCCGTCCCGTCCAGTGACACGCGGGTGAAACCGCCATTGGGCGCATTGACGGGTTCACGCCACCCCGAGCCGACCCGGTCGAAAATACCTGCGAGCGTGATGCCTACCGATTCGTCCGGCCCAAATTCGTCCAGTGTGCCGCGGTAACCCATGTAGCCATTTGCGACCTGGTAGAGATTCCCAGTGCGCATGATGCTTTCTTTATCATTGATAAACTTATCCGTGCTGACTCGCCAAAGGTTGTTCATGTCTAATTACGATTCACTTTCGAAAATTGTTTCGGTTAACGGGTTTGTCCTTCCCTGCCCTTGTCTTTCACGAACATCATGAAGATGCCCGCGACGATCATGGACCCGCCGCCAAGCACGAGCATGTTGATGGGTTTTCCACCGAACCAATTCCGGAGCATCAGGCCCATGGTGGCCGCCGCCAAGATTTGCGGGATCACGATAAAAAAGTTAAACATGCCCATGTAGATGCCCATTTTTCGATGTGGCACCACGCTGCTCAAGATGGCGTAGGGCATGGTGAGTAAGCCGGCCCAAGCCACGCCGAAAGCCAGCATGGAGAACACCAACATATGCGGGTCCGTGAACCAGCGGAGCGACATCAAACCCAGGCCGCCGATGAAAAGACAAATAACATGCGTGGTCACCCGACTGGTTTTTTTTGCGATGACCGGAAGGAGGAACGCCACCAAGGCCGCCGCCCCATTGTAAACCGCATTTAACACTCCCACCCAATCGGCACCATCATTGTACGATTTGGTCAGCGGATCGCTGGTCCCAAAGTGGAAACTGGTGATGGCCGCCGTACAATAGATGAACCAGGCGAACATCGCGAACCACGTGAACAGCGTGACCACCGCGAGCTGCCGCATGGTTTTGGGCATATTGTTCAGGTCGTACACAATCTCGACCAGTCCGCGCTTCATGCCCGAAGCGAACAGTTGGGCGGAGAGCAATTGCAATGCGCCGTAAACGCCGATGCCAATCGACAGAATATAAAGCGCCTTGTCCCAGACAAAATGCTTAACCCCAAAAGTGAAGATCAGCCCGATGATCACCAAGACGATACCCGAGGTATAATATTTTCGGGTGTCGAGCGTCAGTGCATCGCCTTCCTTGGCCGCAGGGTCGGACTCTTGCGCGTTGTAAGCTTCGAGTTCTTCCGGCGGATATTCCTTGGTCGATATAATCGTCCACAGAACCGCAGAAATATAAATGATGCCGCCGGAGTAGAAGGCCCAACGGACCGAGAGCGGAATCAAACCCGCTTCTGCGGTATTCGGAACCTGGAGCAAATTCGTCAAGATCCACGGCAACAGTGAACCAACAATCGAAGCCGCGCCGATGAAAAATGTCTGGACGGCAAATCCCTGCGTGCGTTGCTCGTCCGACAACATATCGCCGACAAATGCGCGCATGGGCTCCATCGTGATATTGATGGAAGCATCGAGCATCCATAGCATCCCGGCGGCCACCCACAACGTGGGCGAGTTGGGCAGGATCAGTAAAGCCAGCGAGGCAAGAATCGCTCCCGTCAAAAAATACGGCTTGCGACGGCCGAGGCGATTCCACGTCCGATCACTCATGTAACCGATGATCGGCTGCACAATTAACCCGGACAACGGCGCGGCAATCCAGAGTGCGGGAATACTGTCCTGCTTCGCGCCCAAGGTTTCGAAAATCCGGCTCAAGTTGGAGTTTTGCAGCGCAAAGCCAAATTGGATACCGATGTAGCCGAAGCTCATGTTCCAGAGCTGCCAGAAGTTTAACAGCGGTTTTTTTCTTGGGGGCATGGGGGAAGATTGAGGAATTGCGCCTCAGGCGCCAGCGCGCTTGGTCTTTACGAGCAAATTTATTTTATCGACGCTGGTTTCAGAGAGATCGCACACCACGAGGTCGGCGCCGTTTTCCCGGAGCTCCTCGACGTTATTCTCCCGCGCCACACCAATCACGAGGCCGAAGCCACCTTTCGCTCCCGCCCGGACGCCCGACACTGCGTCCTCAATCACAATCGCACGCGACGCGGGCACACCGAGATTGGCACTGGCAGTGGTGAAAATATCCGGCTCGGGCTTGCCCTTGAGGCCGAGCTTCTCGGAAACGAGTCCATCGACGACGGTGGCAAACAGCCACGCAGTACCGGTCTTTTGCAAAATCACCGCAGAATTTTTGCTGGAGGTCGCCAGCCCCACTTTTATTCCCCGCCCCAACATCTCCTGAATCAGAGCTATGGTGGAATCAAAGAGACTCACTCCATCGCTTTCGAGAACTTGGTTGAAAAAGGCATTTTTTTGATTGCCCAGAGCACAGATCGTTTCGTTTCCCGGACGATCCTCCGTCGAGCCGAACGGCAAATCGATACCTCTAGATTTCAGAAAAGCTTCGACGCCCTTGTAGCGGGGTCGTCCATCCACGTAGGCGAGATAATCGTGCTCGTGGGAAAATTCCTTGAATACCTCGTGACGACCGGCAGCCCGGATTTTGAGAAAATCATCAAACATCCGTTTCCATGCCAGGGAGTGAACGGCGGCAGTCTTCGTGACGACACCGTCCATGTCGAAAATTGCGGCATCGTAAGCCAGGACGACGTGTCCGCCACTTTCGCGATCGCTGAAAGTCGGTATTCGGTCGTGTGTAATTGGAGAGGGAGGTCGGTTGGAAGCGCTCAATTCCACAGGGATAGACAATAGGCTATCGTTGACCGATAGTTTGGCGGACTGTCTCCAACGCCGCGCGTCAGGTTGAAAATGTTTAGAAAAAAACGGTGCGTGAAAGTCGCTCTACCATGTGAGCACCTCAGTCGCGCACCGCTTCGTTAAATCGCCGGCTGTTTATCCAGCCGGCGACATCATCAATAAGTTTGGAACTTGTCGGAGTACGGTGCCCGGTCATTTAAGCTAGGCACCGTATCCGAGATTAGAATTCAAAACGGTTGGTAAGGGTCCAAGTCTCCGCAGGGGCGATACGATACCCGGCCGCTCTGGATTCGCCGGTGGAAAGCGGTTGCATCGTGATCGGGATCAAACCATCGCCCTTAAATACATTTTGGACATTCAACTGAACGTGCCAGTTGACCCTGCGCGTCAGCTTTCTGCTGTAGCCCACCCACAGGTCAAAGTTCGTCTCGGAAGGCCCATCGTAAGGGTTAGAGAGATCGTAGCCGTAACTAGCCGGGACAAGTGAATCGCCGGTCGGCGGATAACCGATGGTGACAGAGCTTTGATAACGCATCGCGCCACCATAATTGACGCCTTTCAATGCACCCGTCGTGATGTCGTAATTGGAGATCAAGTTAACGCGCCAATCACGAAGCTCCGGCACCTTGGTGTTTTCCAGCAGCTTGCGGCTGGACCAGTCGACACCGACAGGCGGACCCGTGAGATTGGTGTAGAAGATATCTCCGGCGCGACCGACGTCAGCCGTGCCCCACCAGTAGTGAAGCTGGCCAGCATCCCCCGCCAAATCCTTAACGAGAATATTCATCAAGGCATTCAGTGGAGTGCCGCCGATGTTGGAGCGAACGGCATCCTGCTTGCTGGCATTGAGTGTCAGGCGCCAGTTCTTGGTCGGCTGGGCACTCAGTTCAATTTCCCAGCCCTTGGAGACACTGTCCTCAGTAACCGTGAACCCAGGCGGCACGTGGGGCGTATTCTGATCCGGAAGTGGCGCACCCGATTGCGCATAAGCGAGGCTTTGATAACCCCACGCTTTAAAGAAATTCGGCAAGGCCTTATCGATTTCTTGCTGCATTGCACGCATGCCGGCGATTGCCTTCGCTTCATCAGCTTGAGTAGCAGCGTTCGACGCCTCAGGTGGGGTTGATTTTGCGTCCGTGGCGAAGTTGTAGCGCAGTGGAGAGCCGGTTTGGTGCCACTTAGCAGGATCGCCCGCAGTACTGTAGTAACCGTCGCCAATATCATACTGGAAGATATTCGTCCACACATTGGCGTAATTCATGAATACCCCGAGGTTGGAACCGAATTGACCCGAGTTCGTGCCGGTGGCATCTTTGAGCGACGTCACATAACGGTTGATTTTAAGCGAATATCTGCCGTCACGCGTTTCAATCTGAATGCCCCGGTCGATCGTCTTACCGGAAGGCGAGCCGATCGGATTGCCCTCAACATCCGTGCGACTGGCATCAGGCTTGAAGTTGGTTGAGACGTTGTAGGACAAACTGACTTCGAAAGGTAGATTCTTGGTCAAGTTTTTGAGGCCGGGAAGATCCGACAAGTGGGCGACGATACTATAAGCCCGTGATTGCACTTCTACGCGGTTGTCATAGTTCGGCTGTAATTTATAGTTATCGAAGTTAATCGATGAATTTATCGGGTTCGTGTTGGTACCCAAATATTCATTGTGAGCCCAGCTCTTGTTAATATCCTTGCGCCAACCGTACGTGCCGATGATCGAACCATCGAGCATCTTGCCCTGCCAGACCAAAGATTGGGAGGTAGTGACTGACTTGTTCAGACCCGCAAAGGTCGTCAACTTATCGCGATTCTGGAGCGAAGTATTGGCGTCCGTGACGTTGAGCGGAGTGTTCGTCCACCCAACGTAATTTGCCGGATTGTCAGACTGATGTTGATACCTTTTATCATTGCTGGTGCCAACATCGGCAGGATTAGCTGGCGGGAGATACGCGTAATTTATCCATACATCGCCCGGATTGACGCCGGTATAACCCGGAGCGAGTGGATCACCGTATTTCCAGTGATCGTTAAAATAACGAAGTTGTCCGCTGGTGAGCGTCGGATTGCCAGCCACGCTCGGGATATTGGCCCCGGTGATTGACTTGCCCACGAGCGAGCCGCCGAGGTAAATAATTTGCTCTGGAACTACCCGAGAGTTTGCGAAGTTAGTAACGTCATAAGGTACTTGCTCGGCGTCATAGACGCCTTTGTCCAAGTAAGCATACCTCTGCCAAGTGCGATAGTCCGTCTTTTGCTGGTCATCCGACAACAGGCCAGTGACTGTCTGGGAACCGAGAATACGGCCCAGCCACGATTTGTTAGTCTTACTAAAGTCGTGGGTACCGAAAACGGTGGCCCGCTTTACTTCGCGATCACTCATCCAAGAGTTGTTGATTCCACCGAAAGACGTCACGTAGGGCCGACCGAGATTCGTATTGGGCGTGCCATCCGAGAAAGGTTCAACGCCGGGGGTCGCACCAACGGCCGCAGTGCCGTCGTCGAAGACTTTATTCACTTCAATTCCCAACACCGTATTGCTTCCCAGCAGGGACGATTGGCCGTTTTGGTAATGCTCCTTGTTGTAATCGAGCGCAAAGCCGACCTGTTCGTCCAGAAAGGTCTGGGTCAAATTCAGGGTAGCGGAATGGAAGCGCTGCCATTCGCGTTTGGTGTTACCATCAATCAGGTGGTTATAGAAATCGAAGATCGACGGGTCATTCAGAAGATTATCTTTATAGATACCGCCAGCGGAGAAAGGCAGTTTGTTATTGAGCGCCCAAGCGGAAGTGGTCGCAATCCCGACCATATAACCTGGAGCAACCGCCAATCCGCCGAGTGAAGCCGCCACATTCTTACCAGTCGAGTCGAGAGTGTGTCCTTGAAGTTCCGCAGGAACCCCAGTGATCCAAAGCGCCGTCGGCGTGTTGCCATTGCCGAAATACGCCACTGGCGCGAGCCCGGCATAGAATCCATTATGAATCCACGGGTTGGATTCGGCGTAGAGAGAGGGATTTTCACGAGCTGCACCATGACCAGGGCGACCGGTCAGGTGGTCGAAAGCATTCCAACCAATATAGGTCTCTTGGGGCGTTTGGTTAACGCCGGCGCTGAACCACGGAGTAATCGTGTCGACCGGAGGTAGCTCACGCGGATTGTTGGAGTCGATCTTACCGGTTTCGAAGTTAGCCTTGAAGATCGTATGATTGCCATTCTTCTTCAAAAAATCGGGTTCGATACGGATCGCACCGGAGAGGCGCTTATCCTTTGAAAATGCGGGATCCTGCCTGTACTCGTTGTCATCATATAAACTGTCGATCCGGAACGCGACCTGATCGGAGACCAGCACCTGATTGATATCCAATGATCCGCGGGTGCTACCGTAGCTGCCATAGCGGACCTCGACATTTCCGCCGTTGTGGAAACTTGCACCTTTCGTGCCTGCGTTGATGATACCGGCGGGACTGCCTTGACCAAAAAGGATCGAGTTCGGTCCGCGCTGCAGATCCACGCGATCAGTGTTGTAGCTATCCCATGGAATTTCTGTGCGGAAGAAATCACGAGTATTGTCGGCGGCGGCGAGACCGCGGACGCGAGTATTTTCATTGGGCCGCAGGGTATTTTCGAAGAGCTGCGCACCGTCGCCAGTGCCGGCAAAGTTACCCTTAGGACCACCGACTTCGGTGCTAGGAGTATATTGCAATAGCGTGACATTGTTCACTGCGCCCGTGTCCCGAAGGAACTGGCTGGTGACTACCGATACCGCAGAGCCGATATCGCGCAGCTGGGTATTCAGGCGATTACCCGCGAGTGTATTTGCTGCGTGGTAACCCTCGTCCTTACTGACTGAGACTTCAAAGGGAGAGAGGACTATGACATCATCCTTTTCATCGGTCTTAGCAGTTGGGCTAGGTGCCGCAGCGGTTTGAGCGTACATATACGCGCAGGGAACGAGCAAAACGGCCAACGCGGCAACTCGCCGTGAAAGCCTTGGGGCAGTCTTCATTTTTGTGGGTACTATACTGGTTGTTTGGTTGAGGTCGGGCGACGCATCAAAACGGTTTCCCCCGACAAGGGGATACACGGTCGAGACAGTTTGTGGTGTTATTTCGTTCATTGGGTTCAGAAACAGGTGCGCGGGAAAACGCTGCCGCTGGGGATATGGGTTTCTAGGGTAGAGTTCTAACTTCGCAACCTGACTGCGTGGGTTTCGCGTAAACGTTTCATTTATGCGAACACATCGTTTTGCAAACGTTGCGCTCAACCCCTAAACGGACGCATTTCGCCATGCATCAAATGCAAATGGCCCCATGCTCAGCGCCTCCCAACCCCTATTTGGCCGGACCGGAAGAAGACAAAACCAAAGTCGACGATCCTGAAACAAATGGATGCCGCGTCGTCGTGCCCGACGGCCAGCGCACGCGAATCTCGCGCGGTGGATTCGTGACTGGGTAGCCAAAGAAAACGGCCGCCGCGGACTGGCTGTAATATCCTGACCCAGCATAGACCTCGCTGCACTGAATTGTGCCGTCCGTTAGTTCCATGGTGATTTTCGCGCCGATCGCATCCGGATTGCCGGCAGGGCCTCGCAAACTGATCCGCACCGATTTGCGACCGGCGACGCCGTTATTTCGATAGGCCAGCGTGGTATTGTTATTCCGGCTGATCAGGAAATCCGGCCAGCCGTTCTGATCAAGATCGAGCACGGCCAGCGCTTTGGCATCGCCGGGTACAACCAGGTTACTTTCGAGCGGTGGCACCGGAGCAAAATGTCCATGACCATCGCCACGCAGCAATTGACTGAGACCACCGTCGAGGCGACCGACCGAGGGAATGGGCGCGAAGGAATTCTGCACGGCGTAGATATCCGCGTAACCATCACCGTCAAAATCCCCGGCGACAATACCCTGCAGCGGGGCGATCTGCGCAATTCTTGGCAGAGGTTCGAATCGGAAGGTACCGTCAGGCTGGCTTAAAAAAACGCCGCTGCGGAGTTCCGTGGCAGCGAAGCGTTGGGCGGCCGCCAGCGTCGACTCGCCAAGAATTTCACCCAAGGCGGCCCGCGCGTAAAAGTCGGTCTTCAGATAATGTTTCAAAATGGAGGGTATAGCCGCCCCCATATCGCGGCGAGTGCGCCAAGGGTAAAGTTTGTCGCCCTCGTAGAAAGCTTCGATGAGCTGATTGGAGCCATCGCCTTTGAAGTCGCCGGAAAAAAGCAAAGCTGGGTGGGCGGGCTCGGCGTGATACTGGGTATTCAATCCGACATTGCCGACGACGTAGTCCGGCCGTCCGTCGCCATTGAAGTCGGCAGCGGCAATTGAGGTCCACCATCCGGTGCCGGCGGCGGCAAAGCCCGCGCGTTCAGTCCAGTCTTCGAAGCCTTTTCCTTGGTGGTTGTGAAAATATTTAACCTGACCCCAATCGAGCGCAAGAAGCAGATCAAGCCAGCCATCCCCATCGACATCGCTCCACAGTGCGGCGGTCACCATGCCAACCTCCCGCAGACCGGGTGCAATCGCATCGGTCACGTCTTCAAATCGGCCGCCACGGTTGGCAAGGAGCGCACTTTGTGGCTGCGCCGGATATTGACCAGGCACAAGGCGAGCGCCAATGAACAGATCGAGCCGGCCATCATGATCGAAGTCGGCCGCGGCCACCGCGCCCACGCTGACGGGTAGCGGCGGCAAGGCGTCGTCGGGCGCCGGTCGGAAGCCACCTCGCCCATCTCCGAAAAAAAGTTTGGGCTGATATTCCGGCGCCCCGGCCAGCACGGCGTTCCCACCTTTGGTTATCAATAAATCCTCCTCCCCGTCGCCATTGGCATCGAATAACAGCAGCGGCCCGTCATCGATAGAGTTCACTGCTAATACCGAGGGGTTTGCGGGTGCAAATTTTCCCTCTGGTGATGCGAGCAAAACTCGCTCAGGAGTCAGCGTGGTCCCCCCCACAACGATATCGTCCCGGGCATCGCCGGTAATTCTACCGACCGCAATGCCGGGACCGCGGCGATTCAAACGCAATGGAATCAGTTTTTGCACGGACCTCTCGTCAACCGGTTCTTCGTGGGTCTGCCATGCCAGACCGGTCGACTGGCTAACTTCAACAAATTGTCCGCCAGCTTTTTTCCCTCCGGTGGTCGCCAATGGAACACTCCCAGTGGGCTCCGTAATCGTGAAACGCCGGTCGACCGGCAGATTTTCAAAAATCTGTACGTGCCCGCTGGGCCATGTCACCACCAAGCGCCGGATGTTCGTATCCGCACCAAGGCCAAAGTGAACCATTGGCTCGCTGCTGGACATGTATCCGCGCGCCAGCCAAAGCTGGCGCACCTGAACGCCTGCGGCGCTTTCAAGTCTGACTATCGCGCCCACGCCGAAACGGTTGGACACCGTACCGCGCAGATCGAAGATGACGCGATGGCCGGTATCGTTGTCGTTGCGCAGAAATGTAGCGCCCGCATGATAATTGGAATACACGAGGTCAAGATTGCCGTCGCCCCCGAAGTCTCCAAATGCCGCGCCAAAGCTAACGCCCCTCTGGTTGAGTCCCCAAGCTGCCCCGATATCTTCAAACTGCAGGTCACCCAGATTGCGAAAAGCAAAATTATTTTCGTTCAAGACCCGGCTCTCGACCATGATCCGGGTGCGTTCGATGGGGTTTTCAATCGTTTGCATGCGAGCAATGACATCGGCCCCTGGATCACGCGGAAAGCCGTTGGTAATGAAAAGATCGAGGCGACCATCGTTGTCGAGATCTTCAAAGCGCGCACCCCACGTCCAATCGGTGGCGGCGATGCCAGCCAGGAAGGCGGCTTCAAGGACGCGCCCCGTACCGGTATTCAGCAAAAGCGCGTTGTGTTCGTATTTCGGTGTCACGAGAGAACCATCGGGCAGGTCTTGTATTCTTGCCCGGAAGTCAGCGGCCATGTGGTGATCTTTCTCGTGCGTGCTCGCGGCCATGTCGGCGACAAAGAAGTCGATGAGTCCATCGTTGTTCACATCGCCAACGTCTGACCCCATCGAGGAATACGAAGTATACGGCAACACCCGATCCAGAACGTCAGTAAAGGTTCCGTCGCGGTTGTTGTGATAAAGTTTGTCCCGCACGCCGTAGTCGTTTGCGACATAGAGATCGGGCCAGCCGTCGTTGTCGTAATCCCACCAGGTGGCCGAGTGGCTCTGAGATTCACCGGCGATGCCGGCGCGTTCAGTCACATTCGTGAAAGTGCCGTCACGGTTATTGTGAAATAAATACCCGCGCTGGCCGTTGGGATGCGCGGTGATATCCAGAATATTAACCGCAATATAAACGTCGAGCCAGCCATCTCGGTCGTAGTCACAGAAGGACGCCATGACACTTGAGTCCTTGACGTCGAGTCCGTAGGCGTGCGCCATTTCCTTAAAAGTTCCATTGCCCTGATTGATATAAAGCAAATTGGGCGCATTGAACCGGCAGACATAGAGGTCCAGCAGTCCGTCATTGTTCACATCGACAAACGTCACGCCCAAGTTCCAAACGAGAGCGGAATCGCGCCGGTCACCGACTCCCGCTTTTTCGGTCACATCCTCGAATTTGAAATCCCCAAGGTTGCGGAAGAGCCGGCAGCTTTCAGTCTTGCTCACGATAAAAATGTCAGGCCGTCCGTCGCCATCGTAGTCGCCGATGGCCACTCCAGTACCGAATGAGCCGGCTTCGAATTCCTGATTGAGCGGGATGGTAAAACGATTTTCCGTCCGCACACCGGTCTCGTCGGGTGGGAGCTGAACAAACATGGTTTTGCCGCGCGGGAAAGGGTGCGGTGCGAGCGGCTTTCCCGTAATGCTACCATAAGGGTCCGCCGCGCCGGCGGCCCCGGCCACTATGATTCCCGCCAGTATTCCAAGGCAGAGACGGCGCACTGTAATATTCCACACTTTAAAACCGCGGGGTGTCATCATGGCTGTTTGATGGCTGAGGGAGCGAACAGAACAAGGGTGGACGATTTTAACTGACCGTCATGAGTAGTAACGTCGCCCGAGGGCCAGCGCACGCGGATGTTTTTTGGGCGGTTGGAATCCGGATAGCCGAAGAAGCATGCCGCGGTGGACTGGCTGTAGTAACTGCTTCCGGCATACACTTCGCTCGTCTGGGTTGCGCCATCCGTCAGTTCGACTGTGATCCTCGCTCCGACCGCCGTGGGATTGCCGGCCGGGCCACGCAACTCGATGCACAGGGATTTGCGGCCGGCGATGCCGTTGTTGCGAAAAGCCAGCGCCTCATCGTTGTTGCGCGAGACAAGAAAATCCGGCCAACCGTCGTGATCGAAATCGAGCGCCACGAGCGCTTTCGCATCGCCGGGCACGATTAGATGATCCTCGCCAGGTGGAACCGGCGTGAAGTGACCGTGCCCATCGCCGCGCAGCAGTTGACTGAGCCCACCATCAAAACGACCAATCGCAGCAATGGGCGCGAAGGAGTTTTGTACCGCGTAAATGTCAGCGTGGCCATCGCCATCAAAATCGCCGGCCACGATACCCTGCAAGGGCGCAATCTGTGCTATCTGGGGCAACGGCTCGAACCGGTAAGTTCCGTCACTCTGGCTGAGAAAGACTCCGCTGCGCAGTTCCGTCGCCGCAAATCGCCGGGCCTTCGCCAGCTTATCCTCGCCAAAAATTTCCGCCAACGTCGCGCGCGCATAATTATCGTTCAACGGAAAGCGTTTCATCACGAATGGAAGGACGGCAGCCAAATCAACGCGAGCGCGCCAGGGATAAACGCGATCACCTTCGTAATAGGCTTCGACCAGTTGCGAGGAACCGTCGCCTTTGAAGTCACCAGAGTAAATCAACGCGGGGTGCGCGGGATCGGCGTGGTATTGCGTATTCAATCCCACGTTACCGACCACGTAGTCGGGCCGACCATCACCATTGAAATCCGCCGCCGCAAGCGAGGTCCACCATCCCGTGCCGGCCGCGGCAAAGCCCGCCCGCTCCGTCCAATCTTCGAATCCTTTGCCTTGGTTATTGTGGAAATACTTCACCGTACCCCACTCCAAGGTCAGAACAAGATCCAGCCAACCGTCACCATCCACGTCAGTCCACAGCGCCGATGTGACCATTCCCACTTCACGCAATCCGGGCGCCAGCGTGTCCGTGACGTCTTCGAATTTCCCGCCACGATTCGCCAGCAACGCGCTTTGCGGTGCCAGCGGATAGAGGCCCGGCAAGAGTCGTCCGCCAATAAACACGTCGAGCCGGCCGTCGCGATCGAAGTCACCGGCCACCGCCACGCCTGCGTTGATCGGCAGCGATGGCAAGGCATCGCTGCCTGCCTTACGAAAACCCCCGTGGCCATCGCCCAAATAAAGCGCCGGTTGGTAGTCGGGCATTCCGGCCGGCAAACTGTTGCCGCCCTTGGTCACCAGCAGGTCGTCACTACCGTCGCCATCCGCGTCGAGCACCAAGAGCGGGCCGTCGTTCACCGTGCCCGGCGAAACTCCGGGCACAGCGGCGACGGTAAACTGCCCATTCCCCGAAGCGCGAGCGATGCGTGCCGCATCGACAGTGGTGCCGCCAATCATCACGGAGTCCTGCTCAGTCCCGGCAAATTTTCCCACCGCCAGGCTCGGCCCGCGGCGATTGAAGTGGTAAGGAATCAGTTGTTGCAGAGACGACTCGTCGATCGATTCCTCGCGCGAACGGAAGTTCAAGCCCAGGCTATGGCTCACCTCGATAAACTGCCCCGAAGCAGCCGACTTAGTCACCGCCGCTGGCGCTGAAGCGGGACCGGCGGGTTCCGTGATCGTGTAACGTTGATCAACCGCGACGTTTTCCCACGTCTGCTCGTGACCACTCGGCCACGTCACAATCAGGCGCCTAATCACCGTATCATCACCCAAGCCAAAATGAATCACCGGCTCGCTGCTGGACATGTATCCGCGCGCCAGCTCGAGCGTGCGTACCTGCACGCCAAGCGCGCTCTCAATCCTCACCGTTGCACCCACGCCAAAGCGGTTTGAAACGGTGCCGCGCAAATCAATCATGACGCGATGACCCCGGTCGCTGTCATTGCGCAAGACGCTGACGCTGCCGTGATAATTGGCGTAAACGAGATCGAGGTCGCCGTCGCCATCCAGATCACCGAAGGCCGCGCCGAAACTGACGCCCTTGTGGTCAAGACCCCAAGTTTCGCCGACGTTTTCAAACTGCAGGTCCCCGAGATTGCGCATCGCGATGCTTTTTTCAGCCCGCATCGGCGTGGCATACATAATCCGGATACGCTCAGCTTCGGATTCGGCGCCCATCTGGCGCTTCACGATATCCACGCCCGGATCTCGCGGAAATCCATTGGTCACGTACAAGTCGAGGCGCCCGTCATTATCCAAATCCTCCAGTCGCACCGACCAGGTCCAGTCCGTCGCGGCCACGCCGGCCAGGAAACCGGCTTCCAGACAGTAACCGGTGCCAGTGCCCAGCAGCAGCGCATTGCGGTTATACTTCGGCGCTCCCGTGGCGCCGTCCGTCCGTTCCTTGAGTCGTGCGCGCGCATCCGCCATAATGTGCTGGTCTTTCTCATGGGTGGTTGCGGCCATGTCGGCGACAAAGAAGTCGGTCAGGCCATCGTTGTTGATGTCGCCGCTATCCGACCCCATCGACGAGAAAGAAGTGTGAGGCAGGTAGGGCCCAGCCGTATCGGTAAAGGTGCCATCGTGGTTATTGTGGTAGAGCGAATCCGGGACGCCGTAGTCGTAAGCCACGTAAAGGTCCGGCCAGCCATCGTTATCATAATCCCACCAGGTTGCAGAGTGGCTCCGGGCTTCGCCCTTGATGCCCGCGGGCTCGGTTACATTCGCGAAAGTGCCGTCGCGTTGGTTGTGAAAGAGGTAACCGCGCCGCCCTCTTGGTCCGGCGACCTCGCTCAGCATATTGGTCGCAATATAAACATCGAGCCAGCCGTCCCGATCGTAGTCACAAAACGACGCCATCACCGAAGCATCCTTCACATCCAAGCCATACGCGTGGGCCATCTCTTTAAACGTCCCGTCGCCTTGGTTAATATAAAGCAGATTAGGCGCATTAAAACGGCAGACGTAGATATCGAGCCGGCCGTCATTGTTCACATCGACAAACGTCGCCCCTGATTTCCAGATGAGAGCAGCGGCTCCCACGTCCCCTACTCCCGCCTTCTCCGTCACATCCTCGAATTTGAAATTACCGAGATTGCGAAAGAGCCGGCAGCTTTCGGTTTTGCTGACCGCGAAAATATCGGGCCGGCCGTCGCCGTCGAAGTCGCCAATCGCCACGCCTGTTCCGACCGAACCTCCTTCGAATTCCTGATAGAGATCGCCGCGCATCCGCGGGTCGGCGTAACGATTTTCCGTCCGGACACCGGTCACCTCCGGAGCGAGTTGAGTGAACATGGTCTTTCCTCGCGGGCCAGAGAGTGAAGCCAGGGGCTGGCCGGTAATACTGCCCGCGCTGTCCGCTCCCCAGGTCGCCAACGGGACAAAACATAAGCCAATCCTCATCGCCCAGCGGGCAACCCGTCCGACAACCGTTCGCAAATTGGCCCGGCGACTATTCTCGAAATCGATCATAATGGAGAAAGTGCCGACGGGACGGCCTTCGCTCTGGTGAGTCAAGCGAGATTCGGTCCCACCCAAACTCGGCCCTTGCCAACCCGATGATTCTCTCTCCGATGGCGCGGCTTTGAAGAAAACCCCGATCAGTCCGACTCCCGTGATTAAACCGTCCGGCAATTCGTCCCTCGCTTGGTTGGCGGTGCCGTTCGCGGCGTGTGTGTTCCTCCTCTGGATGAATGTGGTTCGCATCCGGCACATCGAGGCCGTGTCCGCTCTCGGCGGCTGGAGCGACCAATCGCCGATTGTTATCTCTGCGGCCACCGCCCCCGAATTCACGGCCGGCAACAAATTAATTGTCCCCGAGCAGCTCACAGAAAGTTATCATTGGCTCGCGCAGACGCAGCGTATGTTCAACCGCAACGAATGGCGCGTGCGACACATCGACTACGAAAACGCGCCGGACGGACGAGCGGTGCACACGCCTTCGCCGTACCGTTGGTGGCTCGGGTTGGTCGCGTGGTGCGATCATCTCGTCTCGGGCCGGCCCTCCGCCCAGACAGTGGAACAAGCTGCGCTCGTCGCCGATCCGATCCTGCACTTTCTGTTGATCCTCGGCACCACCCTGTTGGTGGCGTGGCGGTTTGGAGCTCTGCCGGCAGCACTGCTTTCCATTGGTTTCGTCACCTTCTTTCCGTTCGCTGCCGGTTATTTGCCGGGCGCGCCCGACGACCGCGGCCTGGCGCAGATTCTTGCCGTCGGCAGCGTGCTGCTGCTCGCGTTCGGACTCAGGACAAACTCCACGCCGGACGACGAAAAATCGACGCAACGCTGGTTCATTCTCGGCGGAGTGGTCGGCGGACTCGGCGTGTGGGTCAGCGTATCCGTTCAAGTTCCGGTCTTGGTGGGCATCGCCGCCGGTGCCTTGCTCGCCGCTTGGGTTACGCGTAATCCTCAATCGGGGGAATCTGCGGGAACTGCCCTATTGCCGTGGCGAGCATGGGCGATGTCGGGCGCCGTCACGATCCTCGCCGCTTACCTAATCGAATTTGCCCCTTCCTCTCTGGCGGACTGGCAGATGTCGTACATTCATCCGCTTTACGGTCTGGCTTGGCTTGGTGTCGGCGAACTCATGGCGCAGGGGGCAAAGTGGATCCAGACCAAGAAGATTCCCCGAACTTTCAACAGCTACGCGGGGCTTGCTCTCGCCGCAGGCGCGATCACGGCGGTGCCAGTGGCCATTTGGAAAACTGCCGGTGCGGCGTTTTTGATCCCGGACAACGCGTCTCTGCGACTGACGAGATTGCCAAATGGCGCCGTCGCCCAGAGCCTCGCGGCGTGGATTTCACGTGACGGAACGAATCCGGCGGTGTGGGCGACGTTCCTGCCTCTCGTCTTGGTCATTCCCGCCATTTGGTTTTTTCTTAATAAAAAAACTCCCCGGGTTCGCCGTGTTTCCGTAGCGATCACATTGGGACCTGTCCTCATCGCGCTGGGATTTGCCTGCCATGAACTCATTTGGTGGAACACTCTCGACGGTCTTCTGCTCGTGATGCTGACGGTGACGACTACGGGGTTGCCGAAAACCGATGATCGGATATTTGCACGATTAGCTTGGGCGAGCGGTGCCGTGCTGCTCTCGCTCGGCGTTTTGTTGGTTGCACCACATTACAAAGCTCAAACGGAAAACGACGTCACCCCGGCCGAGGTGTTGGGTTTGATCGAGCGCGACTTGGCTGGCTGGCTGAAGCCCCACGCCGACCCCACCGGCGTTGTGCTGCTGGCTCCGCCTAATGAGACCACCGCTCTCTGCTATTATGGCGGCATGCGCGGCATGGGTTCGCTTTCTTGGGAAAACAAAGACGGTGTGGCGGCGGCCGTGCTCGTCTTGAAGGCCCCAAGCCTTCAGGAAGCGAAGGAGCTGATTGATCGGCGCAATATCACCCACATTATCCTGCTCTCTTGGGATTCCGAGTTCGACCACTACACGCAAGCGGGCACCGGAAAAAACGAAACCACCTTGCGCGGACAGCTCCAACTTTCCACTCTCCCACTCTGGCTGCGACCGCTGGCTTACCGGCTTCCGACGATCGCCGGTTTTGAAGGGCAGTCGGCGAGTATATTTGAAGTCATCGACGAACAGGAACAGGCGACGGCCGTGAGTCGGATAGCGGAATACTTGATCGAAATGGGCAACCTCGACTTAGCTGCGGACGCTGCGCAAGGACTACGACGTTTCCCGGCAGATCTGGGGGCCTCGGTGGCGCGGGCCGAAGTCGAATTGGCGCGGGGTGACGAGGCGGAATTCGCCAAGTCGCTCAAACAATTACAGGCAAGGCTCGGCACGAAATACCCGGCGTTCCTACCGTGGGATCTGCGCGTCGGACTCGCCGTGGTCCTCGCCAAGGCGAAACAGGAGAAGCTCGCCCGTGAGCAAGTGTCCATTTGCCTGAAAACTGTGGATGAAAAAAAACTGCGAGGACTTTCCCCCGGTTCGCTTTATCGCCTGCTCGTGTTGAGCCGCGCATTCGACATCCCGTTCGATGAGAAATTGCGCGAAGCCGCGTTGAATTTATTGCCGAGCGATCAGCGAGAACGGTTAAAATAAAACCGCGCCGGCGACTCAATCGGTTTTCTGGGGCGAGTCCTCATCCAGCAAGGCCGATACCCGCGCTGAAGTTCGCTCGTGCTCGATCCAGTGATGCAATCGGTTTCGCGCCTCGCCGTCGCGATCACAAGCGCGCAAGGCGCGAATCGAAATCACAAATAAATCTTCATCCGACGGCTCCCGCGCGAGGACCGTTTCTGCATCGCGCAAGGCCTCGGCGTAACATTTTTCGCGCAGGGCGAGTTGCGCGCGGACCTTGATCAACTCCATTTGTTCGCCGTGTATCGCCATCCAGTCACGGATACAGTCCCGCGCCTGATCCAGTCGATCGCAGCGCAAATGCAGTTCCGCCAGCCATGCAGCTGCGTCAGCGTCACCGGGATTCGCCGAAACATTTTGCACCGCAAGTTCAAATGCCTCCCCGGACAGACCCAATTCGTGATTCGCCTGACTGACATACCGCAACAAAACCGGGTCGGCGCGCCACTCCGTTCGCACCGATCGAATTTCCGCCGCAATCCGGGTATTGTCATCGAGTGCGCTCCAGAAACTGAACCGCAAGCGCACGTGCCCAATTTCATCAGGTTCCAAATCGGTCGCGCTCTGCAAAGTAGTGAAGGCCTCGTCATCATGATCTGCGCGAAAACACAGCCGCGCCAATTGCACCCACACCGCCGCCCAGCGTTCATTGCCCGCTCTCGCCAGCCACGCCCGCCCAAACTCGATGCCGCGCTCGGCCTCACCGCCGTCGTACGCCGCGCGCAGCAACGCGAGCGCCACCGCGTAATCATCCGGTTCCAGCGCGTCGGCACTCGACAGCACGTCGATCGCCGCGAGATATTCATGATGCGCGCAATAGGCTTCCGCTAAACGGCGCAGCAAATAGGCGTTGGGCGGACCGTTCGTGAGCAGGCGCTGCCCGAGTTGAATGCTCTCCGAAATTGCGCCGCGACGGCACAAAATCTCCACGGCATTCCCAGCCAGCGTGGGATTCTCGGGATCAAGTTCGACCGCTCGCAAAAAACGGCGGCGGGCCTGTTCGAGGTCGCCTGCCCGGTCCGCCACGATGGCGAGTTCATTTTCAAATTGCGAATCAGTCGTGCGAGCCGCCGCCCAGTCCGCGCCAAATTTCAGCGCGAGCGACGCAGGTTCCCGTTCGGCGAGCACGCGCAATTTCCCGAGCGCGGTCGGGAGCACATCCGGATCGATCTGCAATGCCGCCTCAAAGTATTTCAACGCTAGTTCACCGCGACCGAGCCGGTGGGCGGAGATTCCCATTTCCGTAAAAAGAAACGACGTGCCGGCATTCGTTTGCAGCCACGGCTCGGCCAGCGCCAAGGCCTCTTCAAATTTTCCCTGCAAACGCAGACACGCGATCAACCGGCCGAATAAATGCGCTGAATCGGGCTCCGTCTGCGTCAACATGCGATAGGCTTCCTCCGCCGGTGGGTAATCGTCGATTGTGTAGTAGACATGCGCGAGCTGCCGTCGCACGTAATGATGATCCGGATGACGTCCGATCCACGCGAGAGCGTACTGCAGCGCAGCGTCCGTCCGGTCGCGAACGGTTAGCAGTGAAACGAGATTGCCGGCCGCAGTCGCGTTTTCCGGCGCAACCTCCAACGCTTTTCGATAGCTGGCCTCCGCGTCATCGAAGCACTTCCGATCATTCAGACAGTTGCCCCAGTCGTTAAAGAATCGGCTGCTCGCGATCCCGCGTGCTTGGCAATGAGCAATAAACGCAGTGGTTTCGTCGTAAAGTTTCCGCGCAATCAGATTCGTCAGAAACAAATAATGCAGCTCTTCATCCTGCGGTTGCGTTTCAATCGCGCCGCGTAGCGTGATTGTTTCTTCCGGCAACAAACCCGCTTCGCGCAACGCCCACGCCTGTTTCAATACGACGTAACCATGCCACGGATTCGCCGCGAGCCATGCGCGTCCCAGCGCGACCGCCTCCTCCGCTCGTTTTTGGAAAATCAAAGCGCGCAGCAAATTCCCCATCCACGTGCTTTCCGCCGGTTCCGCCAGCTGCGCGCGTCGGTAATACGCTTCCGCCACAGTCCACTGTTCAGCATCATCAGCCGCCAAGCCGATGCGGTTGAGCAACGTCGCCGAGGCCCGGTCGGGAAAGGCGCGATCCCACGCAATGCCCATCTCCACCGCTTCCAATACGCGCCCGATCCGCCGAAGTGTCATGAGTTGGACATCCTTGAACTCCGCCGAGTCCGGCAGCAAGCGGCTCGCCTCCGCCATTGCGGACACTTCATCGTCGGCATTTCCGCACACTTCATTTTGTTCAGCGAGATAGCGCCAGCCCCACGCAACATCGGGATTCGCGTCGACCCACTTGCGCACAAATCCCAGCGCCTCTTCTTTTCGCTTCAATTCATTCAGCCCACGTTTGGTCGCGCGCACCGCATCAGGATCGTGCGGATAAAACCGCGCCCATTCCCGAGCCGCGTTTTCCTCCTCGGAAAATCGAGTTGTATTATGCAGAGCCCATGAAAAATCAGACCAAAATCGCTGCGGCAAAACGGTCCCGCGCGCTTCCCGCTGCGGCTGCGCCAGCGCGACGGTCTCGTCGTAGCGGTCCAGCCAGTTCAATCCCACCATGAGATTGACCAGCGCATCGTCACTTTCCGGAAATTCAGCGAACGCCTGCCGGTAAATTTTAAGGGCTTCTTCGTGCTGGCCGAGACAAGTGTGATCAATGCCGATGGACGCCAACAGCCGGCGCCGATCCGGTGAATCGGTTGACGCCAGACGCTGTTTTGCGGTGCGAATCCCCTCTTCGTGGCGTCCCGCGCGGCCCAACGCGACCGCATAGTTATCCGCATACTTTGAATTATCCGGCGCGAGTTCCATGGCCCGCCGAATCCATCTCAATCCCTCTTCTCCGCGATTCAAATCAAGACACGCCCGTCCGGCTTCATTGGCCAGTTGGCCATTTATCAATTGTCGTTTCTGCCAGCGTTCAACCTCCGCCACGATGTCTGCATGCCGACCGAGGTGAAACCACGCATCAAGCAACGAACCAAGAAGCTTGGAATTATCGGACTCCCGCCGAAACAACGACTCGAAGAGCTTCGCCGATTCCTGATAAGCGCCAATCAAGCTCAGACCTTCGGCGAGCGTATTTCTAGCATGAGCATCTTCCGCAAAAAAATCCGGATGCAGCTCGGCGAAGCGCAGCGCACTCGCGGCACCCTCCACTTTTACCAGATAATTCGCGAGGCAGGCGGCAAGTTTCCGATCGTTCGGATGCAACGCAAAGCCCCGCCGCGCCACCGCCAGCGCTTCATCCCGCCGGTAGACGTCGTCGTATAAGAGCGAAAGTTGTCGATAGATCGACCCCGTGCCGGCGTGCTTACGCAGCCATTCCTCGCCCAAAGCGATTCCACGCGACGTATTTCGATCACGATACTTCGTCAGCTTGAAGAGCACGATCGGCGACCAACAGAGATCCCACCAACCCCATAAGCCCGAATGTCGGGGTCGTGGGTGAATCAAAGGAGGTCGGGCCATCGCCTCAGTGAAAATCTCGTGCGGCCCGCAGCAATCTTAGAATCGAATGGAAATATCAATGATCGGGCTTCGTGCGGCGCGTTCAACCCACGCACTCGACTCAATTGATCGATGGCGCAAATGCTCCCGCAGTCCGCCTTGAGCCCGCATCTTGATGTAAGCATTGCAGACAAATTGTCGGAGCCGCTTACGGTTTCACGCCGGCGGAAATTGTACCGAAAAAATTAATCAACCTTCTTCCCCTGACGTAATTTTTCCCGAAAATGAAAATAGAGTGCGGCGCGATTATTGCATCTCCGACTCTCGGATGACAAAACTAACGGTCGCTCTTGCGGCAATCATCGTCGGAACCTCGCTCAGCATTCCAGTTGGCGCGACCGTCCGATCCACCCCAACCAGCGATGGCTCGACGGCCAAAGTAGCGGTTTTACTCCGTTCAGATTACGTCGGCCCCAGCCCGCACCGACTCTCAAAAACTTGGTGTGGTTATCCCATCACTGGGATTTGCTGAAGGTCGCTGGCCGAAGAAATCGGCCGGGCCGCACCAAGGTGCGGTATGAATACGAAACGGCGTTTTTTCCGTGTGCGGTTTCAAGACACAAAAAAATCCGCCCCGGATAGGGCGGACTTGAAGAGGTTAAAGCGACGGGTGGCTTAGCGAAGCTTGCGACGGAGGGAAATCAGGCCCGTGAAAGCCACACCCATCAGCGCCAGAGTCGCACCGCTATCGGGCACGCCCTGCGCATTGTAGGCGACATTATCCAACTCGAACGCGTTCTGCGTGCTGCTCGCGACGACCTTGTCGAAACTGCCGTCGAGTGAATTGAAATTCACGTAGAACGTGCCCTGCTCCCCTTGATTTCCGTTGGCGTTCGCCCAAATCTGCGTGCCGCTGAATGAACCGACCAACGTGCTGCCGTCGTAGAACGAAAGCGTGTTGTAATTATCGACGGAGCCCCACAGCAGGCCGAAATAATCCTGGCTGGACGAAAACTGCAGCGTCACCGAACCAATGCCAGTGCTCAGATAATGGGTTGCATCAACCCCGTTCGGCTGGTCCGGCGTGAGGAATCCGAGCCCATTGCTGCCGGAAACAAACGGCGCGGCATAGACGCCACTGGACGCGCCCTGAACCACGTTGGCGGTACCGGTGAACGAAACCTGCACGTTCGCATCGGCCGATTGGGTGGCGTTGCCTAAAGTGAGATCGTCGAAGTTGAGTTTGGTCGAACCGGTGGCGGCACCACCATTCACCGAGGAAACCGAAAACGTATTTGCACAGAGTCCCGTGAGGAGCCCGGCAAAAACGGCAGAAGTTAAGAGGAGTTTTTTCATATTTGCGTGAACTATGAGTAGGGTTAAGGCCCCACGAAAGATGCTGGTCAATATCTAATGCAAGTTTTTTACATTATTTATACAAATACCTGCCTCTCCTACTGCGGCCGTTGCCTATCCAGCACCGGAGCGAGGTCGCTGCGGCTCCATGCGTTACGACATCTGCGCATGCTAACGAAAACAACAGTTTCAATCTTCTGGCCAACGTTCACGAGCCCGATCTCACCAGAACCCTTGAGCGGAAACAGCCCCTGATTTTCGTCCAATCTAATTCTTCTCCCATCAATCCGATTCATGCGGAAACGACTTCATCCGCAGCGCCGCCTGATTGCTTGTGCTCATCTCGGGCCAGAACTTACCGGCAAATCGTCGAGGACGTTTGTTGCCTCGCATCAGGCTGAAACACTCAGAGTCAGTTGAGGCTCATTATTCAGTAACCCAACTAAAGTTTGTTTTTCAAAAATCAGGTACATACAAAAAAATTCGCTCCGGCGGTTTTCATGCATGCAATGACGCTCTTCTTCTTCGCTCCCGATTGCCCGCAGCGAAGAAAATCCGGACCGACCAAACAGCGTCTCACTGTCGTTCGCACGCGAGCAGGAAATTCAAGAACGACCGCGCCGCTGGACCTGATTTCAGCGCTGGCGCACAGGCCAGACACAACATTTTCCGGCTGCGTCGCACGCCGATAGATCGCCAGCTACCGCCGTTTTTTCCATGCGCTTCTCCAAATATTCTCGAGGCGCAGGAAGATTTGTGAACGAACTGCACGGAAAATTACGCATTGGTGGTGGCGGGGTCATGCGTGAATCACGCCGCCGCAGTTAACTTTGATTTTTTCAGCATCAACCACCAACTCCCAACCCAAGGCGTTTTATGCCTGTGCAAGTATCCTATCCCGGAGTCTACATTGAAGAGATCTCCAGCGGCGTTCGCACCATCACCGGTGTCGCCACCTCCATCACGGCGTTTGTCGGTCGCGCTCTGAGCGGTCCGGTCAGCGAACCGGTCACGATCAACAGCTATGGCGACTTCGAACGCCAGTTCGGCGGACTCGATCTCGGCTATCCATTGGGATATGCCGTCCGCGATTTTTATACCAACGGCGGCAGCCAGGCCATCATCGTGCGCCTCGCAAAAAATTCTGCGAAAGCGAAAAACAATGACGTCAAACTGGAGGCCGCGAGCCCCGGCGCTTTGGGCAATTTAATTGTCTACGTAATCGACTCGAAGGGAATCACGGCGGACGTCGCCGCTCGTTTCGGCATCGCGCAAGCCGCGCTTTTTAATCTCACGATCTACAAAAATCCCGGCCAAGGCACCGTCGAGCAATTCCTCAATGTGGCCGTGACCGCGGACGCAGGTTCGCGCCGACTTGATCGGGTCCTGGCCGACGAGTCGAATCTCGTTCGCGTTCTGCTTAAAGCCGATGGAACGCCCGACCTCCCAGCCGCGCGACCAACCGATTCAGCCGCTGCGGAAAATCCATCTGACCCCGCCGGCACTGATCCATCGAAATTCAAAAAACTCTCGGGCGGCACCGACAGCGATCCGCTGACCCTCGCCGCCGACGTCATCGGCGATGAAGACACCAAGACCGGCGTGTACGCGCTGGCCAAGGCCGATCTCTTCAACTTGCTTTGCATTCCGCCTGACACACGCAGCGGCGATACGCTCGCAACGGTGTACCAGCAGGCACAAACGTACTGCGTCAAACGCCGTGCAATGTTGATCGTCGATCCGGTCGCAGCCTGGGGCGCGAACAAGGAAACTGCCGCCGCGAAAGCCGTGGCAGGAGTTAGCGCGCTCGGTCTGAACGGCGTCGAAGCGCGCAACTCCGCGCTCTATTTCCCACGCGTAATCGAGTCCGATCCGCAACTCGGCGGCCAGCTCGATACCTTTGTCCCGTGCGGCATCGTCGCGGGCGTGATGGCTCGCACCGACAGCCAGCGCGGCGTGTGGAAAGCTCCCGCCGGTCTCGACGCGTCGCTCAATGGTACGCAAGGACTGCAAGCCAGCTTGAACGACGCGGAAAACGGCATGTTGAATCCGCTGGGGATTAATTGCCTTCGCTCATTTCCCGCCGCCGGAAAAGTCGTGTGGGGCGCTCGCACCATGCGCGGCGCCGACCAAATGGCGGACGAATACAAATACGTTCCCGTCCGCCGGCTCGCGCTCTTCATCGAGGAAAGCCTTTATCGCGGCACGCAATGGGTCGTGTTCGAGCCGAACGACGAACCGCTTTGGGCGCAGATCCGCCTGAATATCGGCGCCTTCATGCACAACCTTTTTCGCCAAGGCGCGTTTCAAGGTCAGTCGCCAAAGGACGCGTACTTCGTGAAGTGCGACAAGGAAACGACGACCCAAAACGACATCAACCTTGGCACCGTCAACATCGTCGTCGGCTTCGCACCACTGAAGCCCGCCGAGTTTGTCGTGATCCAGCTCCAACAAATCGCCGGACAAATTGAAACTTAAACCAAGCTACTCCCATGGCCCAGTTCACCGTTAATGCACAGCGTTTCGATCCGTATAAAAACTTCAAATTCCGTCTTAAATGGGACGGAAAATATGTCGCCGGCGTGAGCAAATGCAGCGCCCTCAAACGCACCACCGAAGTCGTCAAACACCGCGAGGGCGGCGATCCGAGTTCGAGTCGAAAATCTCCCGGCCGCACCGAATACGAGGCGATCACCCTTGAACGCGGCGTCACCCACGACACCGAATTTGAGAAATGGGCAAACAAGGTCTGGCAGGTTGGCGCCGGCCTCGGCGCCGAAGTTTCGCTCAAGGATTTCCGCAAGGATCTCATCATCGAAATCTATAACGAAGCCGGACAGCTGGCCATCGCTTACAAGGTTTACCGCTGCTGGGTCTCGGAATTCCAAGCGGCGCCCGACCTCGACGCCAACGCCAACGCCGTGGCCTTGCAGCACCTCAAACTCGAAAACGAAGGTTGGGAGCGCGATCAGGAAGTCGCCGAGCCAGGCGAGCCCACCTTCACGAATCCTGTCGGCTAATTTCCCTCCGTGGAATCAACCCCCACCGCCAGCCAGTTGCTCACCGTCTGGGAACAGGGCCGTTCCCAGACGCCAGTGCAGCGCGCTTTTTCCCTGCTCGCGCTCGCGGCACCGGAGCGTTCGCCAGAAGAACTGGCGCGCTACCACATCGGGCGACGTGATCGTGAACTGCTCGGGCTGCGCGAACGGCTTTTCGGTTCGCGCCTCGCGGCCGCCGCCACGTGCCCCGCGTGCGCGCAGGAGATTGAGTTGGATTTTTCAGTAGCCGATATCAGTTCGCCCTCCGTCGCCGACACGAACGAGCTGAACTCACTGCAGTTGGACGGTTACGAGCTGAATTTTCGTCTACCCACTTGCGACGATCTCGCCTCACTGACGCCCGGCGCGAGCGCTCCCGATGGCCGGTCGCAGCTTTTGCAATGCTGCGTCACCGAAACCCGAGCGACTGGACAACCGTGCGCGATCACGGCGCTCCCCGAAACCGTGATCGCTGCCGTATCCGAACGCATGGCGCAACTTGATCCGCAAGGTGACATCCAGCTGACCCTCGCCTGTCCAAAATGTAGTCACGAATGGCTGTCGCCACTGGATATCGTTTCCTATCTGTGGCGGGAAATTCATGCTTGGGCCGGCCGTACGCTGAATGAGATTCACTTGATCGCGTCCGCTTATGGTTGGCGCGAAGCCGACATTCTGGCGCTGAGCCCAAGACGACGGCAGACGTACCTCGAACTGATCGAATCATGAGCGACTACCTCGGCAACCTCGTGGAGCGATCGTTTGCTCCGATCCTCGCCGTGCGTCCCAACACGCCGTCGCAGTTCGAATCCTCGCCGGTGACGTCGCCCGTAAACGGTCCGTCAGAGGTCGATCTTCCCGTCGACTCGAAGATCACCGCGTCGACGCAACGCTCTCCCGTGTCGACGCAACGCTCCCCCGCGTCGGCGGAAAACAACTCGGCCCGAACTCCCAAAGCTGCCCGCGAAAAAAACCACCACGCGCAAGGAGAATTCTCCGAACATCCTCTCATCGAACCTCCGGAAACAATATCCGCTGAAACGTCCGCGCCATTTTCTCCGTTCGCTAAGACCCCGTCTCCTCCGCAGAATTTTTCGCCAACGCCAACACCACGGCACGCCGACGCCGCAGTCCGTTCCGTCGCGTCGCCACCGCGCACCATTCGACCGGTTGATCCCGCGACCACTTCCACGGAGGTCCTCAACGCACAGTCTCATTTCTCTCCTGAAATCCGTCCAAGCGCCGCGTCCACGAAAGGAACTTTTCCCCGCGACAGCTCGCGACCGGTTTCTCCTGTAGCGCGAAAAGAAAACGGACCGTCGCCTTCCCGCGAAACTTCCGCTCCGCCGTCCACGATTCACGTGACGATCGGACGCGTTGAAATCAAAGCGACGACGCCACCGACGACAGCGTCGCGCGCGAACCCCAGAAAGAATCCGGCCATGAGTTTGGACCATTATCTCCAGCGCCGCTCGAATGGAGGTCGCGATGAGTAATTATCTCGCCGTCGCCACCGTGACGAAGGCGTTCGCGCAATTGCTCGACAGCGCCGCGAAGTCCGCCGTCGACAGCGCGAGTGCCGTCACCCAGCGCCCGGATCCCGGCGCGCGCACCGCCTGCGTCGATCTTTTTCTTTATCAAGTGACGCCCAACGCCGCGTTACGAAACTCCGATCTGCCGACGCGCAATTCCCCCGGGCAAGTCGTCACGCGACCGAACACTGCTCTTGATCTGCATTATCTCCTGAGTTTCTACGGCGACGATTCCAAATTCGAACCGCAACGCATGCTCGGCGCCGTCGTCCGCGCCCTTTCCGCCGAACCGGGTCTGACCCGCGATCGTATTTTGAGCGTCAGCAAAGATGACAACGGCGACAAGATGAGCGGCTCAAATCTCGCCGATGCCGTCGAGCAGGTTAAGTTTTCCCTCCAGTCGCTGTCGATCGACGAGCTCTCGCGCATCTGGTCGATTTTTTATCAGGTGCCGTACGCCTTGTCCCTCGGCTACGTCGCCACGGTCGTGACCATCGAGAGCGAGGAAACCGTGCTGGCTTCGCAACCCGTGCTGAAACGCGGTCAAACCGACCAAGGCGTCGAAACGCAACTCGGGCCGTTCCCCACTCTCGAAAGCTGGCATATCGGCGAAGACCCCGACGACGTCGCCCGACTTCGGCTCCCGTCGTATCCCAGCGCGCGGCTCGGCACAATTCTGACCTTACGCGGAAAGGATCTCGGCGGAGAAAGCCTGCTCGTTCGGTTCAGCAATTCGCATCTCCAAAATAATCCCATCGAGATTCCCACGAGCCTGACGCCCAATCGCACCAACGAACTCAAGGTCGTCATTCCCACTGTCAATCCCGCTGCGCCAAACAGCTGGGTCGCGGGCATTCATCTGGTTTCGATTGTCATTTCATCGGGCGGCACGACGCGCAGCACCAATTCACTTCCGCTCCCGTTTGCACCGCAGCTTTCCGCTCTCACCGCCAGCGCCCGTGACGGCGATGGCAACCTCGTTGTAACGGTCACCGCCGCGCCGATCGTACGTGCCACGCAAACCGCATTTCTCGCGCTACCCGACCGCGACGTGGCATCGACCGCGCGGGTCAACGACACCGATCCGCTCGAATTTCCCGTGAGCAATCCCGCCGCCGGCACCGTGATCACGCGACTCCGCGTCGACGGCGTCGACAGCATGCAGTTCAAAGCGCAAGGCGTGCCGCTCCGCCCAGTGCTCGACCGGCAAACCGTCACTTTTCCCGCATGAACGAACCGGACCACTGGCAGGAAAACAATGCGCAACGGCTGTCGTCCGCGCTCGCGGATTTGCGCACGAGAATGGAACGCATTGCGTCGCCAAAGTCCGTCACGCCGACGATCGTTACTCCGCCGCCGGCCCCGCCGAAATCGAAAATCATCACCGTCGAAGCATCCCCTGCGCCGCTCTCGCGCAGTTCGCTGCAACGCTTGCTGCGCGCACCGATTGCGGTGGAAAACATCACCCCGGAACCCAGCGCAAAAATCCCCGCCGAACCCGTTCCCGAATCTCCGATCGAACCAACCGTCACGAAAAATACCGCCCCACCTGCGCTGCTCCCGTGGGCGATGGACATGCTCGCGGAGCGCTTGGGCTTGTCGGTCTTCGAGCAAAATCTTCTCCTGCTCTGCGCCGCACCCGAACTGGACACCCGGATCGCCGGACTTTGTGCGCGCGCGCAGGACGATTCGCAAAAAACGTTCCCCACTTTTGCCTTGGCGCTCGCGCTCTTCGATTCTCCGTCGTGGGACGCACTTTCGCCGGAACGTCCGTTGCGTTACTGGCGCTTGATCGAGATTCATCCGTCCGCAACCCAGGCATTGACCGCGAGCCCGATCCGCGCCGATGAACGCATTGTCAGTTATCTGAAGGGACTAAATTTTATCGATGACCGGCTCGTGCCGTTTTTCTCGCCGCTCGAGGTCGTTGCGCCCGCGACCGCGCTCAGCGCCAGTCAGGAAGAACAGGCCGAATCGATTCTCAGCGGCTGGCAACAAACCACCGTCAGCGTACCCCTGCCTGCCGTCCAACTCGTCGGCGCGGACCCGTTAAGCAAACAGCTCGTCGCATCCCACGTCGCCACCCGGCTCAGTCGCCGCCTCTTTCGGCTAAACGCAGAATCGCTTCCCTCCTCCGTCGCCGAAATCGAAATCCTGGCGCGCCTTTGGCAGCGAGAAAGCCGGTTGTTGCCGCTCGCGCTTTATTTCGACGCCGAGGAAATCGATGGCGTGGAAACCGACCGCTCGGGAGCGCTCACGCGATTTCTCCTTCGCAGCGACGGCGTCTTTTTTGTCGGCCTCCGTGAATTCAACCCGCGCCTCGGTCGCGCGCAACACGCGGTGGATATTTCAAAACCCACGACCGCCGAGCAACAAGACGCCTGGGCTTCGGCTCTCGGTTCCGAGGCGGCAGAATCCCCCGCGCAACTGGCGGCCCAGTTTAATCTGAATCTACCGGCCATCGAAAGCCTCGCGCAATTGGCGCAAACGAAAGCGAAAGCCGATTCACTCCCGCTCGCCCATGCCGCGTGGGAAGTCTGCCGCACGAGTGATCGTCCAAAACTCGACGCACTCGCCCAACGCCTCGATCCAAAGATGACGTGGGACGACCTCGTGCTCCCAAAAACCGAGGCAGATATTCTCCATCAGATCGCGGCCCAAACGGCACAACGCGGCACGGTGTATCGCGACTGGGGTTTCGATCGCAAAATGAACCGCGGCTTCGGGATCAGCGCCTTGTTCGCCGGCGACAGTGGCACCGGAAAAACCATGGCCGCCG
>JBEPTW010000002.1:0-88019 GCA_041691855.1 Verrucomicrobiota bacterium | reverse complement strand
TGCGGTTTTCCAAAACGTGAACGAACTGGGCGGCCTCGATCAGGGAGTCGTGGGTACCCGTATCGAGCCACGCGGTCCCGCGACCGAGGAGTTCAACGTGTAATTTGCCGCGTTCCAAATAGAGACGATTGAGATCGGTGATTTCCAGCTCGCCGCGTTTCGAGGGTTTCAGATCACGGGCCAGCGGGACGACGTCTTTGTCGTAGAAATACAGTCCGGGGACGGCGTAGTTGGATTTCGGTTCGGCGGGCTTTTCCTCCAGCGAAAGCACGTGGCCATCGGCGGCAAACTCGACCACGCCATAGGCCGTCGGATTGGCGACGTGATAACCGAAAATCGTGGAACCGTCCGTGCGCGCGCCGGCGTCGGCCAGCGACTGGACAAACTCTGCGCCATAAAAAAGATTGTCGCCGAGCACCAAAGCCGACGGTTCAGCTCCGGTGAGAAAGCCCGTGGCCGCAGCGATATGAAATGCTTGTGCCAGTCCGTCGGGGCTGGGTTGCTCGGCGTAGCTGAATTTTACTCCCAGATTCGCGCCCTCGCCGAGGAGTTTGCGGAAAAGGGGCAGATCTTGCGGAGTCGAAATGATCAGGATCTCGCGAATGCCCGCGAGCATCAGGACCGACAGCGGATAATAAATCATCGGCTTGTCGTAGACTGGCATGAGCTGTTTGCTCACGGCAATCGTCAGGGGATAAAGTCGGGTGCCGGACCCGCCGGCGAGGATGATGCCTTTGCGATTCATGGTTAGACTTTGGTGCCGAGACGTTCGCGGGAATATTTCTTGGCGGTGATGTCCGCCGCCCACGCGCGGTTTTTCAAGTACCAGTCGACGGTCTTCGCGATGCCGGTCGCGAAATTTTCCGCCGGAGCCCAGCCGAGTTCGCGTTGGAGCTTGGCGCAGTCGATCGCGTAACGACGATCATGACCCGGACGATCGGCGACGTACGTGATCTGCGATGCGTAGGGTTTGCCGTCGGTGCGAGGGGACTTTTCGTCGAGCAAGGTGCAAATGGTTTGGACGATCTCGATGTTGGGTTTCTCGTTCAAGCCACCGATATTGTAAGTCTCACCGATGCGGCCCTGACGCAACACGAGCCAGATGGCGGTGGCGTGGTCCTCAACATAAAGCCAGTCGCGGATTTGCTGGCCGTCGCCGTAAACTGGCAGCGGTTTCCCTTCGAGCGCGTTGAGAATCACCAGCGGAATCAATTTTTCTGGAAAGTGAAACGGTCCATAATTATTCGAGCAATTGGTGGTGAGCGTCGGGAAATGGTACGTGTGTTGGAAGGAGCGAACGAGATGATCGCTGGAAGCCTTGGACGCGGCGTAAGGCGAATTTGGTGCGAACGGGGTTTCCTCGGTGAACGCCGGATCCTTGGGGCCAAGCGTGCCATAAACTTCGTCGGTGGAAACGTGCAGAAAACGGAAGCCGGCTTTTTTCGCCTCGGATAATTTTGTCCAGTATAAGCGGGCGGAGTTGAGCAGGCGGAGCGTGCCGACGACGTTGGTTTGGATGAACGGCTCTGGGGAATCGATCGAGCGGTCAACGTGCGATTCCGCAGCGAAATTCACCACGGCATCGATCACGTGCTCGGCGAGCAGCTTCGAGACCAGGTCGGCGTCGCCGATGTCACCGTGGACGAAAACGTAACGCGGATCGCCAGCGAGATCGGTGAGGTTCGCGGGATTGCCCGCGTAGGTGAGGGCGTCGAGGTTGACGAGTTTGGTGAGCGGCGTGTTCTTTTCGCTGAGCCGTTGACGGATAAAATTGGAGCCGATAAAACCGCAGCCGCCGGTGACGAGAATATTCATGAGGTGAAATCAGGAAGCTTTTACCCAACGACGCAGGTCGCGTTCGACTGCTTCGTGCACCTCGGTTAATTTAATCCCGGCGGCGGCAAGCTTGGTGGAATTCATCACGCAATTAGAGCGAGGCGTTTTCGCGGCCGTTTGCATGAACTGGGTTTCGTCTTTGAAGAACTGAAAGTTTTTGTTCGAAACGCCCGTCTTCTTGATCAGTTCGACCACTTCGTGAGTGGTGACTTGGCCGGGATTGGTGACGTTGTAGATCCCGAATGGCACCCGCTTTTCCCAGCAGGCGAACGTGCCGCTGACGAATTCCTGGAGTTGGGAAATAGAGTTCGTGGCTTCGAGGAGCGTCGAATACCGCAACAATTTCGTGAGGTAATTGCGCGGGTTGTCCACCTCGTTGAAGGGAATGCGAAGGCGCCAGATATAGACGTTGGGAAAGTTGGTCAGGACTTCTTCGCCGAGGGCCTTGGTGCCTGAATAGAAACTGCAATTATTCGTGCGGAACGAGAAATTCGGAACGTCGGTTTCCGTGAAACCCGAACCATCGGGCCGCGCTCCAGTATAGATGCAACCGGAGGAAACGTGGCCCCAAGGAATACCGGCGTCAGCGCAGGCTTGGGCGACGATGCCTGGAAGAACGGCGTTGCCCATCACGCAATCCGCTTTGTGCAACTCGCAGGCGTCGACGTTGGGTTTGCCCGTGTAACCGGCGGCATTGATGAGGAATTCGGGCTTTTCGCGACGAAGTAATTCCGTTAGGGCGGCCTGATTCGTATAATCGAAGTCAGAGCGACGTATATTACGGAAAGGCAGGCCTTTGCGTTGAAGCAATTCCTGATAGGCCGACCCCACATAACCTGAACCGCCGAGCAAGTAGATCATAGTAAAGGCGCTTAATGTGCCTCCTCTGCAACAGACAACAAGCTGTTTTTCAGGAGTCTGGAATGGTGGGTTTTCGATAATCGCCCCGGCTGAAATATTTCTCCAGCCAGACGTAGGCGCAGATAAAGAAATAGCGGCTGCCCATTTCGCTGATTTTCAACTTGGGCACACCATGTTTTCGATTCCGCCAAGAGATTGGAATCACGGTCCACGAATAGCCGCGGACAATCGCTTTGAGTGGAATTTCAACGGTAAGATTGAAATGGGGAGAGAGAAACGGCCGGCAACCTTCGATGACGGTGCGACGATAGGCCTTGAACGCATTCGTAGTGTCGTTGAGCGGGATGTTGAAGCCGACCCGCACCAGGAAATTCGCGATGCGATTCACGAAGAGCTTGAGGCGCGGATAATCGATGACTTCGCCGCCTTTGACGAAGCGGCTGCCGAAGGCGCAATCCCAGCCTTCCGACAATAGCCGCCAATATTTTACCGCGTCATCCGGTGAGTCGGAAGCATCGGCCATCATGATCGTACACGCATCGCCTTTCATGTGTTTCAGCCCATAAGTTACGGCGCGTCCGAACCCGTGCGGGCCTTTGTTCTGCACCGGTGCCAGCGTTGGGATGCTTTGCTTGAGTTCCCTTAGCACCGCCCAAGTACGATCCTTGCTCCCGTCATCCACGACAATGATTTCATGGGGAATGTCCTCCCGCACCATCGTCTCATAAATATCCTTCACCGTTGGTGGGAGTGATTCTTCTTCGTTATGCGCAGGAATCACGATGCTGTAGAGCTTCAGCGGCGCGGGAAAGGGAACGTTCGATCGCATCGTGGGCGGATGACGCCGGATCAGGCGGTAGGTTTGCGCGCGACGACGAGAAATTGTTTTCCGCGAAAACGCCAGAGCCAGGGCAGCGCGACATAGAGCCGAACGAAAAACATCGGGTATTCCGGTGCCGCCACCATCGTGAACGGCAGGAATCGCGGGGTTATGATTTCAATCTGATAGCCTTCGATTTCCATCGCTTCGCCCAAAGAAGTTTCAGTGAGGTAGACATGGTGGTCGTAGAAATCCCAATATTCTCCGTGCAGATATTTGATGTTCGGGCCCACCGCGATCAACCGACCTCCGGGTTTCAAGCAGCGGAGCGCCTGCCGAAGAGTAAGATTGAGGCACTCCTTGTCCGGTAAGTGCTCAAAGAAATTGCTGGTAAAGACGACGTCGAGAGAGTTGTCCGCGAGCGGCCAGGGCGCCGAACAATCTTGATGGAGAAACTCAACTGCTTTTGCCAGATGCGCCGGGGCATCTGGATTGAGATCCATGGCCAACTTACGGACAGCGGGGATATTGTTAATGAACTCACCGTAACCGCAGCCCAAATCGAGGACGGCGTCGTCGGATTTTACCCAACGGCTGAAAAATTCACGGGTTAAAACCTTCCAAACCTTGTCGCGGTAAGCGGCGGTGCGGACGAAGCGCCGGTGATAGATTTTGGAGAGTTCCTGCTGAGTGCTGGCCATGCGAGCCGCTGAGAGAGTCAGAGCGGAGCGGACAGGTCAAGCCAGCCGGGGTTTTGTTCGGCGTGCCGGGCGATTTCTTCCAGAATGGCGGACACTTCCATGGCGGGTCGCCACTGCCAGAGCCGGGCGGCCTTGGCAGCATCGAGTACGATCCACGCGATGTCGAATGGTCGAACCGTGCCGTCTGCAACCACGCTGTGCGGTCCGAATCGCTGCGCACACCAGTCACTGAGTTGTTTGAGCGACATCGCGGACAAGATACCGCCGGACAAATTCACTACGCGATCAGTGGCCGGCAGTTTCGGCGCGACGATCTGTTTTTCAATTAACGACACCAAATCCTGCGGATGAAGGCAGTCGCGGACTTGATGACCGTGGCCGCCAAATCCGAGATATTTCAACGGACGCTTTTGCCGCCATGAGTTGATCCAGTAGGCGAAGATTCCCTGGTCGGCACGACCGAATTGCCCGGCTCCAGCGAGGACTCCGCAGCGGTTCACGAAAACCGGAAAGCCGAAGGTTTCGCCGTATTCGAGTGCCAACGCTTCTGAGGCCAGCTTGGTCGATCCATAGAGCGAAATGGGCGCCGTGGTGACAAACGTTTCATCGATCCCGGCCGAGCTCAAGCCGGCGGGAAGAGTGGAACCCACATCGGGAACAAACGCATCTTTGATAGCCGTTACTTTCAGGGTGGCCAGAGGTGCGATCGAATAGACCCGGCTCGTCGATAAAAGGATGAAGCCGGCTTTGTGTGCTTTACAGTATTCCAGTAGATTGATCGTACCGACGAGATTGTGTTCGACGAGTTGCCGCGAACTCGTCTGGCCGTCGACGCCGGCCAGAACACTGGGATTAGCCGCAGCATCAATGACCCAATCGACTGCGGGCAACGTTTCCAAATCGCTCGCGGCGCGAAGATCGGCGTGGAAAAGTTTTACGCCGAGGGTTTTTAATTCCGCACGATTATTTTCGCTGCCAGGACGGATGAAATTATCGAACCCGTAAATTTCGTGACCACGGCCGGTCGCCAGCAGGGTTTTTGCAAGCGTGCTACCGACGAAGCCACAGATCCCGGATATCAGAATTCGCATGTCGACTCAGCGAAGCAGACGACTGCTTTCAGGTGAAGCGGGAAATGGCGCCGGTGATTTGCGCGGTCGTTCAAAAAGTTGCGGTGAGGGAAATTGAATGTGTTCTGCCTCGCCAGTCACCATAGGGTTGGACCCCGGCACCGTTCCCGCCGTTGGCATAAGCTGGATAGCCGGCATTCAAAACATTATCGACGCGAAACTGTCCGCGCAGCCCATAACGGTTGTTTTTCCACGGCAGCCAACGCTTCAAATCGCTTTGCACGTAGGTATCAAATTGGCAGTACGGATCGATCTTCTTGCCTCCTTGTCCGGCCCATTCTGTCATGGGTAACGTGCGTGAATAATAGTAGTGGCCGTCGATCCCAAAACCGTACTGTTGGTTCGACCAGCCGGCTCCGAAATTCGCCCGGTATTTCAGAATCGAGGCCGCGCCATCCGGGGAATTCAATTCGTCCACTGCGGGCGAGTTGGGAAATAGTTTTACCTCGAATCGTTGGAAATACACGAGGCGGCCGTAAAGCGACAGCGTGCCGTGCCCGCATTGCGTCCACGCGTAATCGACGGAGGTGTTCCAGTTTTGCGAATGCCGGGAAGCGAGGTTGACCGGTCCGGTTAACAATGACGTGACCAGTCCGACCGAATGCGGGTCGCCAGCGGCCAACGGTGCGCGGGTAACCCGCTCGGGAAACAGTGCCTCCAGGTTCAGTACATCGGTTTCATCGAGGCCTTTCACCTCATTCGTTTTCCGCGTGTCGACAAAATCCAATGAAGCGCGGAATTGATGAATCTTGCCGTGCTGGTAAATAATGCCCGCCGTCTGCGTGACCGCAGCCTCCGTGCTCAAATGCGGGTCTTTCACTTCTTCGGATTTGACGCTGTATTCGTCGCCACCCCGCAACGGGTCACTAATATTCACCAAATTGATTCCTCCGCCCGATCCATCCGAGTTTGTGACGGGGCGGCTCAATTGTGGGGTGGGTACGCGATTTGAGGTGGTGAAACTTCCGCGAAACGAAAAGCCACCGGCCGCCTCGACTTTCAAGCCCACGGTCGGCGCGATATTGGTTTCCTTGGCGGAGTCCGCTGCAACATAGCGAACCGCCAGATCCGCTTCCAGTTTCCGCAGCCAATTTGGCAGCCACTCAGCCGGCACGATCGGGGCCTGCAATTCGCCAAACGCACTGTAACGTTGCAGCGTACGGCCGGTTGAATCGATGAGAGCGTCGATCGGGCTGCCGTCCGCGTAGCGACGGGAATCGGTATAACTCGCGAGGTGGATCCGTCGATAGTCGACTCCGACGTTAACCGTGCTGATTCCTGTCGGCAGCGCCATCGCTTGATTGGTCAACCGAATCGCGCCATCTTCGGTATCGTAATCTCCCAGCGTCACGAATTTTCCCGGTGCGCCGTAATAAATCAAAGCGCGATCGTAGAATTCCTTGGGCGGCCCATGGGTTTGCGTATCGCGGAGCGGATTGTACGTGCCGTCATCAACCAGCTGCTGCCAACGGGCACTATCGACGTCGGCCAATCCGCGGTATTTGGCGACGTTATGCGCATATTGGCCGTCGGCGGAAATCCGCCAATCTCCCGGTAACTTGACCAACAAGCCGAGTACGGCAGAGGAGAAATCAAGTTGAGCCTCGCTATAATTCGGCCCCAACTTGGGCGCGATTTCGTTTAGCGATACGTTGATGTCCTGACCAAAAGGATTGAACGGCGAATCGCTTTTGAGGGAAAGATTACCGATCAGCACATCAAAACCGCGGTTCACCACCGTGCTGACGGAGGTCGCGTCGAATCCAATTTGGAGCCACGGGAAAAGGTCGTAGGTGGCGGAACCAAAGTAGGCGGTGCGGCGTTGCTGGCGGCCATACGGGTATTGGAGGCTGTTCGGCGAAGCGACGAGCCCGCCGGGCGATTGAAAAAAGTCGAGAGCGCGCACGCCCTGTCGACCGGTAAACGCCGCCAAGCCACCGCTCCCATCGGCACCGGGCGCAACGGAAGTGACCGGGGATGTTCCGGCCCCAAAAAGCGGGGTCATGTCCGCACCGCGGATATTCGGTGTCGCGCGATAAATTGGATCGGAAAGTGAAACTGGCGGATGGTCGTTCGACCGAAAATAGCCGAGTTCCGCCTCCGTGGGTGGCTCGCTCTTGGTGAAATTCGCGCTCAATAAAAGGTGTAATTTTCCGTCGAGCAGGGTCTGGCTGTGAAGCAGCGACACCGACGATTGCGGCGCATCGAAACCGCTCAGTGCGTTGGTGTAGTTCATCGTAATTTCCGTGGCATCGGATTTTTCTCCGGTGCGCAAAACGATATTGATAACCCCTCCAAACGCATTGCCGCTGTAGAGCGCCGATGACGAAACCGGCAAAACCTCGACCTGTTGAACGAGACTGAGCGGGATGAAATTTACGTCTGGCCCCACTGACCGGGAACCGCCGGAAAAAGAGGTCATCACTTCGGGGAGGCGCCGGCCGTTGACGAGAATCACGGTTTCGTCCGCACCATAACCGCGCAGATTCAGATTGGTGCTGCCGGCGGCGTAACTTGCCTGATTCCCATTTTGCTCCGGCGGCGTCGTGCTGGCGTCACTTTCCAACACGGCGCGTTGCAGGAATCCATTGAGATCCACCACGCCGCTCCGGGTGATTTGTTCGTGATCGTAAATGGTGTAGGGAAGCGCGTCATTTTCCGTGCGGGGAAGGTCGAGATTGCCAACCGCCGTGGGTTTCATGTACGGCGTCTGGCTGCGATCAAACGGGCGACTGTCGGTCTCGCCCACGACGACGAACGGATCGAGACGCGTAACATCTTCCGATTTTTGAATGGTTTTTGAGGCGAGCGCGCACTCGCGTCCGGAAACCACCGCGATGTCTTCAATTTGAAAAGGCTGATAGCCGTCGCCAGTCACGGTCAGCGAATAGGTTCCCGGTCGGATGGCGGAAAAGCGGTAGTCGCCGTGTTGATCGGTGCGGGTGGTTTGCCGCGACGGCGACAGTGTGACGTGGATGTTAGCTGCACCCGTGCCGTCGGGAATGAGCAAAGAGCCCTTGAGCCGTCCGGTCGAGGTCTTCGCGGAAGTGATGACAAACTTCCCTTTGCCATTGCGGTGAGTCGTGAAGCCTGTGGGAGCGAGGAGCCGAACCAGGGCGGTCTCGGGTTCGTAGTGTCCGATAACCTCGGCGGATTGAATTTTCCGCAGTTTATCGAAGGAGAACAGCACCTCGATTTTCGCCTGCTGGGAAAAGGCCAGCAAAGCGTCGGATGCTGGTTGCGCGGGCAGGTTAAAGTCGATGGGTTCGCCGCGAACGATAATCGGGAGAAGCGAACAACTGAAGCAGATGAGAACAAGGTGCCCGAGAGCTTTCGCAAAACGCATGAGGGGGTAAATGGTCCGATCTTTTTTCGAAGAGTGGGGTGAAATCAAGGCGCGGACCGGCGGCTCACGCGCACCGTGCCATTTGAATTCCGGGTGACATTGACCGGGAGAGCCGTCTCGAGCGCATCGAAAAATCCATCGAGATCATCGAGACTGAAACGGGCGCCCACGCTCAGGTCGGCGACGTCGTCGGTCGCCGTGATGCCACGTCCGTGGTAACGCGCAAATTTTGCGAGCACATCGTGCAGCGCGACACCCTTGAATACGATCTGGCCCTGCCGCCACGCCAAGGTGTCGATTAATTCGGTTGCGGAGAGTTTCTGCTGCACGAGTCCGCTCGGGCTGGCCACGAGGTGATCGCCTGCTTTCAACATCACCGGGGAAGTGGATTGGCCGGTCAATTCACCGGGACTGGTTTTTACGGAACCCTCAAGCACGGTGACTTCGAGCACGCCGGAGCTTTCAGTGGTCACGGCGAATTTCGTACCGGTTACGCGAACTGAACCAGTGGGAGTTTCCACCGTGAATGGACGACTCGGATCTTTATGTACGGAAAAGAAGGCTTGGCCCGAAGCGAGCCGGACGCGGCGATCCTTGCCGTTGATTTCGATCTGAACGCTCGTTTGGGCGTTCAATTCGATCTGGCTTCCGTCCACCAAGGTCAGGGATTGCCGTTGGGCTGCGGGTGTGGCGACGTTCTTGAACTGTTGCTGCGGGCGCATCAGCCAGAAACCAAGTGCGACTGCCGCGGCCGCGGTCAGCGCCGCACCAGCCATCATTGGCCAGCGCAGCCAGGGAAATGACCGGGCAGTCGCAGTTGTTTTCCGGGTTTCAGCCGACAGTTCCTTGATGCCTTCAATCAACGGCATTTGCTGTTCGAGGTCGGCGGAAAACTGGCAATAACGGGAAAGCAGGGTGCGATGACCGGAGTGGCTGGACAACCATTCATCGAGGGCGACCCGTTCAGTGGCGGACATCAGCGAACCATCTAGCTTGGCGGCCCAAAGGGACGCCTGTTCATCGGCGGCGAGATCGGAATGTTTTGGAAATGATTTCATCGTTGGGCCTCCTGGCCGGGCGTTTGGCGGGCGCTGAGCGGGGTGGAATTTTCCATAGTGGACAATGATTCCCGGAGTAGTCTGAGCGCGCGCGCGTGTTGTTTCTCGACGGTGCTGACGGCGATGCCGAGCCGTTGACCGATTTCGTAATGGGAAAGAAGTTCGATTTTTCGAAGGAGCAAGACGGCGCGGCAGCCTTCGGGTAGTTGTGCGATCGCGTCTTCCAGTTGACGCAATTCCTGACGCGCCATCACTTGTTGAACTACTCCCGGAGTTCCCGCAGCGGCGATTTCAAGATTTACTTCGCCGGGAACAATCGGAGCGATGCTGCGTCGTTTGAGCCGGTTGATGGCTAGGCGTCGCGCCGTAGTGTAGAGAACAGCCTGAGGATTTTTGGCCGATTGGTCCTGCACTTTGGGATAAACGCGGAGGTAGGCGTCGTGGGCAACGTCCTGCGCCTCGCTGGTATTTCCCAGTAAGCGGCTGAGATAACGACGCAACGGAGCCAATGTCTTGCGATACAGCCCATCGAAACTCTGACGGGTGTCCGATTCGTCAGACATGGGTCGGTTCGTTAGGGCAGCGCTTCATCGTTATCGATACTGACACTTAAAGACTTCAAAACCGCTACTCTCGTGATGTTTTTCCTGAATTCATTTTTTGTCGTTTCCCGCCTTTGACGGCTATCACCGTCCGACGTTTCGCGTAAATCGAACCCATTGAGATGGAAATGGCGGCCACGGACCACTTTCCGCGTCCGCCGTTTTGGACCCGGAATGTTCACGGTGGCCCGGGGTGGGCGGAAACGAGGGAAGCCGAATTACTCAGACGCCCGATTTATTGCGAACTTTCCACGCCTCGACGATCTGGCGGACGGTTTCCTCGAGCGATTGAGTGATGCCCCATTTTGGATAGTGGCTCCGCATTTTCCGCAGATCGGAATAATAGCAGATATGGTCGCCGGCACGGTTTTGGTCGACGTAGGTGTGGATCTGCGCCTTGCCAGTGAACTTTTCAGTAATCTTAAACGCTTCCAAAATCGACGTGCTGTTCGCCTTGCCGCCGCCGAGATTATAAACTTCGCCCGCGCGCGGATTCTCCACGAATGCGGCCATGAACCGGGCGACATCAAGCGAGTGGATGTTGTCCCGGACTTGTTTTCCTTTGTAGCCGAATACTCGATACTCGCGACCTTCCAAATTGCATTTTACCAAATAGGAAAGAAAGCCGTGGAGTTCCACACCGGTGTGATTGGGGCCGGTGAGGCACCCGCCGCGCAGGGCGCACGTGGGCAGATTGAAATAGCGACCGTACTCCTGCACCATTACGTCGGCCGCCACTTTCGATGCGCCAAACAACGAATGTTTCGATTGGTCGATGGTGAAGGTTTCCGGAATGCCGTTTTCGTAGGTGGGATCGGCGTAATCCCAACGGGTGGCGAGCTCAGTGAGTTTGATGGAATTCGGCGCGTCACCGTAAACCTTGTTCGTGCTCATGTGGACGAACGGTGATTCGGGACATGCCTGACGGGCGGCTTCGAGAAAATTCAACGTGCCGCTGGCGTTGGTGTCGAAATCGTCGAACGGAATTGCAGCCGCCCGATCATGCGACGGCTGCGCGGCCGTGTGGACAATCACGTCGGGTCTGACGGATTTTACGAGCGCGAGCACCCCGGCGCGGTCGCGAATATCAAGTTCATGGTGGACGAATCCCTTCAACTCTTTCACCAGCCGGTTCTGATTCCAGCGGGTGTCGCCCTGCGGCCCGAAAAAAACCGCGCGCTGGTTGTTGTCGACGCCGTGGACCGTGTAACCCAGCCCGGCAAAATAAACGCAAACCTCCGAGCCGATAAGACCGGAAGAACCGGTGACTAAAAGTGTTTTTCCCATGATAAAAACAATTATCTAGCCAGTGCGGACCAGTTCTTTCCAGTCGAATCTGAACTGTTGTCGGCCCGAAGTGTGAAATGGAAATGAGGTGATGAAATCAGGCTCACAGCGATGGCTCTAATGACAATCGTGACGCCGCCACCCGCCATCCTCCGCCCTCTTTCGATTTATCAACGCGCTGAACCGCTGTTTCAGAATGCCCCGGGCGGAGTTTGAATCGGATCCCGGCCGGTCAACCGGCCTTCCTGATGCTGATAGATCTGCTCAACGATATAAATGGGACGCGCTTTGACCGATTCGTACATGCGCCCGAGATATTCCCCAATGATGCCAAGGGCCAGAAGCTGCAATCCGCCGAAGAAAATAATGGTGAGCATGATCGAGGCATAGCCTGGAATGAAAAAGTTTGGATTCACCAGTTTCACTACAAATACCAGCGCGGTTGCACCTATCGCGAGCAGGATGATGGCTAGAGCGAGGTAGGTCACCAGCCGAAGCGGCACCACTGAAAAGGACGTGATCGCGTCCACCGCAAAGGCGAGCATCTTGCGAAAGGGGTAGTTGGTCTCTCCAGCGAAACGCGGCTTCCGGTCATATTCAACGGCGACCTGCTTGCCTCCGACCCAGCTAACCATGCCGCGGATGAAACGATGACGCTCCCGCATACTGCGCAATGCTTCAACCACGCGCCGATCCATTAACCGGAAATCGCCGGTATCGGCCGGGATTGGACTTTTAGTCAGCCCGCGCAATAAACGGTAGAAAATTTTAGCCGTAAACAGTTTGAAGGCGGTTTCACCCTGTCGTGATCTGCGCTTGCCATACGCGACATCGGCGCCTTTTCGCCATTCGGCGACCATTTCGATAATAAGTTCCGGCGGGTCCTGCAGATCGGAATCGATCAGGATGACGGCATCACCATCTGCAATATCGAGTCCGGCGGTCACGGCGGCTTGGTGGCCGAAATTGCGCAGCAAATTTATCACCCGGACCTCGGGAACACGCGTCGCGATGTCGATGGCAACGGCCAGGGTTTCATCGCGGCTTCCGTCGTTGACCAACAGAATTTCGCACGGACAGGTGAGTTGCGCGCAGGTTGCCTGGAGTCGACGGACAAATTCAGGCAGTCCCGCGGCTTCGTTGTAACATGGCGCTACGATCGACAATCTCCATGACACGAGGGTATCTGCGCGGCTCATGAATTGTTTTTGGGGCCTTGTCCTACGATTACGACATTCCAGCAGAGTGGCCGCAGGAAGGGGATCAACACTAGAACCTTGTCGAGCAGTTCGAGAGGACGGTAAAGCCACGCCCAACGATCAGCTTCTTCCACGACTTTTTTCCAGTAACGTTCCTGGTTTGGATCACGGCGTTGTACTACGGCCATGGCGCAGAAAATCAGGAGGGTGCTCAGCCAGAACCATCGGGTGTGGGAAGTTTGGAAGTGCGATCGCACCGCTCGAATATCAGCCAACCGGAGTGGATGTTCGTCTTCGGTGCGTACCTGCATCGCACGTTCGCGGTAAACGTTGATCACCGGATTATACGCCACGGGATCCCAGCTCACAAAAGTGCCATTCGGTTTCAAGTGCTTGAGCAGACGCGGCATCGTGGCGGCAAGATCGACGTGATGGAGCGTGTTGCCGGTATAAATCACGTCGAACTTCACATCTGCCGCCAGCCCCAGATCCTCCGCCGCGGAAACGTGGGTGGAGATTTTAACATTGTTTGCTTCCGCGAGCCGCCGAGCGGTATCGCACATGCCGGGGGAAATATCCGTGGCGGTGACGTTAGCTCCGAGTAGCGCAAAATAAACCGACGCCTCGCCCAAGCCGCAGCCGACATCGAGCAAAGTGCGTCCCTTCAAGTCACCTAACGCCTGCCGGATATAACGCATTTCCGGCGTGGTGCAGGCTTCGTTCATCTGGCGCACGTCGATCTTGGTGACATCTACAGTGGCGGCCCACTCGTCGTGAAAAATCTCCTCGGCGTGTTTGCGAGCAGCATCGGCATTCGCAGGTTTTCCCAATCGACCTTTCAATTGATCATCGGTGAACAGGCCGGACTGGGTAAGGGTAGTGCGCAGTTCTCCATCAAAAAATGAAACGTTCTGCGCCATGATCCGATCATCAGTAAAAGTGAGACCGGCATCCGTTTGCTTCTGGTAGTGGGGCGCGGCATCTCCGCGCGTGTAGAATTTCGCATTCTTGAGCGCGACAAGATGATCGCCGGCCATCGGACCATTCCATGCGACCCGCAACTGACCGCCGCCGGGATTCTCGATGACCAGCGCATTAATCCAGTCCGCAAGCCGTTGAGCGTCGCTTGGAGTCTTCAGCGCAAGCTCTTCGCGCAAACGGCGTCCAGCCCACAAAAATTGATGCACCGCGCTCTCATAAAGAATCTTCTTTGGCATGGCTTAAACGAGTTTGGCCACTTCCTGCTCGCTGCCCTCGGCGAGGGTCATGCGATGCAACTGACCGGGGATTTCGATACGCTCGCGTTTCTCGGTGCGAATGCGTTCGGCGATCGTGAGCATTTGCTCGTAGGTGACCGGCCATTTTTTCGGCGGCGGCGAAGTGATGAATGTTTTTATGCGCTCCATTTTCGCTTTCATGTAGCGCATCGCGATCGTCATCTCAGGATAGCTACCGTACATGCAGCCTGAGCATGGCTTCGTAATCTTTAACACTTCGTCGCGAAAAACCTTGCTGCGATAGATCTCGGGAAACTTTTTGTCGTAGGTCGCGATACTCGATGGCAAGCGATGATCGCAGCAGGGAGCGAAATTGCCATTGGGCAAAACGGCGAAATAGAGATTCGGGCTGTCGCAAACATTGTCGTTGTGCTGCCTCCAAGTCGTCGCGGTGTTGGCGGCGAAGCGTTTGATGTCGTCGAGATATTGGTCGCTGTCGTAAAGCAGATAACCTTCCTCTTTCATCGCGCGAACTCGCTCGATGAGGCGATCCACGTAGGGCAGCTCGAATGGTTTCCAGCGTTTGCTCTGGTCGAACGTCCGGAAATTCATCGGCTTGTCGAACGTCGTCACATGAATCGGCACGAGCGAAGAAAACCAGCTGATCTCGGTGCCGAATCGAATGACGTCCTCAATGTCTCCCAAATTGTCGCGCTGCATCACGCAGCCAAGCGAAGCGAAGCTTTTTTCCTTTGGCAGATACTTTGTAAACGACGCCATCGCGTGAAGCGCATCATGCCACGATTTGGCAAAACCGCCGTTGATGTCGTCCTGATTGCCCGGCCAAAGCGAATCGAGTGAAATTGAAATATCGCAACCTCCCGCCTCGACGACTTGGTGAATACGATCATCCGTCGCCAAGCCGTTCGTTTGCATGCGAACGTGGACACCGCGCGATTCAAATTCACGGATAATCTCGGGAAGATCCTGCCTGGTGAAAGGTTCGCCGCCGGTGAGGAGCACCATGGCCACGCCCATTTTGGAGAAATTATCGGCGATGCCCTTGATTTCATCGAGGGTGGCTTCCCGCACATCGGAATTGGCGTAAATGATATTACACTGCTTGCAGGTCAGATTGCAGCGCGCCGTGATGTAAAACTGCACGTAAACGGGCGTGTCCTGTAATAGAGTTGCGCGGGCGAGTGTAAGCTTTGAACGGGTGGAAAACATGAAAGACGAGCGGGATTACTAGAGTCTACCTACCCACCAATGGAAGAAAATTAGAGCTTACTGAAATAGACAGTTTCGAGGTAACCCCAGTCCCATCGATCATCGCCCTTGGGTCCGGCGCCGGCGCGGACCACCAGACGAGCTTCTGCCGGCAGGCCGGTGGGAAGCGGGACAACAAAGATTTGCGTATCCCGATCAAAGGGGCGGTCGGCGGGGTTGATGAGTCGTTTGGCCAAAAGGCGGGGCGGCTGACCAGGTACCTCTATCGAAACCAGAACTTCCATACCATCGGAATGATTTTCCCCCGTGTAAGCGCTCGGTTGGATGCCAGCGCCGATTGTAACTTGCGTTGCACCGTTCAAGATGGGGAAAGTAAAAGTGGTGGGAGGAGGGAAGGCCCGTGCCTTTCGACCGTGCGGAATGAGGACGTCATGGCCTTCGAATCCGGGAGCCAGCGGTTCCGTGGAAAATCCCCAAAGCTGATGGGCATCGGCTGGCCCGGCTTTGATCTGGAGGTGGGTGAAATAGGATTGGGCCCACGATGCGTCGCCCGTTGGCCCGGGACTCGTTCGCAGAATCAACCGCTTCTTTTCGGAGACGTCCGCCGGGAAAAAAATACGCGCCCATTGCATGCCCCTGTCCCCGGGCACGGCAACTGGTTGTAGTAGCCGTGAAAAGATCACCGGGTTGACTCCGTCGTTCCCCGAAATTTCCACGGAGAAATTCACACCCTTGGTCTTTCCTGGATCGTAAGCCTGCGGCATCAATCCGTAGTTGAAAATCACCTGCTGGTCGCCGTGGTGAAGCGGAAAAATCATTTGTCCCGGGGCATGGACCAACGTGATTGGCTCCCCATCCAGCTCGTGAATACCGGTTTCCTGCGTGGAAACCTCCATTGGATGGCGGTTACTCAACGGTTCTTGGAGATAGGTCAGCAATTCCGGAGCTAACTCGGCGGGAGGCGCCGGCGGGAAAGGTAGTGTGTAGAAAGTGATTTTGAATTCCCCGGCGAATCCGGCCTTGTTTTTTGGACGCAGGATTATTTGCCGCACTTTACGCGAGGAATCCGCGCCGAATACTCCCAGCAGATCGCGGTTATTTTCCAGCAAAGGGGAAAGAATAACCGGCACCGTCGCCATGCCCGGTGCGAGCCGGAAAATATGCCGCTCGGCTGGAGTGCCCGCGAGTGTTTCGATTTCCAGTTCAGGCGGACGGAAGAAAAAACCGCGCAATTGTCCACTCAAGGAATAGGGGACTTCCACACTGAATAGCAGAAGTTCCCGGTCTCCTACGGTGGGCAATGCGACTTCTTGTCCTGCCGCGACGGTAACAGTCTGCAATGCGTGCGGAACGGGAAGGGCTTTTATTTCGCGTTTCTTGAAAAGCAGATAGTCGCGTTGAGCTCTTACGGGCGTGTAGAAATGGACCAGCGCGTTAAGCGTCAGCGGATCATCGGCAGCTGGTAGCCGGCCGTCGATGGTCTGCAGCTTGACGAGTTGAAATTCCGGCTGGCGCGAGAGATTGCGCAGAAAGGTTTCGTTTTTCTCCTGCAAGTAGCGCGTGTAAACGTTGAAGGTTCCGCCGCCCATGGGACGGGGAGAGTAATTCAGCCCGTTGAGGAGCAGGATTCCTTCTTCGTAGCCAAAAAAGTCGATGGTATCCTTTCCAACCTCGGCACGGATTTGCGGCAAATCAGCGGTGCGACGGTGTTGGTTAAGTTCCGTTTCGCGAGCTTGCTCATTTAGACGGGGCGAGGACAAAAAGGAAGCATGCGCGAAAAAAGTTCGGGGTGTGGTTGCGGCCATCTCAATCAATCGCAGCCAGCGAAACTCACTCGCCGCACTGGCCGCGATGACGAAAACGGCCGCGCTAACCAGCGGTGTCAGGATCCGCCAAAACTTGGAGGCGTGTTGGGGCCGGTCATTACTCACCAGCCAGAGAGCTGGCATCGCGAGCACGGCGTAATTATAAAAAATGAAGACATGGCCGTCGGCGCGGACGAATCCATGTTTCCATTTCAGGAAGCTAAACCCGGCGAGAAAAAGCACGGTGATCAAAGAAGGAAGGTCGCGTCTGGCTGACCATGCCGTTGAGACGAAAAGCAGCGCAAGTCCTGCGGCAATCGACAACCCCGTCCGCAATTCAAAGCTTCCGGATTCCAGTCCCATCGTGGAGTTGTATCCGTTGGTGAGTTCCCAGACTCCCCGAAGATAGGCGGGCAAATTTCCGAGGCTCTGCCTCGCGGTCAGCCAACCAGTCAGAAATACGGCCAGTGCAAGTGCTCCAGTGGCGAGTGCCCGAGTGGATTTGCCGCGGACGATTCCCTGCAAAAAGACCGCGGCGATTGCTGCGGTGGCGACCAGGGCGTTGGTGCCTTTCATCAGCCCCATGAAGCCCAGCAATCCGGCGGCCATCACGGTGGTGAGATCCATTTTTGGACGTCGATAATGGGTGAGCAGCCAGAGTCCCGCAGCAAAGATGGAGAAATCGTAAAACAAATCCCCCACATTGGGCAAAAACAGGACGATCAGTGCCAGCCATGCCCAGCGACGAGCCCGGGGCAGGAGAAGAACGAGATTGATGATCAGGAATGTGAAAACTGATTTTAACAGCAGATCGCCCGCGACCCTTTCCCAAAAGAGATCACCGCTGTAAGTGGTGCCGTAAGCGAGAAACCCATACGGGCCGGTCATCGCGATTACCTCGGTGCCAAATTGTTTGTGGTGATTGGCCATCCACGAATAGGAACCGTAGTTGGACGAGTCCAATGTCCAAGTCATCGCCCCTGTGGCGGGGGAAAGAAAATAAACCGTGAGCAGAACCCAGCCGACCAGCCAAAATACATTCCATCCAGAAGGAAGGAATTGGTCGGTGCCAGAAGGGTTTTCGGTTTCCTTCATTCCAGAGTTAGGCGGGCGACATACGCCCAAGCCCAGCTAATATTTCCCGAAGGAGTTCCCGTGGTGCGCAGGACAAGATGATCACCCGGTTTGAAGTCCGGGAGCGGAATAGTTGCGCTTTGTTGTCCGCGGTCCGCCGCCACGGTGAGCGGCCGCAGGATCCGGCGAAAAATCTCCTCGGGCGCTTGCTTGGCCCTGATGATCTCCACCACATAGTCCACGCCTTCGTTGTGACCTTCACCCGTGTAGGCGCCGGGCAGCAGTCCGAAATCGATTTGCAGGGAACGTTCGTGCCCTCGCAACACGAAGGTGAGGGCGGACGGGGCGTGAACCATGAAAAGCCTTTTTCCATCAACCTCAGACATGGAGTTCAGATTCGATTCCAGTCCCACAGGAACGACATTGAATCCGGGAAAAAGACTGGCGGAAAATTCCCCGTGGTTGAATTGCAGTTCGCTAAGATACGCCCAGTCCCAAGCGGTGTTTTTGTGAGGTCCGGGGTCGGTTGTAATTACGAGATGGGAATCAGGTTTTAAATTAGGCAGGACAATTTCAATGGGATGGTGTCCGCGATCGCCCGGGCGGGCGATGGGGTCGAGCAGGCGCCGAAATAATTCGAGGGGCGGCAGACCGGGACGCTGCAATGTCGCCGAAAATTCAACTCCATCCGTTCTACCCCCGAGATAGGCGGCGGGAAGCAGACCATAACCAAAGGACACACTGCGTTCGTCTCCCTTCAGGTCCCAGCTCAATTGACCGGGCGAGCTTAGCAATTTTCCAATCAGTTGGATCGATTTCCCCGAAGGAAGAATCGTTGAGACTGATTCGATGGTCGTTTCCGTAAAGGGCAGGAGTTCGGCGACCAAAGAGGGGTTCGATGGAATCGGACGGGGCAACGTGAAAAATTCCACTTGGATGGTTTTGTTGAACCACGTGCGATCACGGGTCGAGATGCGAAACGTCGAAAGTGATTTCCCCGGCTGGTCGGTGAAGAGTCTCAGCCAGTCGCGATTGTTTTCGATCACCGGGCTGAGAATAAAAGGAGAGCTGACCATGGCGGGAACCAGTCGCCGGCCTTCCGGTTCTTCGATGTCGTGCCCACGCAAACCGATGCGAACGCGCGGAAGTTTATAGAGAGCGTCCCGGAGACGACCGAGCAGGTTGGGGGTGATGACAAAGCGGGCGAGGAGCAGTTGGTGCGAATTAACGGCCGGGACTTGAACGATGTCACCGAAATGAAAAATCTGTCGCGAGAGCAATTGCGGGGTTACTGGAGCAGGCAGCGCGCGAGCTTTGAGCAAGAGGTGATCGTGTTCGGCCAGCACGGGTTGATAACCGTAGAGCAGTTCAGTGAGGGCCAAGCCGTCGTCCTGTGAGGTGAGGCGGTAGTCGATCGTTTCGATCTTGAGGAGATAGTAATCGGGCCGGCGGGCAGGATCGCGCAAGAAGTCGCGATTCGACCGCATGAGTACAGGTGTGTAGACGTTGAAGGCCCCGCCTCCCATTGGCCGGGGGTGATAATTCAATCCATTGAGTGGGAGCAGGCCGTGGGAAAAACCGAACAAGTCAATTGTTTGCCGACCCACTTCCTGTCGGACGAGTGGCAGATTGTGCAGCCTGCTTTGTTCAGTCAGTTCTTTTTCAAAATCGCGGTGGGTGGCGGGCAGGGCGTTCAGTTGCCTGACGTTCTCGATGAAGTGTCGGGAAATTTCGACGGGGGCTTTGAGGAGATCGGTCGGAATGGGTGCTTCCTCATCGTAGCAACTGGCGAAAATTGTGCCCAGAAGAAGGAGGGTGGTCGCACTTTTCATCCAGCGGCCGGCATCTGTCCCGTGCGCTGGCGCGATTAAGTGGGCGGCGATCGCAGCCACGATTGCGTAGTCGAAGAAAATATAAGCATGGCCGTCGGCGCGCACGAAACCGTGTTTCCATTGAACATAAACAAATCCCGCGAAGAGGATAAGTATGAAACACGTGGTGTAATGCCGCCGATGCGTCCAGAGGGACCACCCGAGCCCGAACACCATCGCAAGAAATAGGGATGCGCCGCGCAGAAAAACGTGAAACGGTTCCTCAAGTGACATGGCGTCGTTGTACCCGGCCGCCAGTTCGGTGATTCCCCTGACGTAGGCGGGAATGTGCAGGATGCTCTGCCCTGCCAGCAGCCAAAAGCAGAGAAAGAAAATAAGATAACTTCCGGCCAGGGACAGAACGCACTTCCATTGTCGTTGCCAGACATAGCTTGCGATCACCACGCCCACTGTGGCCAGACCGAGGATTAGATGGGTGCCTTTGACCAACGAAAGGAAAGCCAGCAACGCGGCCGGGGCTGGAATTCGCGGCCAGATCAAAGATTTCGGTTGAAGCTGAAGCAGGTAGATTCCCGTGAGCAGCAGGGTCCATTCGATCGGCAAGTCGTCGATGAAGGGAGTAAACGCCACGTGGGCAGCCAGCCAGATCCACCTCCACCAAGAACCCCGATTTTTTGTGAAAAACCACAAGGTCAATAGTGCCAGAGCCCCGTTAAGAATGAGCTCACAGAATGTGCGCAGTTCGAAGAGATTTCCGCTATAGGTCCAGCCGTACAGCACGAAGCCATAGGGTCCGGCCATCGACGTAACCCCCGTTCCATACTGGAACCCATGCGCGGTGAAGTACGCGTAGGAGGAATAGTTGGAAGCATCGAGAGACGGATCCATCACCTGCCGCACCGGTGAGTAAAAATAGACCGAGAGCAGCAGCCAGATAGCCGCGATGGAAACCCGGCGAAGCCAGAGCGGCCAACGACTGGAAACAACAGATGGGGCCAGGGCTGGCATGGACGCTTCAGTCGATCGTTACCCGCGATAAATAGGTCCAACCCCAGCTATTGTTTCCGCCTTCCACTACGCCGGTGCGCACCACCAGTTTATCACCAGACTTGATTGCGGGTAGAACGATGTCAGCAGACTGGCGCCCGCGATCTCCTTCGACCGTCAAGGGGCGCAAGGTACGGCGGAAAATTTCCTGGCGAGGTTGATTGGGATGCACCAATTCGACCACATAATCGGCGCCGTCGGTATGGCCTTCCCCCGTGTAGGCGCCGGGCATGAAGCCAAATTCCAGGTAGAGATGACGTTCCGTTCCGGTCAGGCCAAAATTGATCGATCCGGGAACGTGCAGAAGAAAGATTTTTTTCCCTTCCAGCTCGAGGGTGGAAGTGTGTTCGGCGTCGATCGATTCCGGTACGCGATTGAAAACCGGAAATTGTTGGGCGGAAAAATGACCGCGCTTCAGTTGCATTCTCGTCACGTAGGACCAATCCCAGGCATTGTCACCGTTCTCGCCCGGATCGGTGCGCAGGACCAAATGACTGCCGGGTTTGACGATCGGGAGCGGAACGCGAGCCGTCTGATTGCCGCGATCCTTGGCGATTTTAGCGGGATCGAGGAGTTTTTTGAAGAGGATTTCGACTGGTCCCTCGGGCGGATGTAACTCGACGATGAAAACAACCCCGTTGCTCGAGCCTCGTTCATAGGCTTCGGGAATGAAACCATAGTCGAAAATGAATTCGCTCTCCGTGCCTTCCAGCTTCCAGGTGATTTCTGCCGGTGCGTGCAATTTCTGCACCAATAATCCACGCAGCGAGATTTGCTGCTGCGCGGGAACAATGGCTTCCGGCAGTACATTCGAGATGGGGAAGCGGGTGAACGTGAGGAGTTCTTCGATATCGCGTCCGTTGGGCACGGTTGGTCGCTTCATGGTGAAGAATTCCACGCCAAGATCCTGCGCGTAGCAGTCGCTCTCACCGCAATAAATGAAAAATCCGGTAAGCTGTTTGCCCTCACGTTTGGTGTAAAGATAAGCGAGATCGCCATTATTTTCGATCACCGGGCTGAACAGAAACGGCGACGCGGTCATGCTGGGGATGAACCGGCGTGATTCCGGTTCCTCAATGCCGCGACCCTGCAAAGTCATGAACATCAGCGGAGCTTTATAAAGCGCGCTGCGGATCTGGCCCTTCAACGACAGGCGGACATCAAAACGTGCGACGAGCAACTCGTCATTGCTGACGCGGGGTACGGGGACAAATTCCCCGAATTTAAATGTCCGGTGGCTGAGTGGCCGGAGCTCGGCTTCAGGTGCATCTGGCACCACCTTCATTAACACGTGCCCCTGTTCGATTCTGAGCGGTTCGTAACGGTGGAGTAATTCCAGCAGGGTCAGGCCGTCATCTTCAGTGGCGAGGCGGTTGTCGATGGTCTCGAACCGCAGCAGGTAATAGTCGGGACGGAGTGAGGCATTGCGCAGGAAGGTTTGGTTCAGGCCCATCAAATAGGCATTATAGGCATTGAACGCGCCGCCTCCCATGGGACGGGGTCGATAATTCATTTCATTCAGGGGAATGATTCCGTGCTGGAGGCCGAAGAGATCGATCGAATGGTCGCCGACATCCTGCTTGGTCAGCGGCATGGCGTAGGTGTTGCGTTGCAGGGCTAGCTGGCGGTCGAGTTCCGCCTTAGAACGCCGAGGGTGAAGCAGTTGAATAACGTTGGTCTTGAGGTGATCGACGCTCCAGGTGGTGACCAGCCAGTGCAGGCGAAGGATGCTGGTTTTCGCATTTTCAACCCAGAGTCCGGCAATAAGGCCGATGATCATCATAGCGATCGCGGTCATGCGCGCGGGCCGCGAAGCAGAACGCCCGCTGACGGTGAACGCATAGAGCAACCAGAAAACGCCGGCCACCGCGACATAGTGATGGAAAATGTAGATGTGCCCGTCGGCGCGGACGAAGCCATGTTTCCATTTCACAAAAGTAAAGCCGGCGAACAGCAGCGTTACCACAAAGAGCGTCTCATTTTTCCGCTGATGCCACAGGCCCCACGCCAAAGCTGTGGCTAGTGAAATGAAGGCGAAGATTCCGTGATAAAAGGTCGCCGGGATTTCATCGAGCGCCATCGCGCCATTGTAGCCATCGGTTAGGGCGCGAATGCCGGAGATGAAAGAGGGAATGTTTTGGGGACGTTGTCCCGCGAGCACCCAGAAAAACAGAAACGCGGCCGCGTAGGAACCCGTGACGAGAAAGGCCCGGCGCCAATTTCTGAGCCACGCGTGATTAACGAATACCAACCCGAGGGTCGCGACCGAGAGCACGAGGTGCGTTCCTTTGATCAGAGAGATGAATGCGAGGAGACTCGCTGCCAGGATCGCGCAGAAAGTTCCCGGCGCTTTGGACGCGCGCTGCAGCAGGAGAATCCCGCTTAAAAAAATCATCCACTCGAACGGCAGATCCTCGATGACTGGGCTTAATATCAAGATCAGGACCAACCAGAGCCAGCGCCAGCCCGAGTCGCGGCATTGGTGGAAAAACCAAAGGATGAGGGTGGCAAATGCACCAGCGCAGAGCAATTGAGCGATGAGGCGGGTCCAAAAGAGCAGGCCGTTGTAAACCGACCCATACAGCACGTAACCGTACGGCCCTGACATCGGGACCACTTCGGGCCCATATTGGAAATGATGCGCTGCGAAATAGGTGTAGGATCCGTAGTTGGAAGAATCCAACTGGGTGTCCATCACGGTGGTCACCGGAGAGTAGAGAAAAACGGTGAGTGCGAGGCCGGCGAGCACGGTCCAGAGGCGCGGGGATCGCAACCAAGACGGAAAGCGCCGGACTCCGGAAGAAATGGAAAGCGTGGTCATAACAGGTTACTCAATGGTGATGTCGCTCCAATAGGACCAATCGAAGGCGATGCTTCGTCCGGGAGGATTGTAGGTGCGAAAAATCAGACGACCGACCTCGCCGCTTGGCCAGGCGACGTCCAATTGCTGGCGACCGCGATCTCCAGTCACGGATAACGGATCAAGCTGGCGATGGTAGAGGATTTGTTTGAGGCCGTTGGCCGGGATGAATTCGACGGAAAAATCCACTCCATCCGTGTTGTTTTTATTTTGATACGATGCATTGAGCATGCCGAAAGCGGCATGGACGTGCCGTTCGTGCGCGGTGATGGCAAACTCAATGGAGCTGGAGGGATGGGCAAAGGCAATGGAAACGCCGGGCTCGTAAGGCAGGACCTTGATGGGAAAAAGATAGGAGAGGGCGGTCGGCGTCTGGTTAAACAACCGGTAACGGTCAAAAATTTCGGAGCCCAGCTTGTGGTTACCGGTGAGTTTCAAAGCCGGCACAGCGTAAAGCCGGTAGCCGACATGACTGCTCCATAAAAAAGATCCCTGTGCGGGAGGAAGTGGAGTGACCGATAAGATTTCCGGAGGAGCTGTTCCATTTTCCAGCTTTAAAAAATCAGGTTCACCGCGCAGGAAAGGTGAGACGAGGAAACCACGCGACGCGACCGAAGGCAGCACCGAATAATACAATTCATGTCCCGCACTATCGCGGAAGAGAAGTCCGGGCTCGCCGGTTTCCCCAATGATTGACCACAGATGTCCGAGAAAACTCCGCTTTAAATCCAACTCCAGCCAGTAGCCCGTCCCCGCTGTGATCGGAGGCAGCGGCAATGCCTCACCCACGGCCAGCTCGCCCTGTTTGACCAGCGTGGGAGTGATTTTTTCGTGCGGGCCGGGTTTTCGTTTCCACAGCATCAAACCCTCCTCCTCAAGGACAAATTCGTAGTCGTGATAAAGGGCCAACTGAGCGGTGGCGTCAGCCAGCGTCGGAACAAGTTCCCCAATGGCTTGAAGTCGGAACAGGACAAATTCGGGAGCTTCAGGGCCCGACATCGCCTCTGCATTCAGTTCGGCAATCGCAGACGACCGCACCAACGGCACTAGCGGTGCCGGACGGAGCCGAAGATGCATGTTGCCCAGAGTGACAGCACTGGGCTGTTCACCGATAACATCTACCGTCGCGTCACCGACCACGGCTTTGATCCGGGCGAGGCTATTGGCGCCGGTTAGCTGCCTCATTTCAGCGCGCAAGGTTTCACGCGTTTCGGGCAGTGCAGCGGTTGCTCTCACGCCGTTGAGAAACTGTCGGTTGAAATGGCCGACGCCATCGGTGAGAATGAGCGGTTGGGAAAAAATCAGTCCGCCGAAGCCGAGTGCTCCGAGAAGTACTGGAATGATTATTCTTCCTTCTGCGTGCAGGATAAGGAATGCGACCACGACCAGCGTAGCCGGGAAAATTTCAGGAAGGCCAAAGGGCTGTAGCGCGACGGCCTTCCAGGATAATATTCCGGCAAACGCCAGAAAAACACTGGCGACGATGCGTTCCCGGCGATCAACGCTGGAGCGGAAAAATACCAAGGCGATGATCAAGCCGATGCCGGAAACGGCCAGCCATGGGGTCGGAGGAAAGTAGGCGGTGGATTGGCGAAGAAGCGGTGAGGTGTGCCAGAGGGCGGGTAGTCCGCGGTACAACCATAACCAAAGACTTCCGAGCGGTTGGCCAAGGATCAACCACCCCGTCAGAAGTGCGACCATGAAACCTGCGGAAGCAGCTAACCGGGTCCGCGATTGGTTTGAACTGGCGACCGTCAATCCAACCGCCACCGCCCCAAGCAAAAGGTGTCCGAGCGATGTTAAAGCGAGAAATCCAAGTAAGCCGGAGAAAATAAAACTGAGACGTGAGTCCGATTGCCGCGTCCGGATCAAGCCCCAGCCGAGCAAAACGACGGCGATCCATGGGGCGAGGGTGGGAAGTCTTGCGAGAACTGCCCCGTAGAGGCCGAGTGCCCACCAACGCCGTGGCCAAGGCATTTGATACGCGGCTCCGATCAAGACTGAGGCAAGCAGCGTATTGCCCCCGATTTGCCAGCACACGGCCATCCAGATGCTGCCGCCGGCATACACCGGATTCTGCAACGCTGAAAGCGGTCCATCGGTGGTGATAAGCGCTGCGCCCCACTTGTTGCCCAAGCGCAGGGTTTCGTAGAGAAGCGAGTGATAGGAAACCTCGGGCGTCGTATCAAGAATGACCGGCAACCGCATCATCACCAGAACGAGGGCCGAAACCAGCGCCGCCAGCCCGGCCCACTGTTTCCAGTTCAGGCGGCGGGATGAATCAGTAGATGGTGCCAGCGAACTCATTCGATTTTGAGGTCGGTCCAATAAGACCAGCAGTAGGCGCCATTCCCCGAAGGGCCGGGTTCGGTCCGTAGGAGGAGTTTCCCGCCGTTGCGCGATCCAAGCTCGAGCGAGAGCGATTGCATGGGCCGGTCAGCAGGTCGTTGCATCGGATCGAGGAATTTCGAATAGAGGCGCTCACGGTGTCCGTCGGAATTTTCCCACTCGACGATGAATTCAACTCCGTGGGTCCCCTCCGGACCCTTATAAGCTCCCGGCATAATCCCAAAAGAGGCGTGGACTGAGTTAATGGGTTGAACGATGGAAAATTCCATCAGGCTCGTTGGGTCCATCCGCAGCAGATGCTTTCCATCAACAAAATCATCAATCACCGGGGTGGCGGCGAAAATTCGCTGCGGCGCACGATTCATCATGCGAAAGCGCTGGGGAGTGGTAACCTTGATTCCCTCTGATCGGCGCGTAAATGGTGCGAGGGCGCGCAGTTCAACTTCGATTCCTTCCTGATAATAGGCTGAACCTCCGGGCATCGTGTGAACAGAGAGCCACCGGATTTTCCTGGGCGGACCGCCGTCCTGATAGGCGATCAGATCGTTTCCGTCGTTGAAATAAGGTTGAAGAATAAAGCCGGTTTCACCGATTGCGCGGACCAACAGGTGATCGTGAATCACCCCGTGATCGTCTTCCAACTCCAAGCGCAGCGTCGGCGGCTTGTAGAGAAACTGGCGTAGTTTTCCGGCTAGATTTTGCTTAACGTGTATTTCCGCCCACAACGGCCGATCACTTTCGGGTACGGTTATCTTCTCATCGAAGTGCACGGTTTTTTGTAGCACCACCGGTTCATCCGCCTTGGTCGGAATGAAGAGTTTGGGCGGGCGTTCCCAAAGCAGGAGGCCGCCCTCCTCGAATACATAATCGTAGTTTTGGAACAGCAACTTGAGGGTGAGGGAATCGTCGAGCGAGATCAGGCGGTTATCGATGGACTGATAGCGTTGCATCACGAACCGCGGTCCGCGGTCGGAGCGATAAAAAGCTTCGTCCAAACGATTCAACGGATCGGTGAAGGCGATGTAACCCTGAACGACTGGCCGTGGCGTATAGTTCAGGCGGTTGAGGATAATCTGACCCTGATCGGAGCCGAGTTGATCGACGGTTTCGCGGCCGACAAAATTACGAATGGTGGGCTTGTCCGCCGCTGCGGCGGCATCGCGTAAACTGGCATCCAATTTACGATGTAAAGCGGGCAGATCGGCCAGCGCCTTAATGTTTTCGAGCAGGCGTCCATTCCAAAGGCTGGGAGCCTCCAGCGCAGTCGCCGGATAAAACTGAATGATGCCGAGGAAACAAACCACAGCGCCCGCGCCGAGCACGAAATTTTTCGCAGGGCTCCACCGCTCATTGTCCACGGTCAGGGCGGGATAGGTGCAGATGACAAGGAGGACCATGATGTAGTGGGCCAATACATGACCATCGGCGCGGACAAAACCATGCTTCCAATTAAGAAAAATAACCGCGCCAATGATTGCCACCGAACTTGTGGCCTGAAGCCGGTTGGTGCTGCTCGCCAGATGCAAGGCCGCGTAAAGCACGACGCTGGCGGCGGCGGCGAGGCCCAACGCCAGGGTGGCGTGAGATTCGTACAGACCCATCGCCCCGACATAGCCGTTGCTTAACTGCATTCCGTAATAAAGAAACGCGGGCAGGTTGCCCAATTCCTGGCCGCAGGCCATCCAGCCGCCCACGAAAACAGCGACAAACGTTCCCGCTAAAAGCGCGGCGTGAGCGCGGGATCGGGTGAGAATGTAATACCCCGCGAGAATCCCGACCGTGAAAACGCAGAGCATCAGGTTCGTGAACTTGACGAGCGAGAAAATCGCAAAGCCCGCGGCAATCGCGACAATCCATGCGCGACGGCGGTATTCGGATCGAATCAACATCAGCCCGAAAATCGTGATGAAATCCATGTGCATCGCATCCGTATAACAGGTGCTGAACCACAGCAGGTAGGCGTAGTAAACGAATTGCCTCCATCCTTTCAGCTTGCGGCCAAACAAGCAGAGTCCGGCGGCGATAAATAAATTGGTGACGATATGCCACGTCATGAAAGCTCCGAAGAGCTCACCCATGTACGATGAGGATCGGCCCACATAGCCCAGCGGCCCGTAAGTGAAAACGATGTCGCGACCGTGCTGGAGATTAAGATGCGTCGCCTCCCCCAACACCATTTGCCACGAAGGGTCCAAGTCGGTGGACGGTGGGGCTGGTAGCTTGATCAGGCTCAGCCAAAGCAGCAGATAGAGAACGATCTGACCCACCCACCAGGACTTGGACTGAAAAGTCGGTGCAGCGGCGGAGGGAGGGTGATCCATTTGTCGGCTTAAAACCCGCATGGTCGAGATTTTGAGGGTAGACAGGCAAGACATTTGTCCGGCGCGGCGAACGGGAAAGAGCGGCCAAAACCTACTTAATCACAATGGCGGAAAGACCCGTCCAATCGCGCGCTGCATTCCCCTTTGGGCCGGCGTTTACACTCAACTCCAGTTCAGTATTGGCGGGCAGATCAAAAGACCAATCAATGGGCTGCAAACCCCGGTCAGCCGGATTGTCGCGAGGATTAAAATACCGCTGCTGAAGAATTTTGCGGTTTCCGTTGCGGCCGATAGCTGCGGCCACGAGTTCGACGCCGTCACTGGCGTCGGGGTAAGGCACTCCTTGGTAGGCGCCCGCGAGCACTTCAAGTGCGGTGGTCAACCGATGATGGCCCGGGGGCAACTGAAACCAAAGTTTCGTATCGGGGTGAGCGGCGTAGCGTTCTTGGTTGGGTTTGTTTTCATCCCACAGTTCCGGCCCGAACGTTGAATAGAATCGAACCGGTCGTGGATTCATGCCGTGAAAGAGATGCCGGTGACGTGGCAAAACCTGAGTGTAATCGAACACCGCTCCCGCCAGCAGATTTGCGACCGGGATGGTTTTTTCCACCACGTCGACCCCTTCAAAATAACCTTTCCGCTTCTTGAGGACGACTTGTGCGTCAATTCGCAATTGTTGGTTTAAATAGATGAGCGAATTGGAGCCGCGATTCTGGCAGGTTAAAGAAGCGTCCGTCTCGATTCCGAAGTATTCCGTAGCCAGCCGACGCAACAAGGCATTTTCACGCTCGCCATCCATCAGGACCAACGCAGCAACCGGTTCACCTTTGAGCAGTGCAAAAGATTTCCGGAGGTGGATTTCATCGTGCGTGACGTCGCTGCGGAGCATCAAAGCGCGCCTTCCTGTGTAGTAGGGTATGATGGAACTCCAATCGTTCCCGGCGATGATCAATATCTCCTCCGGTCGCGTGATCGCCTTGAGTGCGTCGACGAGGCCTCCGGTGTTGCCGTGCGTGCTTTGAAAGAGATAATCCGTTTTGAAATAAGTCCTGGCTTGGAGTCCGATAAAAAGCATCCAAAGCGCGAAAGGCACGATGCGAGGCAGCCGCTTTGCTTCAAAGACCCCGACCACTGCAAATCCGAGTGCGGATATCAAAAGAAAAGCTGAGGCTACATGATAGTAGGTATGGGCGGCGTAAAGGACGGGGAAGATGGCTTGAACTAGGAAATAGAGTCCGACACAGCCCACAATCTGTAGCCACCAACGTCGGGAAAAAAACACGGTGATTAGGATCCCCGTTATCAGCGTAACAGGTCCGGCAATTTCCTCTGAAATTATTTTCCAGTGAAGCCGCCAGGTTGCGGGATCAAATCGGTGACCGGCGCCAAAGATGAAAACCCTAAGGTCGGCGGAGGTAAAAATGGCGCTGTTAGGATTGAGCAGCTTGATCCGATCCGAGAAATGAAGCCACCAAAGGGTCGCGGCGAAAGGGAGTGCGTGAGATGCCACGAGCCACGCCGTCGTGCGAAGCAGTGTATTCCAAGTCGAACCATTTTCGCGAGGACGCGATTGCCAGAGCCACCACAGCGAGCCGCCCAAAGCCGGCAACAGGAAAACCATGAAGGTGGTTACTTTCACCAGACCGGCTCCAATGCCCGCAATATTGACAAGGACCAACCAGCCCAAGCTCCGCTGCTCAATTGCCTTCACCAAGGCCGCGAGATACCAGAGCCCGAACATGAGTGCCATGGTCTCGATCAGAAATGCCCGGGCATAAAAAATATAAAGAGGACAGGTTACGATCAGGCTCAGCACGATGAGGCCGTGGGTCTTCGTGAGCCTTAGAAATGAAAGCAGAAGCAAGAGCGCGGGTAATCCTGCATAAAAACAAACGGCGCCGACTAACCGTCCGGCTGAGGCAAGAGATAAGCCGGTGCCATTGCTGGTTGCCACCACGGCCCATTGATAGAGGGGGAATTCAAACGGGATCGACCAGGGCTTGCCGAAAATCGGCGTGGGGTAGGCGAGCGAGAAATTATTTTCCCGCTGAATGAACTGAGCGGAAATGGCCGTCTGGGTCTGGCGAAACTCGTTGCCGTAGAGATTTGGATTGGTCCATTCGATGGAAATACCCCAAAGGCTGAACGCAAGGGCCAGGAGGAAAATGCCGAGTATAAGTCTGGTTTTGAGTGCTTCAGTCTGATTCGCCTTCACGCTCATTTATTTAATGACAATGCGGGAGAGTCCGGTCCAATCGCGCGCAGCATTGCCTTTCGGGCCGGCGTTTACGCTCAACTCAAATTCGGAATCGGCAGGCAGGTCAAAAGACCAACTAATGGATTGCGGTCCCCTTTCTGCTGGATTGTCGCGCGGGTCGAAATACTGGTGCCGCAAAATTTCACAATGGCCATCCCGATGGACTGCGGTTGCAACCAACTCGACCCCATCACTGGCGTCGGGGTGCGGCACACCTTGATAGGCACCCGCAAGTATTTCGAGACTGGTGGTCAATTGGTGATGACCTGCGGTCAGTTGAAACCAGAGTTTGGTGTCGGGATGAGCGGCGTAGCGTTCCCGGCCGGGTTTGTCTTCGTCCCACAATTCCGGTCCGAACGAAGAATAGAAACGCACCGGCCGCGGGCTCATGATGCGAAAGAGATTTTGATGACGGGGCATGAGGCTGCTGTATTCCATTACGCGATTGGCCAGCACGTTTTCGAATGACTTGGATTCGTTCGTCAAGACCACGGAATTGAATCCTTTGACGCGCTGAATCGCTGTCAGCGCGTCTATTTGGATCTGACGCTTAAGGTACACGACGACGTCTCGTCCGCGATCTTTCCACGTAAACCCAGGTTGGAGGTTGATATCGAAACGCTCTGCCGCCAGCTCACGGATGAACTGGTTGTGCTGTTGATTTTCAAAGAGCACGAGGGCCACGACAGATTCATCCTTCAAAGCGGCAAAGGTCGCGCGGATGTAATCGCGATTTTGATCCTGCCGGTCGGGAATCATCAAGGCCCGACGTTCGGCATAGTAGGGAAGAATTGAACTCCAGTCGTCGCCAGCGATAACGATGATTTCGTCGGGTTTGACGATTTCATGCAAAGCCGACGCGAGGCCGCCCTCATTGCCCGGCAACCGGTAGAGCGGGTAATGAAACTCCAGAAAAGTCCGCGCCTGTGTAATCAAGATAATCCCCCACAGAATAAAAGGCAGAAAGCGCGGAAGCCGGGTGGATTGAAACGTGCTGATTAATGCAAATCCGAGTGCAAGGATCAGCAAGAAAGCGGCAGCGACATGGTAATAGGAATGTCCCGCAAAGAGCACGGGAAAGATGAGAAGAACGGCACCGTAAATTCCAAGCAGAGCAGCGATGTGAATCCACCAGCGCCGGCCAAACACCAAGGTCAGAATTCCTCCCGCCACGAGGAGAACCGGCCGAGCCACCTCTTGGGAAATTATATGCCAAATGGCTGACCAGATTGCTGGATCAAAGCGCCGGCCGACCCCGAAATTCCAATCGATCATGTTCGATGATTCCAGATATTGGCCACTTGGACTAAGCGCTTTGACGCCGTCGGAAAAATGAACCCATTCGATGGCGGCTAAAAATGGCAGTGCATGTGCTGCCGCCAGCCATCCGAAGGTGCGGAAAAAAACGCTCCATCCTGGGGAGCCCTCGCGTGGACGGCTTTCCCATAACAACGAAATCGACCAAGCAAAAGCCGGGAGCAGAAAAATGATGAAGGTGGTTACTTTGACCAAGCCAACGCCAATGCCGGCAGCGTTAACCAGCATCAGCCACCCGATCGTCCGGTTTTCGAGTGTCTTGATCAGGGCAATCGCATACCAAAAGCCCAGCATGAGCGCCATGGTTTCGATCAAAAATGCCCGGGCGTAGAAAATATAAAGAGGGCACGTCAGGATTAAGCTGATCACAATCAGGCCATGCGTTTCTTTCAGCGCTAGCCGACGCAGTAATAAATAGACCGCCGGTAGGCAGAGGAAAAAACAAACAACGCCGACCAGTCTGGCGGCTTCCTGCAGCGGTATCCCAGTGGCGTTGCTTACGACTACAACCGTCCACTGATAAAGGGGGAATTCCATCGGAATTGACCACGGCTTACCAAGCACCGGGGTGGGATAGGCGAGGGAAAAATCGTGATCTCGTTGGATGAACAGGGCCGAAATCGCAGTCTGCGTCTGCCTGAATTCACAACCCGGCAGATTGATATGTTTCCAACCGACCGAGACGCCCCACAGATTGAAAATGACCGACAATAGAAAGCTGCCGGTAATGAGCTTTTTTTCTAGTGACGTTGAGCGGGTTAAAGAGGAAGTCATGGGAGCGTCAGCGCGTGCTGGTTGAAATAAATGCGTTGTCCAAGACCGCTTCCCGGGCGAGTTCCGCATGATAAGGTAACACGCGCTCGGAATCGTAGTAACGCAGCACCTTTGAGTAAGCGGTCGGGCTGAATGATTTTCCGCTGCGTTCCTTGTCGAGACAGGTTTTTATCGTGTGGGCCAGCGCGAGATGGTCGCCCGGCTTCACCAGCCATGCTTCTGCTCGATTCTTCACCATGTCCGGAATGCCATGCACATCCGTACTAACGATCGGGGTTTCAAATGCCATTGCTTCCAACACCACGCGAGGGAAGGACTCCTCGAAACTCGAGCAGACAAACAGGTCGGCGAGGCCGAAGAAGTCATAGACGTCCCGCGTTTCATGAATGATCTCGAGGTTGGACAGTTTGAGCGCGCGAACGTCCGCTTCCAGCAGATCGAGATAAATTCCAGCCCGACCTCCGACGAGCACGAAACGATATTTCCGTCCGTCGTTGAGCAGAGACTGCAGGTGCTTTACCGCGCGGATAAAGGTGTGCTGGCCCTTGCGTTCGCAAACCGTGCCGATGTTGGCAATGATCACTTCGTCTTCGCCATAACCATGCTTGCGGCGCAGCGCGGCTCGTGAATTCGCTTCCTTGAATTTCCGGATTTCCGAAAGTCGAATCCAACTCGGCACGATCCGAAAATGTCCGTTGAGATCGTAGTCCTTGTAATAATTTTCCGTGGCACGGCAGAGAAACAGCGAACGCGTCGCATCGTGAAACGCGTCTTCCACCATCGGCAGCAATGGCTCCCTGAGTGCCTTGCCGAAAAAGCGCTGGATCGAGGTGCTTTCGTGAATATAAAACAGCGAGGGTTTGTTGGCCTGCCGGGCCAAGTGCACGCCCCAGAAACTCATCAGGGTATTGCACACCACGAGGTCGATCTTCGACCAGTCAATCTTCGCCCGCACCTCTCCGACCCGAGCGTAAAATTCATTCTGAGTCTTGACGTCGAAAATCAGATTCCGATCCATCAGGGTGATGTGGGCGCCAAGCGCTTCGTAGTTTTGCCGCAACGGTCCGTCGGCCGCCGTGAGCACCTCCACTGAAAATCCCGCGGATTTCACCAACCAAGAGGCATATTCCAGCAAGAACAAAGGCGCACCTTCCAAGTTGAGGTTATGTGTGATGAGTAGAAGGCGCAATTGCCCGGCGCGACTGGAGTGCGCGTAATGCGTGGGCGACGGTTGCAATGAACCCTCAACGAGCGTGAGCGCGGCGCTCACCTGGGGATCGCGGAAATCGCGATACTTGCGGACAAAAGCGATGTGTTCCGATTCGTCGTAGGTCACGCCGCGCGTCGCGCTACCCCAATGCATGAGTTTGGCCTGCGGCGTTTGTACAATGCGATGGCCCGCCTTTAAAAGTCGCAGGCAATAATCGACGTCATTGTACGCCACGCCAAAATCTTTTTCATCAAAACCACCGAGCTGTTGATAGAGAGCGGTCCGTGTCAGCAAGCAGCCACCAATCACCGCGGACACATCCCGGGCCGTTGAATGCCAGTCGAGTTCCGGCACATCGTCCTCGGCCTTGCGCACAAATGGAGTGTCGGCGAGCCCGCCGTGCGGACCGATGATCACCCCGCAATGGTTGAGCGTCTTTTCCGGATACAGCAGCTTGGCTCCCACCGCACCGACGCCCGGCTGAAGCAGCCAGCCGACCATGTCTTCGAGCCAACCCGGTTCGTAGGCGTTGACGTCGTTGTTGAGATGAAGAATCAGCGGCGTGTCGATGAGTGGCAGCGCCAGATTCATCAGGTGCGAATAATTGAATGGCGCCCCGGCGTCCGCTGGCCGGATGACGCGGCAGTTCATATCCGTCCGCTGTTGAATCGTATCGAGGTATTTGCGCGCATCGGTATCGCGTGAGTGGTCGTCGACAATGATCAGTTTTACGTAACGCCAATCCACGGTCTCGCCGAGCAACTCCACACATTCCTCGAGCAGATGCAGCCGGTCGCGGGTGGGAATGACCACGGTTACGTGATTCTCCGCCAGCAATTCCTTTGACCAGCGCGGTTGAAGAAAACGCCGCCGGCGATGATGTGCCGCTGGCGGAAAGAAAGCTGCGGCCGCCCATTTGCGTCGAAGAAAAGTTTCATCGAGGGCTTTTCGCGCCTGCTCAATGGATGGATCGGCCAGATCGATCTCAAGCGGCACCGTGGCCCGCGCGTGATAACACACGAACGGCAGGTGTCGCACTTGAGCGGGTTGCAGCGTGTCGCCCAGGCGCAGCAAAAGATCGTAGGCCGCGACGCGGTCGGATTGCTCGCGAAAGGAACCAAGCGGCAAAAAAACATCCTTGGCGAAAAACGTGAGCTGGCCGGGAAATAATCCGGACAACGCGAGTTCGGGATTCCACTCGCCTTTCATCCACGGCGTGTGCCGCCGGCCGTCGTTTTCCATGCGGTCTTCGTCGGTGTAAATCAATTTGAGCCCGGCATCGGCGTGCAAGGCCTCCGCGACGTGCAGCAGCGCATCCGGCGAAAAACGCGCGTTGCCCGGCACGAGCGCGAAATGGGTCGCCGCGCTTTGGTGGACCGCCGCATTGAGACCACTGACATACGGCACGCCGGATTTTACCCGAAGACGAAGGATGCGCGGATCTTTCGATGCGAGACGGCGCGCGATCCCATTGAGTGCGGCGCCTTCTTTCAGCGGCACCACCAGATATAATTCCCAGCGGGAATAAATCTGCGCGGAAAGCGCCGCGGCGAGTTGGTGCAATTGATTTTCCGTGGTTCCCCGCAAATCGGCGACGACGGCAATCTTCGGGCCGGTATTTTCCAACGATCCGGCGCTGCGTTGCATGGCCGCCAGCAGCGCGGGTGCGAGTTGGTTGTGCCGCAGCCAACGCTGGTAGGGATCGCTTTTTTCCGCTTCCAAATGAGGAAGTTTGCGCGGCGCTTTCTTTTTAAAATCGCGATACGCCTCTCGCGCGGCGGGCCAGAATTCCTCCAACGGTCCGGTGGAAACGCGCGTGACACCGCACGCATGGCGAAGCAATTGCAGCGCTTCCCAAAACGCCCGCCAGTGAAATTCCGGATAGGATTGCTCCTTGTGATTGCAGCTCAGCTGCCGGAAGCGCCGGTGAAATACCAGATGGCGCGTGCCGTCCTCTAATTCGGCGTAAAGTTTGAGCGCGGCGGGATTGGGCAGCTCTTCGTTGAGTTCAACGAGGCCGAAAAATTGCGAGCGCATCGCCTGCGGATGCTGCGGAAAAAGCCGGATGGCATCCTCCCGTGGCTGGCCTTGCACCAGATCGTTTTCGATCAGTTGGTCCATGCTGCCGATGAGGCGCGTGATCGTTTGTTTTTCGTGCAGCAACCAGCCGGTCGTGGGCAATTTTCCGAATTGCGAATGTCCAAGGTGCGAGGGTTCCTCCAAAGCGCCCCAGAAAGGCGGCGAGGGATGAACATTCAACGGTTCCGTCGCAGCTTCGATGGCGAGCCGGCACGCCAGCGGCATCAGGTCGGCGGTCGGCTCGGCGCGACGGGCCTTTAGCAATGTGCCGATGACATCGGCAACCTGAAGTGAATCCAGCACAGGCTGGCGGCGCCGGGTGCCCCGGGGCGCTTTGATCGGTTGGCGCCAGAGTTCCGCCCAGTTGTTGCCGTGGTCGAGAATTTCCAGGCGCAATAGTTTCGCGCCGCGATGGGGTTCAACTTGAAAGCAAAAACCGGCGTGGGGCAGACCGGCATATCCCCGGTGGCGCAATTCGATGTCGGGCCGTGGCTGGCCGAATATTCCCGCAAAAATACGGTCGTCGATTCGGAGACGGAGATCGCGAAACTGCGCGCCGGTTTTGGAAATGAACCAACCTGCGATCCATGTCTTTCCAGCAGGGAAAGTCCACGAGGTGGGCAATTCTACGTCGAAGAGGTAGGCGTCGTTTTCGTTCATTTATCCGGCGAATCGGAAAGCGTGCAGTCAGCTTTTGCCGGCGGCAAGCTCGCAGGCGAGGGCTCCGTGCCGGGGCAGAACCGTGATCGCATCGAACTCCGTGACGACGCGCTCTCGGGCGCGGGCGGCATGGGTCCGGCCGATGGCAGGCGCAAGCAGCAGCTTCGCGAGACTTTCACAGAGTGCAAAGGTGTCGCCCGGCGGGACGAGGGTGCCTTCCAAATCCGGCCGGACTTGTTCACGCACCCCTTGAGCGTCGGAGCTCAGGATGGGCGTACCGCAAGCCATGGCTTCCAGGATAACACGCGGAGAAGACTCCTCATAGGTCGAGCAGACAAAAAGATCAGCGGCGGCGTAATAAGGAAAATAATCCGAGGTCGCCGGATGTGCGATGAGGTTTGGCCGGTTGACCTGTTCCAGCAAATCCCGGATCGAATCATCGAACGCGGTTTCTCCGCTCCCCAGCATGACGAACTGGGTGCGGCTGGCGAGGGCGGGGTAACGACGCCAAAGGAGATCGACCGCGCGGATGAAAATATGCTGGCCTTTCCGTTCGCAAAACGTGCCGACGTTGGTGACCAACAATTCGCCGGGTTTCAAATTGAAGCGGGCGCGAAGTTTCTCGCGGGGATTTTCCGCGAGCCAGCGATCGATCCGGGCCACATCGATCCAGCCGGGCGTCAGCCGATGATTTTCCGGATGACCATAATCGAGATGATAGTTTCGGGTCGAGGCGGTGGTGAACGACACGGCATCAGCGAGACCGAAGGCTTCCTCGACGAGCGCGACCACTTCCGGGCTGATCCGACCCAAATAGAAACTCGCGGGCGTCGTGCTTTCGTGGACGTACATCAGGGCCGGCCGCTTCGCGAGCTTGGCGGCGTGCACCGCCCAGAACGTGGTGAACGTGTTGGCGACGACGAGATCGAAACTTGAAAAATTGATTTGTCGGCCCAGATGAGCGATGGCCTCTCGCGCGACCTGTGCGGACGAAGCAGCCATAACGTTTCCCGAATCGACGATCTTCACGGTCGCGCCCAATTGCTCAAAACGTTCCCCCAAAGGTCCCGCGGAATGGCTGAGAACGGTTAGAGTAACCCCGGCTTGGGCGAGATAGCGGGCGTAATCGAGGAAGAAAAGCGGCGCGCCTTCCAATCCGAGGTTGTGAGTGACCAGCAGGATTTTTCGAGGGAAAGGCGACGATACGACCACCGGTGCAGGCGCCATGGGCGCGGTCGCTGGCAGCGACAGGGGCGCGCGACGTTCGTAATCCTCCGCCAGCCGGCTGATTTCGCGGCGCAGTTCATCATCTTCGACGACGACCATTTCTTGTTTGGCCATGGCAGCCTTCACTGCATCGAGTGTGCGTTGGAAGCTCGCCAGATTTTTTGGCGGATACGGGGCTTTTTGATCTTCGTTCGTGCTGACTACGCTGCGTTGCACGCAACAAAGGTGCAAACTGCCGTCCGCCAATTCCGCGTACAGCCTCAGGCAAATGGGATCAGGAATTTGCGCCGGTACGTCGATCATGCCAAAAAGGCCACCCCGGCGCGCGTTGGGAAATTGCGAGTAGAAATCTCCCGGTCCTGGCGAAGGGCGGCCATGCTCGATGGTCTGCCATGATTGGAGATCAAAAGTGGCGAGAACGCGCTTAATGGACTGCGTTTGATGAAAGAGAAAGCCAAGCACGGCCGCGCGTCCAAATCCGCCGCGGACGACCGCAGCTGGTTCATCCAAGTGACCAATGAAAGGGGCCGGTGCATGGCGCAGATCGCGCGGATACGGAATACTGGCGACAACCTCGCGGGCCAGATCGGCGAGCACCACTTCGGGTTGTCGGCGTTGCGCACGCAGCAGAATTTGCAGGATGCGCCCAAACTCGTGCCAGCGCAAAGGACCGGATGGCACGGCAAAATCCACCGGGGGATTGGCGGACGTTATCCGATAGGTCGCGCGATTAAACTCTCTCCATCGACCGGCGATGTCCAAGGCCTCGAAGATTATTTCGACCGGACCGGGCGTCAGCTGGACCACGACGTAGAATTCCGCGAGCGCGTAGGGTCGGTCGATTTTGAAAAACATCGCGAGATCCGCGCGTGGCAGTCCGTGGACACCGGCGAAAATCCGTCCAGAAGCGGTGCGCCCGCGGACATCGATAAAATGCTCGCCTGGCTTAGGCACCAACCAGCCTCGCAGCGAATGACGTCCGGCGGGAAGGGTCGAGCCAGTGACGGGGGATTCGAGATTGTGGAAACTGACGTTGGTTTCGTGCACGGGGACTAGGTTCCGGAAAGTTCAGCTACCTTTTGGGTAAACGCTGCGTGGCGGGGGAGAAGGAGATCGGCGGCAAATTCCGCGACACGTTTACGGGCGCGCTGGGCAAAAACTTTTCCCTCCGTCGGATTCTCGAGCAATCGAAGCATGCCGGTGGTCAACGCCGCGATGTCGCCGGGGGCGACTAAAATGCCCTCAGTTTCATTTTCCAACATGTAGGGTATACCATGAACATTGGTGGAGACAATCGGGACGGCAAAAGCCATCGCTTCCAATATCACACGCGGGAAAGATTCTTCATAGCTGGTGCAAACGAAGAGATCCGCTGCCGCAAAATAATCATAGGCTCGAGCGGATTCCGGCACTAGACGGATATTTTTCCGACCGAGCGTTGTGAGTTTTTTTTTCAAGTCCCGGTTGTAGCGCGTATCGCGTCCGCCGACCATGATGAAGCGGCAGCGGGCCGCAAGAGCGGGTGAGCGGTGCCACAGCAGCTCGATGGCGCGCAGAAAATCGTGCTGGCCTTTCCTCTCGCAGACCGTGCCGATAGTGGCGACCAGCAGCTCATCCGGCTGCAGCTCCAAGGCGGCGCGCAGGGAATTACGATCATGCGTCGTGCGAAATTGATCGAGGGTGGTCAGGTCGATCCAGCCGGAATTAAGATGAAAATTATTTCCCTTACCAAGGGTTGCGTAATAAGCCTGCGTGGCCGGCGTGTTGAAGCTGACCGCAGTGGCGTGGCGAAAGGCCTGATAAACCGCAGGCAGTAATCCGGGTGTGGTTTTGCGAAAGAAAGCCGCCGGGCTCGTGCTTTCGTGAATATAAAGCAGGGAAGGACGTCCCGCCGCACGGGCTAGGGTCACACCCCAAAAAGAAGCGACTGTATTGGCGACGACGAGATCGATTTTATTCAAGTCCAGCTGACGTGAAATCTCTCTTACCCGGTGGGATAGTTTAGAAGGAGTGCTCGCCGTGCAGTCGACCGCAGTGACTGAGGCGGGCAGAGCTTCGAACGCAGCGCGCAATGGTCCGTCCCGACCGGTGAGGACGGAAATTTCCGCGCCGCATTTTTCCACCAGATGGCGCGCATATTCGAGCAACAGCAGAGGAGCGCCTTCGAAATTTAAATTGTGCGTGATTAACAGCAGCCGAAGTTTTCGATTTTCAGCGGTCGTGTGAAGCGGTCGTGGAGCACTTGGGTGGTGATGATTTTTCGGAGCGGCATTTTGCCGGCTGGCGCGGAGGCTTTGCCAAAATTCATCGCGCAACGCCTTGCCTGTTTCCAATGCGATGCCGCGGTCGGCGAGCATCGTTTTCAAGCCACGCCAGTCCTGCCAGAATTTCCACGCCGAAAAAGGCGCGCCGATTTGCTTGAGTTCTTCGGTGGATTGCGGCCGGCAGTGCGTCGCCATGCAGAGATGCATGCTGCCATCGGCGAGTTCGGCAAAAACGCGTATGCACGCTGGCGAGGGTAGGTGCGTCGAAACATCGACGAAGCCCGACAGACGGCATTTTTTCGCATTGGGTTGCGCAGGAAATCGAGCGGCAACTCCCGCAAACTCTCCTCCATTTTCCAGGGGCTGGAAAGTGATCAGGTCGGTGGTTACGAACGCACGCTGAATCAACTGGGTTTTGTGAAAAAGCCAGCCCACGAATTCCATCTGGCCGTAGAATGCCGGAGCGATGCCGGTGGGTTCAGCGACATACCCACGGAAGGAATGATGATCTGATCGAATGACCCGCGGATAGGGCATCGCTTCCACTATCGCCGCCAGCGCCTTGGTTTTGTTTTCCGTCGCTGCAATCTGGAGAAGTCGCATTGCCCGGCCGAATTCCACGGCGCTGACCGGGTCGGGAATGGATGGAAGAGGCTGAGGTCCGGCGTGGACATCGAGTCGGACGGTGTGAATCAATTGCCATTGGCCGGTCAAAGTCAGGGCGTCGATTTGCACCTCAGCTGCGCCGGGTGCGACTTGGATTTCGATAATGAATTCTGCGGGCAACCACGGGCGGGAAGGTGCGAAGTGAGCGGCTAAATCGACGCGGGGGAATCCATAAACACCGGCGAATTCACGGGTGCCAACGCGCGCACGGATGTCGACGAAATGAACCGCAGGTTTTGGCACGAGCCAACCGCGCAACTGCTGGCGCCCAGCCGGGATTCCATCTCCGGGAAGCGGAGACTCGAGGTTGAAATAGCTGAAGGTGTCTTCTTGCATGACCGGCCTCAGCCGATGAACGGGCCGGATGTTTCCACTGCTAGCGCCACATGCTGTGGAAAAAGGATCGTAGTTGAAAAACTATCGTTCACGAGACGCTGGGCGCGGGTGGCGCGGGAGCGATCTCCGGAAAGGTGGGCATCAAGTGCAGCACTCATGGCTACGCTGAGTTTACCGGGGTCACCGGGCGGGACGAGCCAAGCGTCACTGGCCTGAAGCATTTCGGGAATTCCATTTACGTTGGTTGAAACGATCGGCAGGCCAAAAGAGGCTGCTTCCATGACAACACGAGGAAAAGCTTCCTCGAAGCTGGAGCAGACAAAAATGTCCGCGAGCCGATAATAGGGATAGGAGTCAGTGACTTGGTTAACGAGGTGAACTCCCGGCAGTGCGAGTCGCTCAAGTTCAGCGCGTAAAATATCGAGGTAGGGATCGGGATAGGCACCGACCATGAGGAAAATCAGCGACGGCACGCTGGAACCTTCCTTTGCCACACGATTGCGCAAGAGGTGCTCGATTGCCTGCACGAAAATATGTTGGCCTTTGCGAACACAGACCGAGCCGATGTTGGCGAAGATGACGGCGTTTTCGGGAAAACCGTGAGTGCGGCGTAATTCGCGGGAAGAGTGCGCCGCGACGTAGGCATCGATGCGTGGGACATCGATCCAGCCATGCAAGACTTGAAAATTGTCGCGTTGGCGCAAGGCCGCGTGAATGCGTTGGGAGGATGCGGCCGAAAAAACCACCCGCGTAGCAAGTGAAAAAGCTGATTCCACCAAGGGGAGTAATTGTGGAGCGAGGTGGGGCGCGAAGAATCGGCGGGCGCTCACACTCTCATGCAGATAGAAAATTGAAGGGCGTTTGAGCCGGTGGGCGATCAATATGCTCCAAAACGCCACCATCGTATTAGCCACGATCAGATCAGCTTCTTTCCAATTCAGCTGATCGGTGAGGCGATCAAGCGCGCGATCAAATTCGTAGGATGTTCCGGTCCCCAATGCGGGCCGCACATCGATCAAATCCACTTTTAACCCGGCAGCGACGTAAGCCGCTTTGAGTGGGCCATCCTCTGGGGAAACAACGCTAACACTCCAGCCCGGTTGCGCGGCGAGATGACGGGCGTATTCAAACGCGATCAAGGGAGCGCCTTCGAGGTTCAGGTTATGAGTGACTAAAATTACTTTTAGCGCGCGTGATGGAGATGCAGGAAGCTTAAGCGGATGGACTCCCGGCGATTTCGTTGGAGTAGCCTGGGCGCGGTACTCAATCCAAGCGGCGTTCAGCAATGTTTTGAGAGTGAAAGCTGTTCCGGTGGGCCAGTACTTCAACCAACCGGCACGCCAAAGAGCCAAGGCCGCCCGCGCAAAAGTGATTTTGGAGAGAGAGGGAAAATCAATCTCTGCGCCACTGACAATCAAAGGGCGAAAGCGTTTGGTGAACACGAGTTCATTTCGGCCATCTTCCAGTTCCGCAAAAATACGCAATGCGACTGGTTGGGGTAATTCGGGGGGAAGTTGGAGTAATCCCGCGAACCGTGAAGTCGCGCCGTTGCGCAATCCGGCGAAAAGTTCGCCGACATCCGCGCGGGGAAGTCCGTGGATCAAAGGTTGCGGTGTTTGCGAATCCAGAAATGCAGTGAGCCGTACGATGAGATGTTCGCGATGAGCCAGCCAACCAGTGATCAGCAGGTAACCATGCCGGACAAAGCTGTTGGCCATGGGTTGTTCAAGCGCGCCTTGGAAAGGCGGATTGGGCAAAGTATCCAGTGGGATAGACCGTTCGCTGGCGATTGTTTCGCGGGCCAGGTCGCTCCATGAATGCTTCGGACGGGAATATTTTGCCTGGAGGAAGCGGAGCAATGGCTGCGTGGCCCGGCTCAGCCGGTCGTCGCGATAATCACCGGCGGGAGTGCTGACCGTATGGCGGAAAAATTCTGTCCATACGCCATGATTGTCACAGACCTCGATCCAAATTTCTTTGGCTGCTGGTACTGGATTCAGGCGAAAAGTGAAGCCGGCATAAGGTGGACCAGCGTGCCCGCGTACGGAGGTTTCCACGTCGGGCCGTGGTAATCCGCAAACGCCTAGAAAGGGTTCGTCGCCCAACCAGGCTCGGATATCGACTGGCACTTTTCCGCCAGGCGAAGTGATCCAGCCTGCCACCCAAAATGGTTCTGAGGGGCATTCCCATTCAGCAGGAAAGACATCGATCGCGAATTTCCAGTCTGGTTTGTCCATGACGGATTAGCTCAGGTAGGCTTCGCGCGTCACTTCAAGGTGGCGGGGCAGGGCGCGGTTCTTGTGGAATTCACGCGTGGCGTGGGCGTAGGCCAGCGAAGTCATTTGCGTGTTTCCGGCAAAAAGATCGTCGAGTACCTTGCGCAATGCTTCGACCAGCTTGAACGGATCACCCGCGGGAATGAGATACGCTTCGTCGTTGGCGACCAGCATTTCGGGAATGCCGTTAACGTCCGTGCTGACAATCGGGAGCCGGAAGACCATGGCTTCGAGCAGAACGCGCGGAAACGATTCTTCAAAACTGGTGCAGACCAAGACGTCTGCCAGCCGGTAGAAATCGTAGATGTGAGGGGTTTCGTTGACGATGTGGATGCTGTCTTTCAGGCCCAACAAGTCGATGTCCTGCAGCAACGATTCCATGTACAGCCCTTCACGTCCACCCACGATGACAAACTCGATTGGTTTTTGCCCGGCATAGCGGGCGGTGAGTTCCTTGCGGAACTGGTCGATGGCGCGGACGTAAATGTGCTGGCCCTTGCGTTCGCAGGCGGAACCGATGTTGACGATGAGCACGGCGTCAGGACTGAAGCCGTGTTTACGACGAAGCGCCGCGCGGTCGTGCTGCGCGGCGAAGCGTTCGATGCGCTCGATGTCGACCCAGCTCGCGAGTGTGCGGAAGTTATCGTTGATGTTGAGTTCTTCAAAAATGACGCGGGTCGCCTTCGCGGTGAAAACAACGCGGGCTGCTTGTTGAAAGGCGCCTTCGACGAGCGCGGACATGCTGGCGGGCAGAATCAGAGTCTGCAGCAGTTTCTTCACGGGATTACTTTCATGAATATATAGCAGCGAGGGCTTGCCGAGATAGTGCGCGAGGTGAATCGCCCAGTACGTCAGCATTGTATTGCCGGCGATGAGATCGATGTCGTCCCAGTTGCGGGTGCCAGCCAGCTGTTTGATGGCGTCGGCGAACTTTGCCGGCTGATCGATTTTTAGGAAATGAGCGGCGTCGATAATGGTGACAGGTAATCCGGCTTCCTCGAAACGGGCGCGCAACGGTCCTTCCTGTGGTGAAGCGACGCTGACTTGAATACCCGACTGTTCCGAGAGGTAGCGGGCGTATTCGAAGATGAAAATCGGTGCGCCTTCGAAATTCAAATTGTGAGTGATGACCAGGATCTTGAATGGCCGGGAGGTTTGGGCGGAACGATGCAGGTAAGGGTTGAGGCGCAGTTCATGCGGCGGGAAGTCCATGACCTCGCTCTGGTATGGATCGCGGTCACCACCGTAGGTTTCCACGAAGGCGATGTGCTCCTTTTCGGTGTAGTTTCTTCCACGCGTGGCGCTGCCGACGTGTTGCAGCACAGCCTGTGGGGAGACCACGGTGCGTGCTCCCGCAGCTTGGGCGCGCAGGCAATAGTCGACGTCGTTGTAGGCGACGTTAAAGCGCGCGGCGTCGAATCCACCCAGTTTGCGGTAAAGCGCGGTGTGGGTCAGCAGACACGCACCGGTGACGGCGACGACGTTGCGCGCCGCGTGAGGTAAAAACAAATAGCCCAGGTCTTCTGGTTGGGATCGCTCGAACAGCACGTGAGGCAGGCTATCCTGCCGGCTCAGGCTGATGCCGGCGTGGTTGATCGTCCCATCCGGATAAAGCAGGCGGGCACCGACGACACCGACTCCTGCAACCGTGCTCCAGCCGACCATGTCTTCCAGCCAACCGGGTGCGAGTGCTTCGACGTCATTGTTGAGGTGCAGCAGAAGCGGCGTGTCGACGCGGGCGGAACCCAGGTTAACTAGGCGCGAGTAGTCGAAACCATTCCCGCCTGATTCCGCTTTGATGACTTCAACCCTGAGATCGGTTCGATTTGGTAAGGTGGCCAGATAGGCAAGCGCCTCAGCATCAGTTGAGCCGTCGTCGACGACGATGACCTTCACGTAGTCGCGCGGTGTGGTGCGGGCGATCGAGTCGACGCAACGCTTCAGGAGTTCACCGTGATCCTTCGAGGGAATGACAATGGTGACAGGGTTTTCTGCGAGCAGGACAGGATCCCACTTCAACTGATGAAGGCAAAGCGCGTAGTGCTTCATCAGCGGCGGGAGCATCACTTCGGCACGCAAGCCGCGGCGGGCGACTGCTTCGGCGATTCCGCGGCGGGCGGCGTCAAAGAGATAGCCTTTTTGGTCACCCTTGGAAGCGGTGCTCTCGGCATGGGCGCGCCAATGATAACCGATGTGAGGGACGTGCACGACGGGCCGGCCGTTGAGCTTTTCGACCACCCGCAGGATCAAATCAATGTCCTGGGCACCGTTGAATTCCGGCCGCAACCGGCCGGCCTCTTCCACGAGATCACGCCGCATGACCGTGAGGTGATGCGTGTAGTTGTGGGTGATGGCCATTTCAGGACTCCAGGCACCTTTTAGCTGCGGATCGAAATGACGGTCGCGATCATCGATTTTATCCTCGTCGGTGTAGAGCATCCCCGCGTCCGGCGTTGCTTTCAGTGCGATGACTACGTGCAGGAGTGCGTCGAGCGGCAGAAGGTCGTCGTGATCAAGAAAGGCGATGTAATCCCCGGTGGCGGCATCGAGTGCGGAATTCGTGGCGCGGGCGATATGTCCGTTCTCCGTCCGAAAAATGGGTTTGATCCGGGGATCGTTGCGCGCGGCTTCCTCGAGGATCTGGCGTACCTGCGGTTGCGGGGATGCGTCATCGGCGATGCAGAGTTCCCAGTGCGGATAAATCTGGCCGCGCACCGATGCGAGCAGTTCACGCAGATACTTTTCCGGAGTGTTGTAGGCGGGAACAACGATGCTGATGCGAGGACCGTTTCCGAGCGCGGCAGCATCCTGGGCAAGGAGCGCGGTGAGCCGCGGCGTCAGGCGGTTGTGGTACGTCCAGCGGGTATAGGGATCTTCATCGCGGCGCCTAGCCACAACCGGAGGCAATTTGACCTGATCCGAATGGCTCAGATTTTGAGCGAGATGCCGGCGGAGGCGTTTGATTTCGCCCCACGCAATGCCCCAATCATCAATTTTAATCCGACCGAAAAGCGCGGACCGAAGAAAAGCGAAGGTGCAGAGCGCGAACGCCGAGGCGCGATACACCGGCACGGCACCGGCGTTTTCATCATAGCGGTTCAGGTGCATCCGCCGGGCAAAGGCGAGCAACTTGCGACCGTCCTCCATTTGGGCGAATACCTTCAGGTTGACCGGGCTGGGGGCGTTGGTGCGGACATCGACCAAGCCGTAATAACTGGATTTTAGGGCTTGTGAAAAAGACGGATGATGGGTGGCAACGTCGGCGCGTTCCTTGCCATAGATCAGGCGATTTTCCGTGGTGACGACCGTGGTGCCGCTGAGCTGGCGGATGAGCTGGTCGCGATTGAAAACCCAACCGGTGATCCTGAATTTGTCGTAGATCGCATTGATCCAGAATCCCGGGTTTTCAATGGTGCCGCAAAACGTGCCCTCGGCCGTGACGTTGCTATTGAAGAGGGTTATTTCGGTGACGACTTCATGGCCCGCCCGCTGGATTTTGCGCCATGGTTGGTGGTGAAAATTCCGGTAGAGATAATACAGGGAGTCATGAACCATCTCAGCGCGAAGCAGGGGCTTGGGCCGCGGAATGTTTGGGATCGCACTGGTATCGATCGGTTGATCGATGAAAGTCAGCCACTCGTCATTGCCATCGAGGTATTCGAGACGGGCCGTTTTGGCGGCACTCCAAAATTGGGCGCGAATATGAAAACCGGTGCGGAGGGCGTTAAGATCGTCGGAATAGGCTTGGCGGACGTCGGACCTTTCGAGGCCATAGGTGCCGTAAAAAATCAGCCCGTCGATCACGGCGCGAATATCCCGGCATTCGCGTCCGATTCCGGGATAGAACCAGCCGACAATCTCGAATCCAGCGCAGGTGGGTTTCCAGTCGAGGGGCTTTTCCAGGTAATAGACGAACGCGGGCGTTTGACTCATGTAAAATACACAGGGGAACAGTTTTCACCGGTGCGTAAAGATCGATTCCAATCACCCTACCGAGTTTGAAACCTCAGTGGATGTTGATCTGTTTCCAGTAGCTCCACGAATAGCTCACGTCGCCGCTGGGAATCGCATAATATGCAAACACCAGGGTGCCGGTAAAAGGCTTTTCCTGGTGATATAAAATAGGCACGTCCCCGCGATCTGAAGGCACCGTGAGCGGGGCGAGCTGGCGCTTGAAGATCATATGGCGCGTCCCGTCAGGCTTTTCTTCAAAGACGACGAGTACAACTCCCGGCGTGGTATGACCCTCGGTATACGACGCGGGCACCATCCCGCCAATCGCTTCGATTGAGTGACTGCCCCGAGGCGGCTGAAAATAAATTTCAGTGGGTGCCTGCGTGCTGATCACGAGCTTGTCATCAAGGGGAAGAATTCCAATTTCGACCGGGCCTTTGGACAAAAGGGGTAAAGGTGAGATGATGGCGCGTGGCCCCGTCCAGTCGTGAGTGCGAAGGTCATGTTGTTCCTGCAAAACGACCACGTCGGGATCGGGCTTCAGGTTTAGTTCAACGCCCCAGTTGGGTCTGGCCATCAAGGCGCGGACGGCTGCTGTCGCGAGATCTCGGCGAACATAAATATCCATCAGCGCGGTGCGCGCGATCGGTTGCGCGCACATCTCAAGCTTCTGGGCTACGGTAATGGTATAGCGTGAGTCATCGCGATGGTTGCGGGACAAAAACATCGTGCTGAGACGGCGCCCGTTGAGGCCGGCGATCGAGGCGTCGAGCGCGGCGAAGTTTTCAAAATGACTTTGAAATGGAATGAGGGCGCGCCGCTGGGAATAATATGGCCAGACCGGATCCCAATCGACGCCGAATCCAGCGAATGCGTCGTCGGGAGGGGTGATGGCTTTGATGATTTCCGCCTCGATCGGTGGCGGTGGATTGGGCCGGAGGTAGAAATTGTAGTATGTCTGACGGAAAGCGTACAGTTCACCGCCAAAGGCCGCGAGTGCCAGGGTGGCGGCGAAGATGGGTGCAACTCGCGGATTGTGGAGCGCTCCCGCGATGAGCGCGCCCATGGCGGCTAGGATAAAAAAAGCGGAGGCGTAGAAATAGTAATCGTGCACATAATAGAGATTGGCAAAAAGCAGGACGCCGGCCGGAAAGCACGCCACGCACGCGAGGGCGATCCGGCGGTGGTATCCGGTGGAAAACCACCCTGCGACGAGCAACACCAGCAAGCCCGGGAGAGATAAAACGGTGGTGACGATTTCAGTGCCGATCTTCCGACCCCACTCAGCGCTGAATCGCTGGTTCAGAGTGCCGAAATTAAATTCCCGGAGTGAGCTCGAGGTTAACAGGTGGGCGTAAGGCTGACCTTCCTTGATGTGATCCGCGTATTTAACCCAAGCCATTCCGGCGACGAGAGGGACAGCGACCGCGAGCACCGAAAGACCAAACGGCAGGCCAAGTGCACGGCCCCAGTGCTGGCCGCTCCGACGTCGGGCCAACCCTTGCTCCAGGACGAGGAGGCCGGTCGCCACCACTAAAGCGGCGAACGTTGTGATCTTGGTGGTGGTGGCCAACGCGCCCAGAGTCCAAACGGCCAGCAGGCACCAGACTCCGGGACGTCGCAGCATCCGGTCGAATAACAGTAAAAACCACAGGCTTAAGCACAGGGCCGTCGATTCAATTAAAAATGCCCGACTGTAGAAAAGATAGAGGGGACAAATCAGAATGTAGGTGACGACCAGCATGCGGTCCAAGGCCCCGGGTAAATGGCGGCGAAGCAGAAGCCAGAGAGCCGGCAAACTTGCATAAAAGAAGAACACACTGACGGCACGCCCGGTTTGTTCCAGTGGCCAACCGGTGATGTTGCTCAGCTCGGCGGTGATTCCCTGATAGAGTGGAAACTCCATCGGAATTGACCAGGGTGGACCCAGCAGTGGGGTTTCGTAGGCGAGTCGCAGGCCGTCCTTTTGGAAATAGTAGGCGGTGAGGGCCGTGTGCTCTTGGCGTCCTTCGTGCCCGTCTCGCAAGGATTGATTCCAGTAGCGGGTCAGCGCCCAGAAATTGATGATGAGGCTCGCCGCGAAGAGACTGAGAACCAATCGGCGATGAAAAGCAGAAGCGACGGGCGTGATCATCAAGTGGGGTCGATCACCGAATGCTGATGTGTTTCCAGTAGCTCCACGAATAGCTCACGTCGCCACTGGGAATCGCGTTGTGGGCGAACACCAACGTACCGGTAAAAGGCTTTTCCTGGTGATACGAAATCACCACGTCGCCCCGGTCCCCGGTCTTGGTCAAAGGAGCGAGCGCGCGTTCAAAAATTACGCGGCGTGAACCGTCCGATGATTCTTCGTAGACCGTGAGTACAACGCCCGGCGTGGTATGACCCTCGGTATATGAACCCGGCACCATGCCTCCGATGGCTTCGATTGAGCGACTACCGGCAGGCGGCTGGAAATAAATTTCAGTGGGCGCCTGAGTGCTGATGACGAGATGGTTGTCGTCCAGCATTAGGATGCCGATCTCAACGGGTCCCCTGGAAAACAGCGGAGTCGGGGAAGTCATCGGAAATTTCCCCTGCCAGTTGGGAGTGCGCAAATCATAGGGGTGAAGAACCATGAGCGCTCCGGCATCGGGCTGAGGATTGAGTTTGGCTCCATTCCAATCGGATCGAGACGCCAATATCTTGGCTGCGCTGGCCGCTTGGTCTTTGCGCACATAAATATCGGCATCAGCAGTGCTCACCACCGGCTGAGATGTCAGTTGCAGCCGGCTTTTCAAAATGCCGATGAAGGGATATTCTTTCCTTAAATAGCCGGTGACGACGACCGTGGTAAGCTGGCGTTTGCCCAGTTCGGCTAGGGAACGGTCCAGTACTTCAAAGTTTTTGGAATGACTGATAAAAGGCATGATGGCTCTGCGCTGCGCGGAGTAAGGCAGCAAGCTGTTCCAGTCGTATCCGAATCCTGCGAAAACATCGTCAGGCGCGGTGAGACGCCGGACAATTTCCGCTTCAAATGGAACGGGGTCGTTTTGCCGGCGATAAAATGAATAGTAAGTGCGGCTGAATGCATGCACTTCACCCGCGAGGCCGCCGACGATGAGGAGAAGAGCAACTCCCCAGGGGATCAAGCGACTGCGCAAAAGCCCGGCTGAAACGATGCCGAAGGCGATCAGGATAAACAGAACCGAGGCGTAAAAATAATAGTCATGAATATAATACAGGTTGGCGAAGAGCAGAAAGCCACCGATGTAGCTCACCGCGCAAACCAAGGCCAGACGGCGGTAGGGGGCGGCGACAAGAAAAAGACCGCCCAGTACGGTTAGCAAACCGGGCCAAGCCAGAACCTGATTTACGGTGATGTGTCCCATTTGCGCCCACCAGTCCGGGGTTACCCTTTGGGCGAAGGTGCCAAGCGTAAAGGGGCGCAGGGAAGATGAAGTTAAGGCCTTCGCGTACGGATGGGCTTCCTTTAAGTGATCCGAATGAATCAGCCACGTCATTCCTGTCGCAACCGGAATGCTGAACGCCAGTAACGCGGGTATGATCGTCACGTTAACTGCATGCAGCCAAGTGTGGCCGGCGCGGCGCCAAGCTGAAATTCGTTCGATCACCAGCGCCAGCAGAAGAATCCATGCCGCCGCGAAGGTCGTCACTTTGGTGGTGATCGCGAGAGCACCCAGCAGCCATGCCGCTATTAGATTGCCGGTTCGCAGTCGTTCCAGAACCGAATCAAAGGCCACTAAAAACCAGACGTTCAGGCAAAGTGCCGTGGATTCGATCATGAACGTGCGGCTGTAAAACATCAGCACTGGACAGAGCAAAATGGGCGTAAGCGTAAGCAACCGGTCCCAAGGATCGCTCATCCGTCGGCGAAGCAGCAGCCAGACAGCGGGCAAGGTCGCATAAAAAAACAGAATACTGGTCAGACGGCCGGCTTGCTCCAAGGGCAAGCCGGATAGTTTACTGAGTTTTGCAACCACCGCCTGATAGAAAGGAAATTCCAATGGGATTGACCAGGGCGGGCCGAGCACGGGAGTTTCATAATCGAGACGCAAACCGTCCTTTTGGAAATAATAAGCGGTGAGCGCGGTTTGGTATTGGCGAAACTCGTGGCCGTCGCGTAACGACGCATCCCATCTCCGGGTGAGCGCCCAGAGATTCACCAGCAACGCCAGGGCGAAAAGACTGACGATAATCCGGCGGAGCAGAATCGGATGGGTTGAGGGAGTTGAAACAGCGGACATGAATAAAAACCGATCAGCGGGGCAATTCCAGCGCGGTCCGCTTCAATCCCTCTGCCAGCGACAATTGAGGAATCCATCCGGTGGCTTCGCGCAATTTTCCGTTATCGAGAAAGGAGGTTTGTACGTCCCAAGCTCGGGCCGGACCTGGCTCTACACGAATGTCACGCTGGGTAATCGTTTCAATTTTTCGGATGACTTCCACGACACTCGCCGAAGAACCAGAGGCCAGATTGTAGGTGCCGGTCAGACGGCGATCAATAATCGCTTGCAAGCCTCGATTGAAATCCGAGTAGTGCAAAAAATCTTTTCGGGCGCTGCCATCGCCCCACAGATTGAGGGCCTTGCCGGTCCACGCGCTGTTGAAAGCATGGGGAATTATGCCTTGGGCCCGTTCAGGCGGGACGGGGAAACCATAGGGATTGGAAACTCGCAGAATGGTGTAATTTAAACCGTGGCGTTCGCCGAAAATCCGGATGATTTCCTCGGCCGCCACTTTGGCTTGCGCGTACCAGCCAAACGGACGGCAAGGATCAGTCTCAAGGGAAGGCCGGCCGGTCCCGGTGCCATAGACTGCACCGCCTGAAGAGAAGAAAATAAAATGAAGTCGTGCCAGCTGCGGCGACTCCACAATGTGACGGAGAAGTTTGATCAGGAAAGGCAGGTCGCTTTCCCATTCGCTGCCAATATCCCGTTCTGAAGTCGCCGGAAGTGTGCTCCACGCCAAATGCAGCAGAGTATCGGCGTGCTCCAGTGTGCCGGGTTGAAAAAGGCTTTCGAGAGTGAGATGCCCGTTTGTTTTTTCCCGGGAAAATCCGGTGATGGTGCGACCGGCTTGGTGCAGGTGGGGGCGGACGCACGAGGCGAGACGTCCGTTGGCTCCGGTGAGAAAGATGTTTCGAGGAAGTAAACTGGGCGGCGATTTGGCCATGAAAAAGCCAACGAATTACTGTTTAGACGGGAGAGGGCAATGAATTATAGAAAGCGAGCAGATCCGAAGCGCTGCGCCGCCAGTTAAAATACCTGGCAGAAACGGCGCTGGCTCCGGCTGCCAGCCGGGCGCGGAGCTGAGTATCATCGCGCAATTGCCTTACTGCTCCGGCTATGGCAGATGCATCGGCTTGGGAAAGAATCCAGGCATCTTCACCATGCCGAAGAATTTTTCCGAGATTGGTGGCAGGGAGAATAACGGGACGGCCCAGCGCGAAGAATTCCGGCAGTTTGGAGGGAAACCGATAATCATTAAATGCGTCGGGTGATCCCGGCTGCACGAAAAAATCAGCGAGAGCCATGAGTTGTGGCAGGCGGTGATTAGGCAGTTGACCGAGGGCAACCACGAAAGGCGCTACGCGATCAGCGAGCGCGCCGAGGAAATTTCCGTCGTCCCGGCCTGCCCGTATCAAGGTGGTTGGATAGCCGGCTTGATTGAGCTCCAGTACAGCGGCATAAAGTTCGTACATCTCCCTAGCGTTGGTGGCGTGGACATTACCGTGGTAAAATATTACGGTGTGCTTTTCGTCCCAGCCTAAGGCGCGCCGCATGGTTACTGGTACTGGCCGTGGGAAAAACCGGGTTTCGTCGGCTGCGGGCCAGATTATGTGGGTTAATTTCCCTTCCCGGACCATTTCGCGCAACCGGTCGATGATGATCGTTACCGCGTCGGCAGATTGAATGAAACTGCGGCTATGACGCGGATGAGAAAGGGTCGAGGGGACCAGCGCATCGAGCTCCATTTCGGGCAGGGCAAGCAAACTGTCGAGCGAACATGAGGTGTGGTCCTCAAGGATGCGAAGTTCGTGATCTTCAAGATGGATGACGAGCCGGCTGTTGGCGTTGCGTCGAATGGTTTCACAGAACTGACGAACATTTTCCCGCGTGGTCCAAGCATGGACGATTTCAGCGGTGCGTCCTCCAGAAAAGACGGCGGGATTTCTCAGGCATGCGTCGAAAGATAGTGCAGTGAATTTCGCGTCGGGATGATAGCGGACGGTTTCCACATTGTGCGGCACGGCGACGACGCACTCATGGCCTTCGATAGAAAGGGCGTTGGCCAAACTGCCGACATGAAGTGCGCTGTTGGAAGTGAAATCTCCGTAGAGTACAAAAAGTATGCGATGTGCGGAAGCTCCCGGCTGGCCGTGGAAAGTGTTTCTTGAGAGTGCGCGCCGCGCAGGACCCAATTCGGGGAATTTGCCGTGCAGTTCAAGAGGAACGGGATTTTCCTCGTCGCGAGTGATATCAATCGAAACGGGTGAATGGGCGAAGACGCTTTCCCCGGTTGAGGTCACGGCCCGGACGCGCAGCGGTCCACAACCCGCCGGGAGATTTTTTTTAGCGATGAAACCCGCATGGGTGGCGTTGGGCGCATGCGGAAAAAGTCCGGGGACGTCCGTGCGGGGTAACCCATAGTCGCATTTGAGCTGGCGGTTGCCATAATGCAGCCACACTTCAGTCAGGGTGAAATCGGGGTGGACGCACCAACCTTGAACGCGAACGCTTTCGCGAACGGTCGATTCGACCGGCCATTCTATCGAAACCTGTAGTTCACCGGCGGTCGCGATAATCGTCAGCCGTCGAACAATCTGCCAAGTCAGCTTATCGCAGGACGCTTCAAGCGCGACGAAATGGGCTCCGGGCGAAAGTTTGCCTTCGATGATGAATCCGCATTCGGCCGCAGAGGCGTTCAGTCCCCAGACCGCCGTGACGTCAGGCCGGCGCACGACGGTTGAAGTTGCGAAGATTTGCGCGGAATTAACCAATCGCACGGCAGGCGCGATGGCTCTGCCTGCACAAATGCACCAGCCTTCAAGATGGAGGTGCCCCCGTTCGGCGCGCAGCGGCTGGGGCGTTTCAATTTCGTGCTGAAATGAAAGTGACGTTGCGGCAATCATTCGCGCGGAGCTCGGCGAAAAAGGCGTTCCAACGAACGCAGCGGTGCAGTCCAGCGCCAGCTGCGCGAGTTTTTTAAGGCGCGTAAAAGTATTTCCATCTCACCAATGCGGCTCTGATGTCCGGCCGAGGTGTTCTCGCTTTGAGCCAGCATTTTTTGCAAATCAGACTCGCGGGCTCGTGATTGCAAAAGTGAAGCGGTAGAATCGTCCAGCTGCTGGCGTGCAGCTCCCAAGTGTGTTTCCAAGTCTACGTTGTGGTTGGCGAGAAGGTCGCGTTCTGCGATTCGATCTTGGACGATGGATTGCATTTCCGTGAGCGTACGATCGATCTGGGCCAGCCGCGAAGTCAGTTCGTCCCGCGTGTCCTCCAGTTCCATGATGCGGACTTGCGCAAGAATAAGCTGCTGGCGCAAATGGGGGACGATATCAGCCGTCTCCGTGGTGGCGGGCTTCATGAGGCCAACATCAAGGCGCGCCACGATTGGATGTGAAGCCAATTGTAGGTTGAAGATGGACGGCGGTAAACGGACATCATTCCGCTCGAATTCCCCATTTCCAGAGAAACTCAATCCAGGCACTTTTTCGCAGATAGCGGAGTAGTAGCGGATTTTTTTCGAGCTCTTGCGGTGGAAATGGTCGTCCGAAGGTACGCTCGCGTAAAAGGGTAATTTCGGCTTGGCCGGTGTCGTGCATTGAGGCCGAGGTCTTTTGCGCCGGATGAATTCGGAAGCAGCCGAGGAAATAAGGCACGCGTACGATCCGGGCGCCGGCGTCCTGAAAGCGCAGTAACAAATCCCAATCCATGGCAAATTTGAAACTCTTGTCCAAGCCGCCGACCTTGTCCCAAATACGACGACGCCAGAAAAGCGTTTCCTGCGGTACAAAGTCGTTCAAACGCAGAACGTCGGCGTCGTGGGGTGGAAGAAACCACCGGCCGATTTCCCGTGAGTTTTCATCCACTAATACCCGATGGCCGTAAATCACGTCGACGTCCGGGTGGCGCGCGAAGTAGTCGACGACAAACGCGAAGGCGCCGGGCAGATAAAAATCATCGGAATTGATCCACGCCATCAGGTCAGTGGGTTTGCCGGAAGTCTTGGCGAAGGCAGTGGCAATCGCATCTGACTGGCCCGAGTCTTTTTTGCTTTCATATCGAAGAGCGGGTGCCTTTGACGAAGGTTTGCTCGAGGTGGAATGCTGCCAATCGATTGCGAAAGAATTTATGACTTTCGTGCTTCCGTCGGTAGAACCGCCGTCCTGGATCACGTATTCGTAGACGTGGTCGGCCTGCTGGAGAATGCTGCGGCAGGTGTCGGGTAGGTAGGCAGCTTGTTGAAAGGATGGAGTGACGACTGAAAGTGTGGGATGTTTTGTGTCGGCCGACTTTGCGGAGGGAAAGGTCTCGGTTTGCAATTTTTTGGCCGGATATTTCATGTGGCCGGGCATCTGGAAAAACATGAGTTCGGTCCAAGCCCCACCACCAAGCCAAAGCGGACGCCACGCGCGCAGGACGCGTCCCGTTCTGGTAGTTACTAGCGACCAAGTTTCATCTGCAAGTTGGGCTTCGATCCGAATTTCGACCGATCCCGAGGGAAGTATCCCGCGGATTTCAAATCCGGTATTGTCATCGGGTGCCGACGGAATGGCCGTCCGTACATCGGCGCGCGGCAGGCCGACGACGCCAGCGAGGGTAATTTCCGCGACTCTGAGTCTGATCCCGATCACGGGGCCGTCTTCAGGCGCGAAACACCAACCGCGCACGATCAGGCAACGAGACAGCGAAGAGCCAAAATCAGGCTGATCGAGGTGATGAATAATTGTTCGCTGACGGTCGGCCACGATGAGCAGGGAACGAGTGCGTCCCACCGGGCGCAACAGTGATTGCGACGGACGCGTGCCTTTTATCGCGACGGTGAATTGTCGTTTCGAGAGCGTCGGAAAAGGAAAATGAAATGCTGGGGTGGGTGACTTTTAGGTTTTTTTTACGCGCCGTAATTCAATCGATTAACATCAAGCATGCGGCTCATTTTATTCTGGAACAAAAAAATAGTTTGGATGTAGCAGACGTCGTGACTGACAAAAATTCAATCATCTCCCCATGAAGTTGAATGAGTTTTCGCACGATCGAATAAGCACACGGTGATCAGTCTTCCCCTCATCACATCACATCGTTTTGGCTCCAATAAATTCGGAAATTTTTCCAGATGACCGCTACCGGGCGGCATTTCTCAAATCCCCACAAAGATGGTTTTCGTTAATAGGATGGTCGGGTTCTTTCGCCTGACTCTCACGTCCGGTTTTATTTTCGGTGCTGCGCAACTGACTCATGCGTTCCAGCTAACCGCTGGAGCTACCGTTAAGCTATCCGTGATTGCGGACGGGACGTCGCCGTTCAGTTACCAATGGTCAAAGAACAGCGTTCAAATCACCGGCGCGACGTCATCGACCTATGTTATCAGTGGCGCTCAGTTGACGGACGCAGGTGATTATTCGGCGATGGTGAGCAATAACGCGGGCAGCATCACTGCTTCAGCAGAAACATTGACGGTCGTATCGTCCACGACGGTGACAAACTCTTTACCGTCAGACCCAAATTCGTCCACTCCGGTGGTGATAAGCACGCCGGCAGTGGTGACGTCTTCTCCGACGGGTTCTGGCGCTACTGTTACCTCGCTTTACGCCCAGCCATTAAACGAAACAGCTACTCTCGGTCACGATGCGGCGTTCACTGCTACGGTCGCAGGTGGAAGCGGACAGTGGCAGGTGTCTTCTGATGGTTCGTCATGGAGCAATTTGGCTAATGGCACGCAGTACAGCGGCGTGGCGACGGGGACATTGTTGATCAATGGGGTGACATCGGCGCTCAATGGCTTAAAGTTCCGCTTTGTGAGCGGCGGTGGCACCAGCAACCCAGTTTCGCTCGGAGTGATCGCGGCATTTTTCCCGTATCCAGTGGGCATAGCGGCAGATGGTTCGGGTAATCTTTACGTCGGAGATACCTCAACTGACACGATTCAAAAAATTTCATCGACCGGCGCGGTCACTTTGCTGGCTGGATCGTCCGGGCAAACGGGAATCGCTGACGGTAGTGGAGCCAACGCTCGTTTCAACGACCCCAGCGGCATTTGTACGGCGAGTGATGGTTCGCTTGGCGTCTGCGACAACGCCAACGGTACGCTACGGCTCGTCGCGGCTAACGGGAGCGTGACGACCTTGGCTGGTTCAACCAGTCTGCGCGGTAATGCCGACGGAAATGGCTCGGCGGCGACGTTTTCGTCTCCGACGAGCGTCTGTCGCGATGCCGCCGGCAATTTTTATTTGTCGGATGCCGGTAACAATACGATTCGCAAGATTACCCCCGGCGGTGCAGTGAGCACTGTGGTCGGCAGCGCGGGGCTCGCGGGGACGGCGGACGGAGTGGGCGCGGATGCGCGCTTCAATCATCCGACTGGGATTGCGGTGGATGGTACGGGAAACATTTATGTTGCGGACACGACGAACAATACTGTCCGGGAGATAACTTTGAATGGCGCGGTATCCACAATCGCTGGATTAGCCGGCGTGAGTGGAAGTCAGGATGGCGTCGGAAGTGACGCGCTATTTAACAGCCCGAGTGGTCTGGCCGCTGATAGTTATGGCAATGTGTACGTGGCCGACACGGGAAATTCCACGATTCGCAAAATTGCTGCGAACGGCGTCGTCACCACGATCGCCGGCCTGCCGGGAATCGCCGGCTTGCTGGATGGAGCGGGGAGCAACGCGTGGTTCAATCAGCCGAAGGGGCTTGTCTTGAACTCAAGTGGTATTCTTTACGTGGCAGATACTGGTAACGCCGCGATCCGGGCGGTGACTTTAGCCGGTTTGGTTACGACGTTGGACCTGTCATCGAGCGCCTCCAGTGCGACTAATTCTGATAATGCGCCGGCAATCACCCAGACGGTTGCCACCAGCAACACGTCAGCGCCTGGTATCGCGACATCTGGCAGCAGCAACTCCGGCGGCGGAGGTGGTGCGATGAATGGCGGCACTGTGCTTGTGCTTCTAGTTGTATGCTCATTGAGAGCGGGTCTTTTGAGGCGGCACCGCGCTGGCGCCGAACTCGCAAAGTTGGCCTAGTTTTTCCAACTGGCAAAACGGATGCGCGGTGTCGGTAAAGCGCAGTGGAACGGGATATGATTGTCTCCCTTTGACGGGAGAAATTTTATCAGTGGCGAACATTGAGGGCGGCACTTCGGGATGCTGAAATCAAAGATTTATTACGCGTCTTGAAATCCCTGTAAATAACTCCGCTTGTTTTACATCGGCTAAACGCAGTTGAGTGGCATGTGCATTGCAGGGAATCAGAGCGGTGACGTTTATTTCTGGAATGTTCGCCATGAAATTTTTCCAGAAGCGCTTTTTCCACGTAATCGCAGGAATTGTGTTTCTCTCCGGCCTTGGACTGGCCCACGCGGATCAAGTAGTCGCTGGCAGCACAGTAGTGCTGTCCGTCAGCGCCGACGGAACCTCGCCGTTTAACTACCAATGGATTAAAGATGGCATCAACATGCCGGGATCTACTGGCCCGACGCTGACGCTGACGAAAATTCAAAGTAGCAATGCCGGAAATTACGCGGTTTTGGTAGCGAATGCCGCCGGTTCCACCACCTCGGATGTCAGTTCGATTGCAGTCCTTCCGGCTAACTCTGTCCCAGTAATCACGACGCAGCCGACGAGCCAAAGCGTGGTGGCGGGAACTAATGTGACGTTTACTTCAGCGGCCAGCGGAACGCCGACTCCGACCTATCAGTGGAAGAAAAACGGGACGGCAATTTCGGGCGCGACCAGTGCGACGTTCACGATGAGCGGAGTGCAAGCCTCTGTTGCAGGTACATATACCCTCGTGGCGACGAACAGCGCTGGTTCGGCGACGAGCACAGGAGCGATTCTGACGATCTCGACTGGGGTGGCTGCTCCCGCGATCACGATGCAGCCTTTGAGTCAAAACGTGGTATTAGGGGCAACTATGGTCTTCACCGCGGCGGCGAGCGGAACGCCCACGCCGACCTACCAGTGGAATAAAAATGGGACGCCTATTTCGGGCGCGACGAATACAACGCTGATTATCAGTAATCTCCAGTTAGCGAATGCGGGAACCTATACCTTTAGTGCAATCAATAGCGCAGGTGCCGTAACGAGTGTGGGAGCGATTTTGGTGGTCGGAACTGCGGCCAGCGATGCATTGCCAAGCAACGGAAGTAATCCAAATTTGTCCGCTCCCGGTTCTCCCCCACACATTTTATCAGGACAGCGACGGCTTTGGGGAATGAATAGTACCACGCATTCTTCCACGATTGATCTCGGGATCCAGGATTCAAAAATCCAAATGGTCGCATCGGCGGACTTTGATCACGACGGTCAAAATGACATTCTTTGGCAAAATTTGGTCACGGGCGAACGCGGCATCTGGCTCATGAAGGGAACGGCAATCCAGTCGACGGTTGCACTCGGAACCGTTGACTCGTCCTGGCAGATCGCCGCAGTGGGAGACTTCAATCATGATGGCAACGCCGATATTCTCTGGCAGAACGTTCTGACCGGGGAGCGCAGTGTTTGGTTGATGAAGGGCACGGCGATGGTCTCCAACCAAAACATTGGTACCGTTGACACGGTCTGGCAAATCGTTGCTGCGGGAGATTTCAATGGGGACGGGCAGACGGATATTCTTTGGCAAAATACGTTGACGGGAGAGCGCAGCGTTTGGCTGATGAATGGCACCAACCTGACTTCTGGGCTTAATCTCGGGACAATCGATATTGTCTGGCGCATGGTGGCGGCCGCTGATTTTAACGGCGATGGCCAGACCGATATTGTCTGGCAAAATATTGCGACCGGGCAGGCGAGCATTTGGCTAATGAGCGGCGGTTCGTTCTCGGCTGGAGTGGACTTGGGCATTCAGGATCTACGCTGGAGAGTCGCGGCCGTGGCGGATTTTACTGGCGACGGCAAAAAAGATATCTTGTGGCAGGCGGCAGCGACCGTTCCTGGCGATTTTACCGGCGACGGCCGGCCTGATATTCTGTGGCAGAATATGAGAACGGGCGAGCGAAGCATTTGGTTTATGAATAATACACTGTTTGCCTCTGGTTTCGATTTGGGCACCCAAGACCCAAGGTGGCGGATGGCTGGCAGCGCCGATTTTGATGGCGATGGCAATTCTGACATTATTTGGCAAAACAGTGTAACGGGTCAGCGCTGCATCTGGTTGATGAATGGAACATCGCTGTCCTCTGTGGTGGATTTGGATACTCAGGACGTGACGTGGAAGATAGCGGCTGTCGCCGATTTCAATGGAGACGGGAGCCCCGACTTGGTGTGCGAAAATGTGGTGACCGGTCAGCGAAAGATCGTTTTGATGCAGGGAGTCAGGACCCTCTCTGAAGTGGATCTCGGTACCGACAGTCCGAATTGGAAAATAGCTGCGGCCGCCGACTTCAATGCCGACGGAGCGCCCGACATCGTCTGGCAAAACCTCGTGACGGGTGATCGCCGCATCTGGATGATGCAAGGGACGACAGTGGCTTCGGTGGTGACGCTTCCGTGGATCAACCCGCAGTGGCAAATTGCCGCGGCGGCGGATTTCAATGAAGACCGTTCCGCGGATCTCGTTTGGCAGAACGTGAAAACGGGTGAGCGCTGCATCTGGTTGATGCGGGGTACGGTTTTCCGGTCTGGCATCGCCCTCGGTTCCTACGATCCGGCGTGGCAGATTTCAAATTGATCCAACGCATGGTCGGAGCTGCGGCCATGGCGATCCGCTGCGGCCGGCGCTTGGATCGCGGATGATTGGTTGATCGTAGGCGCCGATGGCCGGTTAAAACGCTTCGGGTCGAGCCGTGACGATAAATGCGGCCAAGACTTGTCGCGGCACCGGTTAATTGTTCAGCTCATAGTCGCCGCATGAATTCCGCTGACACCTTCCCTTGGCCCCTTCCACCCGGCGGCGCAATTCGTCCTCAATGGAATGGAAATAGCTTTTGCGTGGGCGACGAACGCTTCCGGGTGCTGACGTACGAAGTGGGTGCCAGTCATTGGAGCGATGATCTCACTTCGCTGCACGAAACCGAGGCGGGTCGAGATCACCCGATCGATGTCGCTTCGCGGCACCATGCGGTTGCGACCATGCTGCGACTCACGGTCCCGACCCCGGTTATTCTGGACGCAGGCTGCTCCTCCGGCTTTGTCTTGGAAGAGCTTCGATTGGCTCTCCCTCAGGCTAGCCTTATCGGTGCGGACTATTTGCGCGGACCCTTGGAGGGCTTGGCCAAACGCGTCCCCACTATCCCCATTTTGCAGTTTGATCTTCGCCGTTGTCCGCTGGTCGATGCCTGCGTCGATGGCGTAACTTGCCTCAATGTACTCGAGCATATCGACGACCATGAAGCTGCGCTGCGTGAAATTCACCGAATACTGAAGCCGGGTGGCCTCGCGCACATTGAGGTTCCCGCCGGCCCGTCGCTTTACGATACCTATGACGAGCATCTCCTGCATCACCGGCGTTATCAAATGGCGGAACTGGTGGCATTGGCCCGACAAGTAGGATTCACGGTGACGAGGAAAACTCATCTGGGCTTTTTTATTTTTCCCGCATTCTGGTGGGTGAAATCCCGCAATCGCAAAATGTTGAATCTTCCGCCAGACGAGAAAGCACGGATTGTGGCCGGGCAGATACGCGCCACACGGGCCAGCCCGTTCTTTGCGGCCATCATCAAAATGGAGACGGCGATTGGCCGTCATTTGACGTTTCCCTGGGGAATCCGTTGTATTGTCGAGCTTCGAAAACCCTGATTCATTCAGCTGAACAATGAAATCGAATTGGTCGGAAACTGATTGATGGGACGATCATGGGCGACCTTCATTGTGGAGTGGAAATAAAACAGGCCCTGATTCTTTGCGGCGGGAAAGGCACTCGTCTTGGTGATCGTGTGCTCAATCTGCCGAAGCCTCTCATTCGGGTGGGCGGGCGGCCCGTATTGGATCATATCATCGACGCGCTCGAAAAAGCCGGGATAAGTGAATTCATCTTGGCCGCCGGCTATTTAGGCGAAGCCATTTTCCACTATTATGCCGCGCATCCCCGACCGGGTTGCAAAATTGAGGTCCTGATTGAGCCGGAGCCTTTGGGCACTGCCGGGGCGCTTCGATTTGTAGCTGACCGGCTCCGGGATGATTTCCTCTTGGCCTACGGCGACGTGTTCGTTGATTTTGACGTCGGCGATCTGGTGGCGAGTCACTTGAAAAAGAGGCCGCTGGGCACACTTTTGGTTCGTACAAGTGACCATCCCCGTGATTCGCATTTGATCAATCAATCCGCCGATGGACGGATTCTTGAATTTATCGGCCAACGCGAGCCGGGGCGACTCTATCGCAACGTGGCCAATGCTGCGCTCTACGTCCTCAGTAAGAAAATCCTGGCATACATACCGGTGACTGGGGCGAGCGATTTTGGCGCGGATATTTTTCCGGCAGTGATACGATCAGGTGGTGAATTGCGCGCTCATTTTTTGGTGGAGGAAGGATTTATCAAGGACATGGGCACGCCGGACCGGCTGGCTTCGGTCGAGCAATATTTGCGCGAGCGGGCTTTGGCGCGCGAAGCTTCGGCCAAGCGTTCGCGCGTGACCACGGTGCTGCTCGATCGCGACGGCGTACTTAACGTGGATAGCGGTCTGATTGACCGCGAGGAACGACTCGAATTATTGCCGGGCGCAGCCAAGGCCGTGGCTTTGCTTAATGAGGCCGGCATCGCATGCTTTGTGATCACCAATCAGCCCGTGATCGCTCGCGGTTTGTGCAGCGAACAAGCCCTGGCGCAAATTCATGCCCGGCTGCTCGCGGGGGTGGCTGCGGAAGGCGGCCGGATCGAATCGGTCTATTACTGTCCTCATCATCCCGAAACGCACCACCGGGAAGGAATCGAGGAATTGCGCCGGGGTTGTCGTTGTCGGAAACCCGCGCCGGGCCTGATTTTTCAGGCACAGCGCGAGCACGGATTTGATCTTTCAGGGGCAATAATGGTCGGAGATAGGGAAACAGACGTACGAGCGGGACGCGCCGCCGGCTTACGAACGGTGCTGATTGCGCCGCAGGGGCGCCACCAGCCGGAAGCAACGGCGGCGCTTGCAAATGCGCAGTTTCCTTCATTGCTCGCATTTGCCGAGGCAATCGTTTCGGATCGGGCGTTCAATCGATGATTATTTCCAAGACACCCTTTCGCATGAGCTTTTGCGGTGGAGGCACCGACATCGCAGAATTTTATGAGCGAGCGGGATATGGTGCTGTGGTCAGCACTGCGATCGATAAATTCGCGTACATCGCGCTCCACCGATTCTTTGAAAATAAATTTGTCCTGAAATATTCCCAGACGGAAATCAGTGACGATGTGGCATCGATCAAGCATCCGCTCATTCGCGAATGCCTGCTACACACGGCAACCACTGAGCCATTGGAGATTACGAGCTTTGCCGATATTCCCTCCAGCGGCAGTGGCCTGGGCAGTTCGTCGGCGTTTTCGGTTGGTTTGATCAATGCACTGCTTGCGCAAAAGGGCCGAATGCCGACCCGGGAGAGGTGTGCCCAAGGTGCCTGCGAGGTGGAAATCGGGCGTCTTCGGGAGCCAATTGGAAAACAGGACCAATATGCGGCAGCTTTTGGCGGGATGAATTACTTGCGCTTCAATGCCGATGGCAGTGTCCATGTGGATCCCATCATTATGCCGAAGGACAAATACCAGGCACTCACCGAGCACTTGGTCATGTTTTATACCGGCATCACGCGGAAAGCGTCGTCCATTCTGACCGAACAGAAACAAAATATCCAAAGCGATGGGAAGCACTATGCGAATATGCTTCAGATGCGGGACCAGGCGAATCGCCTGCGCGATGAGCTTTCCGCGGGGAACGTCGACGCACTCGGTGGTTTGTTGCATGACGCTTGGTTGTTGAAAAGGGGAATGGCCTCCGGTGTCACCGGACCGCAACTCGATGAGATCTACGCCCGGGCACTCGCTGCGGGTGCGAAGGGAGGAAAGTTATTGGGTGCGGGTGGCGGTGGTTTTTTTCTCTTTTATTGCGAACCTCGGATGAAGCCGTCGTTGATCTCAGCTTTGGCCGACCTTCGGCACATTGAATTTCAGCTGGAACGCCAGGGCACCCGGATTATCTACGTCGACGACTGAATCTCATGGCCACGATACAGGAGCTTTCCCGTGATTATTTTGACCGGCTGCAGCGGATGCTGGCGGCGGTGGATGTCGAAGCGATCAGCCGCGTGGCGGATATTCTTTACGGAGCGTGGAACGACGGCCGGACGGTTTACGTGGTGGGGAATGGCGGCAGCGCCGCCACGGCCTCTCACATGGCTTGCGATTTGAGCAAAGGAACTGCGGCGCGAGGCCGGAATCGCCTGCGCGTCGTCAGCCTAGCCGACAACGTCGCTTGGCTCACGGCCATTGGCAACGATCTGGATTACGACAGCATATTCACCGAGCCGCTTGAAAATCAATTTCGTCCGGACGACGTGCTCGTGGCAATTTCGGCCAGCGGCAATTCTTCCAACATCGTCAAGGCGGTCGAATGGGCTAACTGCCATTGCGGTAAAACGATCGCTTTCTGCGGCTTTTCCGGTGGGCGAATCCACGCGCTAGCCCATGTCTCGGTGCATTTCCCGAGCGACGAGTACGGCCCGGTGGAAGATGGCCATTTGATTTTGAATCATATTCTCGTCGAACACCTGCGCACCAGGATTCACGCTTCATGAGTATTCCGGTACTGGCTATGGTTACAGGCGGAGCCGGATTTATCGGATCTCATGTTGTCGATCAATTGCTCGCACTCGGCTCAAAGGTGATTGTCTACGACAATTTTTCCACCGGTGAGCGGCGGAACCTGAATCAGCATGCGGACAACCCCTGTCTGAGAATTGTCGACTCGGACACCTTGGATCTGGCCAGTCTTGAACGTGCGATGAAAGGGGCCGATGCCGTCTTCCATTTTCAGGCGAACGCCGATGTCCGGGGAGGGATTCATCGGCCCCGGCTCGATTTGGAACAAAATACGATTAGCACGTGGAACGTACTCCAAGCCATGCGCGCGACGGGCGCGAAGACGCTCGTGTTTGCCAGCAGCGCAACGGTCTATGGGGAACCGGAGATGTTTCCAACCCCCGAAAACGTTCCGCTCGTGCAGACTTCACTCTACGGCGCGAGCAAGGCCGCCGGTGAAAGTATGATCCAGGCATACGCGGAATATTTTGGCCTTCGAACGCTTTGCTTTCGTTTTGTGAGCTGGATCGGGCCGCGTTACAGTCACGGCGTCGTCGTCGATTTTTTGCGGAAACTCCGGGAAAATCACCAAGAGCTTGAGATCTTGGGCGACGGCAACCAGCGCAAATCCTACCTTGATGTTCGTGACGGCATCGCGGGGATTTTTCTGGCCCTGGAGCGTGCGCCTGACCGGAAGTCTATTTTTAACCTGGGACACGATGATTTTATCAACGTGCTTGAGGTGGCCCGCATTGTGACGGACGAGGCCAGTCTGGGAGGCGTTCAATTTCGCACACTCGGCGGCAAACGCGGTTGGCTGGGAGACAGCCCCATGGTTCATTTGGACACGTCGCGGATCAAGGAACTTGGTTGGCTGCCGCGCCGTTCGATCGAGGAAGGAATTCGCGCGACCGTGCGCTACCTGCTCGATAATCGTGTTCCGCCCGAACATTCCTAATCGGCCGGACTTTCCTCAAGGTTGGTTTTTTTCGTGAAAACGAATTTCCCCATTCGGATGGGCGACATCCATGGTTTAAGCCGGGCGCCCATTGAGATCAGGTCGCTTGTTTTTGGGATCCAGCAAAACTCTTCCAGGGTCAGCCCGGCCTCGGTGGCGGCGGCAAGAATATCGCGAAAGTGAAACTGGAAAGTGGGTGGATGTTTTAACGGCCAGAACTTCACCAGCATTGAGAATATCAGTTTATACGGCCCGATGAACCACGCCGGCACCGTGCTTTCGAGGAGAACGAATTTCCCATTGGGCATCAGATTTCGAGCGACGCCATGCATGATCTTGTCCAGATTACCGTAGGTCGCGCGGACCGTGTCGCCAATGACGTGGTGCAGCGTGTTGATGGCTACGACCGTATCGAACGGGCGGTCGAAATGCATGTCGAGCGCGCTCATTTGCGACCATTTTACGGTGGGATAACGTTCCTGGTAATTCTCCTCGACGAAAATATCAATGGCTTCCACTTCGGGAATATGGTCGATGGGAAAAATGAAGATCCCGCCATTCCCAATATCAAGCAGTCGTTTTGCCCGGCTGGTTTCATGCTTCGCGCTTTTCGCGATAAATTGGTAGAGTTCCAACTCGCTTTGCAGGCGCTTGTACCAGTCGTTGTCCGCGAAAAAATCCTGGTTCTTGGCGATCGACTTGGTGTTTTGGGTTACGTTTTCCATGGGACTTTCTTACAGAAGTAAGGCGGCGCATCGGCTGCAAGAACAAGAAGCAAATGTGGGCTTACGCGTGAACTCTGGGGACGGGAAGAGTGGTCGGTGCGACCGGCCATTTTTTACTGCTGAACCTGTGACTGGCTCAGTTTCTCGGTGCACCGAAGCCGATTTTAGTCTGAACGATATATTTAGGTCGTGCGCGCACTTCCTCGTAGATCCGGCCGATGTATTCGCCCAAGATGCCCACGCTGATCAGCTGTACGCCGCCGAGGAATGTCACTAGGATCACAAGAGTCGGATTGCCCCAAATGATGTGAACTCCCAGAAGTTTGAGCAGGAGATAAGCAATCGTCAGGATCAGCGAAAATCCGGCGACGGCGAACCCCATGATCGAGCTGAACTTTAACATGGTGGTGGAGAAACAAAGCAAGCCGTTCAGTCCGATGCGCATTGAGCCAATCACCGGATAGTTGGTTTGCCCGGCGAAGCGCCCGGGCCGATCGAACAAAACTGAAGCCTGGGGAAAGCCGACCAGCGCGACCAACCCTCGCAGGAAGCCGTGGCATTCCTTCAGTCGATTCACTTCGTCGACGACCCGGCGGCTCATCAGGCGGAAATCGCCGGTGTTTTCCGGGATATCGACCTCGGCAATTCGGCGGATTGCCCAGTATCCGATCCGAGCCACGAGAATTCTCAGCCATGGTTCGCCTTCCCGATCACGGCGTTTGGCATAAACGACGTCGAATCCTTCCCGCCATTTCCCCACTAAATCATGGATAAGTTCGGGAGGATCCTGCAGGTCCACATCCATCACGATGACCGCGTCTCCCAGCGAGTATTCCAATCCGGCAAGCGTGGCCATGGGCTGCCCAAAACGGCGGGAAAACTTCAGCAGCTTTATCCGCTCGTCCTTAGCGCGATGCTCCAAGACGACTTCTTCCGTGCGATCGGGGGAAGGATCGAGGCAGAAAATGATCTCATAGGCCGCGCTGATTGCGCCGACAATCGGCTGCAGGCGATGGAGAAACTCAGGGATATTTTTTTCCTCCCGGTAAACTGGAACGACAATTGATAAAGTGACCGATGGCATATGGGCTGGGAAAAGGGAGTGCACTGGGACTTAGGGAGTTTGAGTCAGTTCGTAAATCCGGTATCCGTTCGATCCCTCAAAATCTGGAGCGGAAAAAACGAGCGTAGAGAGAAATCCCGCCGTCTTCGCCCGGGAAAAGTCGACGGGTGTGCCCATCGGCTCCACCACCACGAACACTCGATGGGCGCGCAGCCAAGCCGGAAGCTTTTCGAGGGCAAAATCATTCCCTTCCCACACGGCCATGAATCGCACCAGCGGGTTTGATCGCATCAATATCGGCAGCGACACATTGCCATGGCGAAAGCCCATCAGAGTGAGGACCAATACATTTTTTTCCGACTCCAATGACTGGGTTTGAAAAAAAGTGGCCAGTTCGTTCAAGCCGCGACCCGATGGCCAGCCGGAAAAATATTGGTAGTAGTCGGAATGAGGCAGAGGAAATGCCTCCGGTTTAACCAGAAGGGCGGTGTCTCTCCAAGTAAACTGAAACCCGACGATCGCGAGCAATCCGAGCTGTATCCGCGAAGCCCACGCTCGGCTGCGATTGAGGGCGCTTCCGCCGATCGCTGGTGGCATGCCGGCGGACAAGCCGATTCCGATCGCGGCGGGCAGCCACAGCACGTTGAAATAACGGGCGGCGACAAACGTTCGAAAAACGACCGCATAGAGCAGAAACACTGTTCCGAAAATGGCCCCGCAGCCCATCGTCCGCTTCCGGAAGGAGGGGCCCGCCAGAAGGGATGAGGCGAGCAGAAACCAGAAGCTCGCCGGCAGGTAACCCGAAAACAGGCCGGTGGCATTTTCAATTCGCTGGCCGAGGGGCGGTATGTTGTCGGAATTGCCGACGATCATCCGCGGCATTTGGAGGAGCTTTTCGAGTGAAATGTTTCCGCCCCATGTTTGGTCAAGGGCGGTTAATAGGATGAGGGCGCTGGTCGCTCCGAATCCGAGGGCGAGGGAGGGAAGTTCACGCTTGAGCAAAATCCGCCAGCCGTTGGGTGATTCGCTGGCGAGGACCACCACCAAGAGGAATACAGGCGCGGTATAGACCTTGGTGGCACAGGCGCAGGCGGCTGCGGCCCCGGCCAAAATAAGAAATTCAATCCGCTGCCGTTGTCGTCCCACGAGCCACGCCACGCACCCGCCGGCGACAAAGAAGACCGCCGTGCTTTCGGGCAGCGCGAGACGGTCGTGAAAAACGAGTTGCGGTCCCAAGGCGAGGAGGACGGTAGTGACAAGGGCCGCGCGACTGCCCGCGAGCCACCGTACGAGGTAAGTGGCCAAAAGGGCGCCCAGCCAACCGAAGATTCCCGCGAGTGCCCGGCCCGCCCAGATCGGATCGTTCGTGAATTCAAGGACAGGCCGCAGGAAAATATAACCCAGATATTTTCCCAGAAAGAGACGTTCCATCACCGGATGGATATCGTAATTCAACGCGGCCGTGAGCACCCCGGTCTCATCGAGAAACGGCGGCATCAATTGCAAATTTGTGACCCGCAAAACCAACCCGGTAATGAGTACGAACCAAGTGGCCCGCCAACTCCAAGGATAGGGATCCGCTCGTTCCACACTATCAGGGCGAAATTCCATGGCGCTGGTAAATCAGGTTTGGGGTGCCGGCCGGAATCAGATGAAATTGGCCACTTGCTTCGAGGGAGTGAATGAAGGGAGCTAAAGGGAGCGAACCGTGCCAATGAAAATTCACTGTCCCGGCCTGCTCAAAGACGATGAAATCAGGATTGGCTTGGGTTAGCATCGAAGCAAAGGCTTTTTCGGAAAATGGGCTCCGTCCCCAAGAAATCACTTTGGTGGGGAAACCTAATTCCGGATGGAACATCACATAGTCGCCCGATGATTGGCTCGCGAATAAAAGCACCCGTGAATCGGGCGGGATCAGGGCAGCCGCTGGCGACAATACGCTTTCCGCACGATTGGTTGCCGCGCCGCCATCCCTGACTTGGAGGAAGAACACCCAGTTGTCGTGAATGAAGGGAATGGCATGGACCAATAGCGTCATTGCCAGAACGATTTGAATGGCGGGGTGGCGGAATCCACTCCGATCCCAGCACCACGCGGCACCCACGGTGAGAATCGTGAGACCTGGAATTAGAAATCGTTCCGGAATGTCGGAGTTGGACTGCCATCGGACGCTGTAGGAGACACCTACCGTCAAAATAACGCCCAAGAGTAGGACTGCGGCGGCGGCTCCGGCATCATGATCTGTACGCAGGCGCCGAAAGTTTGCGATCCCAGCAACGATTCCAGCCATTCCGATTAACCACAGCAGAGAATAGCCCCGATTAAACTGTGGGAGGCTGACGGAGAATATCCCAGGCCAGCCGGCGTTGCTTTCCAACGGAAGCGCTTTGGTCGCGCCGAGCTGGTTGGCGAGATAGGTAAGTTTTTCCTCTAAGGATTGTCGCATTGGTTCGTTGGGCATCCAAGGCAGTCCGAAGATCAGAAACGGTAACCTAACGAGGTGCCGTTGTAGGGCGCCGACTCCGGGGTCCGGGCGATGGATCGCCATCATGGCGGGCGAGCCCAGCCAGCCCCCTTCAACGCGTTGGTTGTGCGTAAAAGTGATGACGAGCCCGAACGCAACGGCCCATCCCACGGCTGCGAGAAGGAGTTTGACCCGTTCGTTGAACGACTCCGCGAAAATGAGCGGGATGAAGGCTAGCGGGAGAAGCAGAAGGAAGGTCGCTTTAACCGCCACCGCCGCGCAAATCGCGCCGAGGCCGATCACGCCGTTGATACGGCGACTTCGCGCCTGCGAATCATACCAGATATTCCAAGTCGCATTGATCGCGACCAACGTGAATACGAGCCCCCACAAGTCCGGCTTGATTCCGATTGCCGCCTCGCGAACCTGGGGGGCGACCCCTACTGCCCAAGCGGTACCGATTGCAAGGGGGCGGGAAACTCCCCGCTTCAACAACAACCCAGCCGTCATGAGCAGGAGAAACGGGTACGCCAGAAACACGACCATCTTTCCCCACGCCTCGCTATGGGCGGTGAAGACGCCAAACGCGAACAGTAGGTCGCCCGGATAGGGGAATACTTCCTGCCGCTCGTTGTGGGTGTTGAACGGAAACACCGAATGATTTTCCAACCAATACCCGGCGCGTGAACCGTGATACATCAGGTCGTCGTATTTGGTCACCGGTGACCAAATCTGAACCATGCCCACTGCCATTGCAGGCAATAACAGCAGGCAGAAGTGCCAGCTATTTAATCCGGTGCCGATTTTCGGCGCGGATGCCGCCCGCTTGGTCCATAGCAATCCGGCCGAGATTGTCACGAGGGCCGTAATCCACGTTATGCCGGTAAGATTGTGCCCGGCAGAAAGCAGCGTGGCGCTCACGCTGATTGACGCAAATGCCGCGAGCAAGGCAGCCCCGATGGCATCGATCTGCCGTAGTCCCAATCCGGTCGCCAGTCGCCATCCGATCAGCAGTAGCGCTGCCGCCCCCAGAAAAAACCACCCATCGCCGGAGTGCAGGATGGCCTCGCGGTAGTGGACCTGCAGATCCTCCACTCCCACCGCCACGACGCGGGGATCACGGGCTCCGATCGACCCATGCCCGGCACTGCTGACAAAACGCAGGATATTTTGACCCGATTTTAATGGGACGGCCGGCCACGTGATCCGCTGCATTTGTTGCCCTAGTTGAACCTTATTCAACGGCTGGCCATTGACGATGAGTTCCAGCGAAGTTTCGGGCGCATTAAACCCGCACCGCCAGTTCCCCTCTAATGCCACGGCTATCGCCGTCGGTGCCCAGACGGCAATCTCGGCTGGTGAGTCCAGCCAGCGGAACCGATGGTCGCCATATAACTCCTCGCCGAACATTCCTGTCACGGGACCCCACGTCATGGAGACGACCCGTGAGGCGGACGAGATCCACCCGCTCACGGCAACGACCGCAGTGAGCATCAACCAAAATTTATAAGAGCGACCGTACCTACCGAGGAGAGAGGAAAGCATGGCCACGCAGGGTTCGGACAAGGGTCGATTGCGGCGGAAGGCGGGGGAATGGCTTCGCACCGGGCCTACTTAGCACGAGCGGTATTTTTCCACCCGTGACTGATCCTGAAACGGTGGGACTGGAGGGAATGATCGTCACGAGTATGGGAGAATTTGTGTGCGGCACCTTTTCCGGGCAAGGATAGTGTTCGAAGTTTGCGGGTAGCTCGTTCCTGACTGGATCATTTACAGTGATCGGTAGGTTAGCGGAAGGGCGGGAGGGTCAAAAAATGTTTGTTCCGCAATCGGGCCGTCTCGCGATGACCGCTGCGACTGCTCGTGGAAATGGTGGTCGATCGAACTCTTTGTCTGACGGGATCACAGCACGCTTAGGACGGCGACTCGCGGCCTTCGATCCGGATGCTCAGCAGTTGAAGCGACAGTTTACGCTCGTCAGGGACGTGGTGAATCTCCCGTGGAATGAAATAATTGTTCGAGCGAAGTTCCGCCAAGCAGGTGCACGTCGCGGATGCATCGAGATCCGCCGCTAGCACGTATTCGCCGGGGGCGACACAATGCTGGGACGCCACGGCCACGCCATTGATGAAAAGCGAGACGTCTACGTCACGATAGTCATTCCCGTGATGTTCATGCCGCACGGTCGCGATAACCCGTGACGCTTGATTCGGCCGCGCTATTTCCTGGCGATGGTGGGGACCGATAAAAAAATCCTCGTCATAGCGTCCGGTGAAGCCGTCCTCCGCCGGCTCGACCTGGAGTTCGATTAATTTGACCGAGAGCACCCGGTCGTCGGGCGCATGGTGAATGGCACGGGGAGTAAAAAAATTGTCGGATCGGAGTTCGGCGACACAGCGCTGGTCACGCCACTGCCGGAGGTCAGCCGTTAGGATATATTCTCCCTCTTTCCGGCACTCGGCGGTCGCGACCGGTTGGTCATTGAGGAACAGCGTTACATTCACCGCGCGATAATCGTCTCCTTGATGGAGATGATGGAGTTTCATCGTGAGGCGAATGGCATGCGTCGGCCCTATAAACTCGTGACGATAGCGGGGGCCAACGTACGCGTCCCCATCGTATCGCCCGAGGAAACCTGCCTCGATGCCGTCGAGCTGGGTTTTAACCAATTGTACCGAATGCTTGCGTCCGTTGGCGGCCATTTGGAATCGATCCGAACGTAACTCAACAATGCAGGCCTGCCCTTGTATTGCCTCTACGTTCGCTTCGAGCGCATATTTTCCAGCCGAGGTATACGTTCCGGTCGCCGTTTCCTTTCCATTGAGGTAAAGGATCGTTTTCACGGCAGTGGGATTGTCGTCCGATGGAGCGTGCCGGAGAAAAACCACGAGCCGCCGGTTGCCCCGGGAGATAAACAATTCTACGCGATAGAGGGGACCAATCCAAAGATTTTCGGCGGCACGATCGATGCCAGTGTCTTCGATGCCTTCAAACCGGATTTCCATCAATTGGAAGGAAAGCCGACGATCGTCAGGAACCTTATGAATTAGGCGCGGTACAAAATATCGGTCGGCGCGCAATTCCACCACACATTTACGGCCCTGCAAATTCTCCACATCGACTTCCAGAACCGTTTGTCCTGGCCGGTTCAGTTGCTTGCTGGCGACATTGTTTTGATTCAGGCGCAAACTGACATTCACCGTGGCGTAGTAATCCGCGTAGGGAGAGTGTTGGAGAAATAAAATCATTCGCGCGGCATCCCGGGGAACCCTCATCTCCTGGCGGTACAAGGGGCCCACCCAAAGATCCGCCTCATAGCGCCCGGTGAAGCCGCCTTCCGGATTGATCAGGATGTTTTGCAAGAATCCCAAGCCGCGAGCTCCTGCGTAAGGCACCAAAAGGCGATCCCTCGCCATCTGCGGTGATTGCACGGCCGTTTGGAGGAATTCATATAGCGTACGGAATATTTTGCGGGCTTCGGCCGCCTGCTCGCAGCGTCTGGCATGATGCCGCGCCTTCTCGTGCCGATGTTGGTCGTATAGCCAGAAGGAAAATTCGCACCGCCAGCGCATCGGATTAAACCATGAACCCCAATACCGCCGGCTGATCGCGATCGATAGGGCAAGGATTTCCGCCTCAGAGCGCTGGAATGACTTCGATACCGCGTGCATCCGATACGTGCTCCACAATTCGTCCACCTTGTGGAACGGGTGTTTCCGACTGAAGCGGCAGAACAAGTCATAATCCAAGGCATGGTGTTCGGTGACATCGAAGGCGCCGGCTTTCTCCCACACTTTTCGGTGCCAAAAAACGGATGGCTGTGGAACGGTGTTGTAGCCGCGTTTCCAGATGGCGAGCTGCTCGAACTGACCTTCAAATGAGCACGGATGTTCGATGCCGACGTAAACCGAATCTTCCCCGGTAAACAGGCATCGCCCCATCACGACCATTCGATTTCGTGGGGGATCGATTTCGCGGGCGACGCTGCTCAGGCAGCCGGGAAAGAGGGTGTCGTCCGAGTTGAGAAAGCCCAGAATCTCACCGTGCGCGCGGGCGAATCCACGATTGAGGGCGTCCGCTTGGCCAGAATCTTTTTCGACGAATAATTTGAAGACGTCGGGAAACCGTCCGACGAACTCCTGCGCAATGGGAATCGCATCGTCGGTGGACCCTCCGTCTTGGATGATGACTTCGAGGTTGGAGTATTGTTGGGCCACCAGGCTTTCCAGTGTTTCGCGCAAATACCGTCCTTGGTTGAACGAGGGAGTAACGATGGAAATGAGCGGTTGGCCGGTCATGACTTTAGGCGTAGAGCTCTTCATACACTCGGTGATACACGGCAAGCGTCTTAATGGCGCTCATGCGGCTGGAAAAAAGCGGCCGTCGCCGCCGGGAAGCAGCGGCGAGGTTTGAATAACAGTTGGGGTCGCTGGCGACGGCTAGAATGCGTGAGCCCATATCGTTGACGTCTGTGGGATCGAAGGTGAGAGCGGCGTCGCCGGCGATTTCCGGTAGCGAGGTGCGGTTCGAGCAGACCACGGGCTTTCCCGCGATGATCGCTTCGGCCACCGGCATGCCAAACCCTTCAAAGAGCGAAGGGAATACGAGCATGAAACATCCTTGGAAGAGCGCCTGCATCTCTAAGGGGGATCGATAGCCGAGATGCAGTACGTCCTTGGCGATTCCCAGTTTTGAAATTGTCTCGCGGGCCGGATGGTCGGGAGAGAAAGGCTTTCCCGTGAACACCATTTTCATGTTTGCCGGCAGCTGGGAGCGGATCAGTGCGAAAGCCTCCAGCAATCGGGCGTGATTTTTATGCGGCCAGGAATGGGCGGGAAAAAAGAGAAATTGATCTTTGACGCCCATGCCCAAGAGCAGGGTTTCCCGGGTGGAAGCGGGCAAAACCTGCCACACCTGCCGGCTGGGAATGATCCAGATCGTCGTCATTTTTGCCAACGGCACGTGGTAGTGCCGATGCAAGTCCTGGCGGGTATTTTCCGAGATGCAGATGATGTGCCGCGCCCTCGCGACCGATTCACGATAGAGCTGGTCCCGTTCCTTCACTTCCGCGGGCGCAAAGAATTCGGGATGGTAAAGATGTTGGAGATCGAGCGCGCTGAGGATATTCGGGAAAGCGGCGAGGTCGTGGTGGATGTAACCAATCATGGAATGCACCAGGTCGAAATCCATGCGATGGAGTGCGCCCAAGGTGCGGAGTGGAGGAGTGAGGATTGGGGGAAGGCCCAAGCCTTCGGCCAGGCGATTGCCGACGGCTGCGCCCAATCGTTCGGAGGCTTTTGCGCTCTCGTCGGTGAAATACCCGCGAACCCGAAATTCGCGGGGAAAATTCCACTCGTGGAATGTGGCGCGGGGACAATGAATGCGGTAGTGATTCCGGTGATCAAGTCGCGCGACCGCGGCGAGCGATTCATGGGCCATCTGTTCGGCTCCCCCGGCCGTGCCGATTTTCATCCAACGCAAATCGCAGAGCAAACGAAACGGGCGCTTCTTTCTGGTCGCGATTGTCTTTTCCACGAGGTCGGCGAAGCGCCCTGCCGCGACGGAGATGGAATTGGTCGCCTCCACTTGGCGCTTGGCTTCGGGTAAGACTGAGGCCCGGGTGCCCGACGTGAGCAACGTGGCAACCCGCGCGGCGAACGTCACGGCGGTATCTTCGAGCCAGCAATTTTCCCCTGATGTGGCATTGATCCCTTCCGCGGCCATGGTGGTGCACACGACGGGTATCTGCATCGACCAGGCTTCAAAAATCTTTTGCCTGACCCCGCCGCCAAATCGCATGGGGACGACGTAGACGCGCGCATTCCAGAAGAACGGCCGAATGTCCGGGACGTTGGGATGTAATTCGAAATAAGGGACGGTTTTCGCGAGAGTGGTTAACTCAGTCGCTGGCGCCATGCCTGCGGCGACAAAAATCGCGGAAGGAACCGCCTCCAGAATCAACGGCCAGATTTCGTTGAGGAAATATTTCACGGCATCGACGTTGGGCGGATGGGAGAGATGGCCAGTGAATAACACCGTGGGTTCGGCTCGCGATACCCAATCCGCGGGGGCGGGCGAAAAGTACTCGGTATCCAGGGGAAGCGGCACGACGCCGGTGGTGCACGTCGGTTCGAGCAACTGTTGCGCCCGCTGAAGGTCTAGTGCCGAAACAAAGCCCACGCCGTCCGCGCGATGGCACACGTTGCGTTCCTGCTGCCGGATGGCGGCGACTTCGCCGGCCACGGGTTTCGCACTTCCTGCGGTCCGAATGCGCGAGAGGTAGTCGGATCTTATATCGTGGAAATAAAAGAAACGCGCCCCCGGGCCGGGGAGATAGTCCAGGCAGGGTTCGAGATTGCTTTGAACGAGAATGAAAGCCTGGCACCCGCCCTGTTCCAACGCTTTGAGGAGATAGGGCGCACAGTTTGAGAGAATCGAGAGTCTTTCATAGGCATCGGAAGGTGCGCGTCGAATGCCGAGCAGCACGTGAAGGCACCAGCGCCTAACTTTTGTTGGCAAACACTCCGCCCATGCGCGCAGCGAGCCGGGAGCATCACCGAGTACGAACAAGGGGACGGCATCGACGGGACGGGGCCACGCCATAACGGCGGTCACGGCTCTTTCCAGATTCGCCAAGCCCTCGACCGGAGTGGAATCGTAAAGCGGTCCAACCACCACCACTTCATGCCGCGTGGCCAAAAAACGCAGCGTGAAGAAGTCGCAGCCCATCTTTCCGGGGAAATAGGGCAGGTCAGTGGTGAAAAAAAGGATGCGCGCCATGGGTGCTTGCCCGACAATTCAACGCAATGCAGGCGCGCGTGCCAGTAGATTCAACCGCACGTCGATCTGGAGTCGCTGCCGATTTGCAGCCATCGCTACGGATGACCGCGGACGGGAAGGGGTGACGTCGACGGCCGGCGAGCTAGCCCGGTATCCCGTCTGGTTGTCTTTTGACCAGCTCCAAATCCGCATCCACCATCAGTTCAGCGAGGGCCTTCATTCGGGTTTTGGGCTCCCAGCCGAGCTGCGTCTTCGCCTTGGTGTAGTCGCCGATGAGGAGATCGACCTCGGCTGGACGCAGAAAGTGTTCGTTAAATTTCACATAGTCGCGCCAGTCCAGATTGAGGCGCTCGAAAGTGGCGTCGAGAAATGCCTTGATCGTATGGGTTTCGTTGGTCGCCAGCACGTAGTCATCGGGCTTTTCCTGCTGGAGCATCAGCCACATGCCCTCGACATATTCCTTGGCATAGCCCCAGTCGCGTTTTGAATCCAAATTGCCCAGGACAAGTTCCTTTTGCAGTCCTTTTTTAATCCGTGCGGCGGCGAGGGAAATTTTGCGGGTGACGAAGCTTTCCCCGCGGCGCGGCGACTCGTGATTGAAGAGAATGCCACTGCACGCGAAAAGATTATAGGACTCGCGATAATTGATTGTCAGCCAGTGGGCGAAAACCTTGGCACAGCCGTAAGGAGAGCGAGGATAGAGCGAGGTGGTCTCGCGTTGCGGCACCTCTTGCACTTTTCCGAACATTTCCGAAGACGAAGCCTGATAGTAACGCACTTTCTTGCCGATGCCCGACTCGATGACCGCTTCCAGGATGCGGGCGGCGCCGACGCCAGTGATATCCGCAGTGTACTCGGGAATATCAAAACTTACCCGCACATGACTCTGCGCGGCGAGGTTGTAGATCTCGTCCGGTTGGAGGGAATAGAGCAGTTTCACGAGCGATACGCTGTCGGCGAGATCACCGTAATGAAGGAACAGACTTTTATCGTCACCTTGTTCAAATGAGCGCAAATGATCGATGCGGCCCCGGTTCATCGTGCTGGCGCGGCGCACGAGACCGTGCACTTCGTAGCCTTTGCTCAGGAGCAATTCTGCGAGATAGGAACCATCCTGTCCGGTGATTCCTGTGACCAATGCTTTCTTTTTCATTTAAGTTTATTGAGTTCGGATTCGACGAGCCGAGTGATCATTTCTTTAAAGGGAACGGTATTGCGCCAGCCGAGGATGCGTTGCGCTTTACCGGGATTTCCGCAGGGCGCAACCGGCTCGACGGCGGTGAAAAGTTTGGAATCCTGCTTTACGTGATCGCGCCAATTCAGGTCCGCACCCGAGAACGCAGCGCTGACGAGCTCCTCGACACTGTGGAGTTCACCGGTGGCGAGAACGAAATCGTCGACCTTCGGCTGCTGCAGCATCAGCCACATGCCGTTGACATAATCCGGCGCCCAACCCCAGTCGCGTTTGCCTTCGAGGCTGCCTAAAACCAGTTCTTGCTGGAGACCCTTTTTAATTCGCGCCACAGCCCGGGCGATTTTGATGGTGACGAAACTTCCGCTTCGGCGCGGAGACTCGTGATTGTACAGAATCACGGAGCAGGTTGGCAGCTGGTAAGCGATGCGGTAGATGCGCGCCATCTGCTGCGAAAATGCTTTTGCCGCACCATACGGAGTGGTGGGAGTCAGTGGAGTCAGCTCGTCCTGTGGCGAATGAGGCGGCGAGCCAAAGACCTCGCTGCTGGAAGCGTATAAAAACTTGGTCGGCTCGGGCAGATCGCGCAAAATTTCCAGCAAGCGAAGGGTGGCCATCCCGATGCTGTCGACCGTACTTTCGGGAAGTTCCAAGCTGAGCCGCGGGCTGGATTGACCGGCGAGGTGATAAAACTCATTCGGTTTGGCCCGGCTGATAATTCGGCGCAAATGAGTGGCATCCTCAAAGGCTCCATTGTGGAGGAACAACCGTTTGTTCAGTAGATCGGAGTCGGCCACCAGATGACGAATGTTGCTGCCGGGGAGCGAATCGGGTCGATGGACTAACCCATGCACCTCATATCCCTTTCCCAGCAGCAGCTCCGCAAGGTAGGAGCCGTCTTGTCCGGTGATGCCGGTGATGAATGCGCGTGAGGTGGGCATGGATATGATCAGGTCTACTTGGAAGGAGGAATAGCGGATAGCTCAAGTGCTTTGTTTTATCGCCGACGAGCCTCCGTACCGGTGGAGACATCAGACAATCACTGCGCCCGGCATCAACGGGGGTTTATGATAGAGTCAGCTCAAGAAAACCCACCGATAGCAGCCGGGTATCTTCCGAAAGGCCCAAATCTTTGGGACGACAGGCGTCGGGGAAGCCAAATTGGATGTGGAACACGTCTGAGCGCGACGCGGTCGCTGGGAACTCTATGATAATCTCTTGATGGGTATCTTGGGTGAGTTCGATCGTGTCGGGTACCGCGCCCGCAGGGAAATCGATGTTGATCCGCTGGCGATCGACCTTACCGGGCACGAGAAACGGGAAAAGCAGGAGTCGAAGTCGGCGCGGTTTTTCGGCGGGGGAAAATAAAAACTTCAACCCGGCACGGAGCCCAATTGCCCAGCGAAACCCGCCTTGGGTCTCACTCCATCCTCCGTCGAGGAAAGACTTGATTATTCTCGAGTGACCAAAATGGAGAGGGGCATTGAGCTGACAAGTGATACTCGAGTCCGCAACGTGAGCTGTGGGCTCTGGCACAAAAAGATCAAGGGTAGCTCGTTCGAGCGCCTCATTTGGCACCGAGATGTCTCTGGCGATGACCGTTTCCAGCCGCGTGCCATCACGGAGTATGGCGATCATGACGATATCGTTTCGACTACGGTCGAGTTTGATCGTCCCTGCGAAGCCAGATCGTTCGGTGCCCCGAATGCCCGGATACGACGCAGCGACATCGGGCCGTAGAAGGCCATAGTCGAGGGGGGCAATCGTCGCGCCGAAGCGAACACTGAGCGATGCGATGTCGGATTGGGGATGAACGCACCAGCCCTGGATCAGGCAATCGCCGGCGGGACGGCTCGGTGGGACGGGTATTTCAAGCCTCGCAACGAGCGGGCTCACTCCAGCCCAAATGCTCAGGCTGCCGACCGCAGTCCAGTCCCCAGTATCTTTGCATTGCTCAATGGTGCCGACGTGGAAACCGGCCGGAATCAGGGTCCGGAGCGAGAACCCGCTCGCCAAACTTCCGGGATCATCGGGGAAAGCTGCGGCCACGTCCGGCCGCGGGAGGGCCGTTTGACAATCATAGATCTGTCCGTCGTCGAGGCGAAGACGGACCTTTCGCGCGTTCGGGGTGCGGTCAATGATCCAGCCACTCAACGAGAGTTTACCATCGTCTGCACTCAGCGGTTTGGGTTGGTCGAGGCCGAACTGACAATTCGCGTCGCGCGCGTCGCGAGGATTCAGGCACCGATCGATGTGCTGCTGCGCCCGATGAAGATCCTGCCGCAGTCGCGATGCCTCAACCTGTAGCGATTCTCTGGCCGAGCGCTGGGTTTCTCTCGCGTCCTGCTGGGACCGATACATTGCTTCCTGCTGGAGCAGCTGCCGACGGATGGTCAGCAAGCGGTACTGAGCCTGTTCCAAGTCAGTGGCGAGAATCGACTCAAGCGTCTTGCGGTCAGCGTTTCGGGACCGAGCGCTGGTTTGGTTTGGACGATGGCCACCGAGAGTATCGATGAGGAATGACCGATGATCGTCGGAAAGATCATTCCCGGCCAAGCGGCGGATGGCCTCAAACAGCAGACGAACGACCGAGGCCGTATGGCGCACCACTGATTCCGAAGGCTCGGCCTCGCGCAACTGACCTAAATTTTGGAGCCACAGATGAACTTCGTGCCACGATTGGTGTTCGGGTGACAATTCAGGAACCGATTTTTGGTCCAACTCGGGCGGTAAGTTGGAAATTCGGATTAAGCGCAGCCAATCGGACGCCCAAAAATGAGTGAGGCTGGCGTGCTCATAGTCGATCAAGCGCACCTCACCCGAGGGATTAATCAGCAGATTGCGGCCGATAAAGTCTGCATTGCTCCATCGCGTCGGCCGTCCTTCCGCTGGTGCTTTCGCCAGCAGGACCGATCCGGCGAGTTCGTGCAGCAGCATGGCATCGATCGGGGATAGCCCGGGGAAATCGCAGGCCTGTTCGACCAAGGCCTTGATTTCCATTTCCAACGCGGCTGGGCTGGAAGTTTGCTCCGTCTGAGCCAACAATCCTTGGGCGAGGCGAACGCTCGTCAGCCATTGTGCCGGGGAAGAGCGGCCGCCGAGGACAGCATCGTCGAGGGACTCGCCGATAAAGTGCTCCAGGCAAAGATGGCCCATTCCGTCCGGCTCCTCCCAGAATAACAGCGGTCGGCAAATAAGCTTCGGACACGCCGAGAAAAATTTCTCCGCTCGCCGATGAACGGGTTCGAGAGCCGCCCCCACAATGAGATGACAAATAATTTGCCCGGCTGCTTCCACCCGGAAGTGTCGGCGCAAATACTTTGGGCGGCGCGGAAAAACCGCCTCGTAAGGGGAAAGAATGAGTTCCGCATTTCCATCGATGAAACCGTGGGCCGCCAGTCGGGCTTGGACGGCTTGGAGGAATTCAATTGAGTCGGGAATGGCCGTCATCGGAGAACAAAAAAATAGCTGGGGCAAAAAAACTGAGCCTGCTCCATGGCAGCCAGACTGCGATAATGGGAAGTATATTCTTCGGGATGGGGAAGCGTATGCCCATCCAATCCGTCATGTTCAGGGGGGATTGTTTCGGCGATGAGCGCCTCGTTGAAGGCGGCGGCCGGCTCGCATGGCAGGATCAATTGCGGGAGTTTATAGTCGGGAAATGCGGCATGGGTTTCAACCGCCGTAAATCCCGCTTCGCGAAAGAGTGCCTGATATTCCGCATGAGTGTACGTGAAGGCGCGGAGCGGTTGGCCAGTGAGGGCCTGATGTTTGGCGGCGGCGAGCCTTGCATCCAGGACGCTGACATTGCTTTGGCCGGTGTGATCGTCGCGCGCGCCAAGGAGATATTTTAAGCCCAGACGATTTTCAATTCCCAGATAGCATCTCCCGCCGGGACGCAGCGCTGATCGGATATGGCGCAGAAAATCGAGTTGTACCGTCCGGGGCTCGCCGGGCATGAATTTGGGCACCCATTCAAGGACCCCAATGCAGCAGACAAGATCGAAGACGGGTTCAAAAACGATGTCTTGGAAATCGGCTTGGACAAAATGCATTTGGCCCGTTGTTCGTTCTTGGGCGGCAGCGGCCTGAATGAAGGCGAGTCGTTCCGGCGTGGGTTCCAGCGCGGTTACCGTGGACGTTCCCTGACGGGCCAGCGGCAGCGCCGTTTGACCCCAGCCGGCACCGACGTCGAGAACTTGGCTTCCCGTTGCAGGAGGATGCTGACGCAGGAAGAGATCGCGAGCCGGACTCGTGATGACCTGATAAAGCCAGGGGTTGCTTTGAGCATAGCGCTCCGCCACCACATCCCGCCAGGGGCGATTATTTTGAATTTCGGCGATGATGGACCACAGCTGCTCAGCGGCGGTGTCGCGGTAGGTTTCCTTTTGGCGCGGCGCGGCCCAAAGATGGCCCGTCGGCAGCTGGTTTTTTTCTCCGCAGAACTGAAAATTCAACATTGCAGGAAGAATTATTGTTCGTCCTCGCCGGAGAGGTCCCTCGAGTGGATTTTTGCCTGGAGGTTGGCGATGCCGAAGGAGCGATCGCTTCCGTGCACCTCAATCTTGATGGCATCGTAACGGCGATGAACGACCACCAATTCTTCCCCCACAAAATGTGTGAACCCGGCAGAGATGAAATAATCCCCGGGGATGAGGTCCATGCAGAACGAAAAATCAACTTCGCGGCGGGTGCCAGGTTGCATGGAGGTGGCCGGTTGATTGCCGAAAAGCGTATTGGTCCCGTAAATTTCCACTCCCGCCACGTTTTTGATGGTGAGCGCAAAAATCGGGTCGGGCAAAATATCCGTAGCTTCGACCTGCAAGCGGACGAGTGCCGGTTCGCCGGAGTTGAACCACGTGCGGGGTTGTCCACTGGCATCGAGGGTCATCAGTTCCGAAATCCGTCCCAACTCACCGCCATAGGTGAATTCCTGGCCGCTTACCTGCACGTGCAGTCGTTCACTCTTTAAAAGTTCTGCGGCCCTGCGGCTGAGTTCCGGCGCTTGGGGATGCGATTCCCAGATTGTTTCCATGGCCTTTAAGCGGAGTCGGAGGTCATCGATTTCCGGTGCATCTCCGTTTGGCCGCGTCGGCACTCGCACGGGTACATGGGGCGCAGCGCTCGCTTTTTTTGTGGCGCTGGCGACGGGTGGGGTTGATCGAGCTGCTGAAACCGCGCGGCCGGAACGAAGTGTTTCGATGTCGCCCGCGAGGTCTTCGATGGAACCGTTTTCGGCGGTCAGCTTCGAGTAGAGATTGACCACATCATTGGGGTTGCCGCTATAGAGTACCTGACCGCGTTCCAACAAAATTGCGCTGCGACACAGTCGTTTGACCATGGACGAATCATGAGAGACGAAAAGAAGCGTTACGCCGCTGGCGATGAAACGATCGATGGCGCGCGCGCATTTGAGTTGAAAGCGGGCGTCACCGACCGAAAGCGCTTCATCGACGATGAGAATATCGGGGTCGATATGGGCGGCGATGGCAAAGGCCAGTCGGACAGACATGCCGCTTGAGTAGGTCTTGACCGGTTGATCGATAAACTCCTCGAGCTCCGCAAAGCTGACGATGGCGGAGAAGCGAGCCTCGATATCTTTCTGGCTGAGGCCAAAAAGAGTGGCATTGAGGTGAACATTTTCCCGGCCGGTAAAGTCGGGATTGAAGCCACTGCCGAGTTCGAGGAGCGCGGCGATCCGCCCATTGACTCGCGCCGTCCCCTTGGTGGGTTGGAGAGTGCCGGCAATGATCTGCAGCAGAGTGGATTTTCCGGAGCCATTTCGACCGATGATGGCCATGCTCTCGCCCTTGGTCACTTGCAGCGACACATCCTGCAGTGCCCAGAAATCGCGGTACTTTCGCTGTGCCCGGGACCTCAGGCTGGATTCGAGGCGCCCCGCTTTTGGGGCGAATTTTGCCATCAGACGGAGGCACGGTGCACTGAGGCGGGCGGAGGGGGTTTCCCACATGCGATAGGCTTTGCCCACTTGGTTGACGGAAATGGCAATTTCAGGATTCATGCTTTTCGCGCTCTTGGGGGGTGCGGGAGTTGGTTTCGTGTCTTTCAACGGCCTGAGGTAACGCGACGCTTTCGATAAATCCCAGCAGTTTTCGGCGGATTTTCATCTGAAGCGTTTCTTCGGGGGGATCGGAGATGATTGCAGCCGGGGTGGTGCGGAACGAATGGAGCCAACAGAAATCGACCAGGCGGATTCCTGCCTGCCGAAAAGTGATGGCGAGCTGGTGTTCGTTGAGGATGGCGAGGGTTTTGCGCTGGAAACGTTCCGTTTCGGCGGATTCCAAGCCGACTGGCGTATGCCAGCGATGGCCACCCCGCTCGTCGCCTTCCAACCATGAAGCAATGAATGAGCGGTAGTTTTCGTCGATGGGGGCGTCGACTCTGAAGCGTCGCGAGCCGGGGCTTTCAAAAAAGAGACTCGTGATCCGATACATTGCCCAAGGAGAGACGGAAGTTGCCGCGGCCCACGGGAGAAAGAAAAAACAAGTTCGGGTCCACGACTGTGAGCGGAGGTCGCCCATTCGTATTGGGATATCGTAGCCGTCAACGTGGCCGAGGCAGACATTTCTTTCCGTTACGTAGTCGAGCATCTGGGGAAAAAAATGGTCGAGATAACCGGTGTAGAGAGTGTTGAACGCGGAGGTGACGAAATGAACGATGTCGTAGCTGGAGTTCATCGCCTTGGCGTCAGCGAGCGCCTGTTCCCAGGTGGAAAACTCCCAAGCTTCGTTGTCACCTGACCGAAGCTCCGTCCGGGACGCAAGTGAGCGTGGCGGCAGATGAGGCGGGAGGGAATTGTCCAGGATCCAGAGTTGTCGTTGATCCAGTAAGCCGTGCTTTTCGTACCATTGATCGAGAACCTCCAGCGCGTCGGGGTAGGCGAGGGTGCCATGGCGTACGAATAGGCAAAGAATTTTCACGGAATTGGCTTATTGCGTCAGGAGGCCGGGCCAAAGTGGGTTGGTTGGCGGCTGAACTATGGGTACGTTGGGCATGACGGATAGTTGCACAGGGACGAACCCACTAAATTACGTCAGCGAAGGCGGGTTTCATCTTCATAAATACAATGTGGCCGACCACGCAGCACACGAAGCCGGAAACATAGAGATAGATCAAATGATGATAATTGATCGGCTGAGCCCAGAGCGCCGTATTTCGGGCAAGTTCGATGGCAAGGAGGATGGGATTGAAACGGAGAAAAATCCAAAATGAGTGGCCGATCGTGGAGGTCGGAAAGAAAACCGCACTCGCATACATCAGTGCCATCGTCAAAAATTGCATCATCTGACCGATATCCCGGAGGAAGACGCCCAAGGCCGACAGGAGCCACGCAATGCCGAGGCAAAATAAACCAACGGGAGCGATGATGACGGGCAACCAGAGGAGTTCCCAGTGGACGGTCCGCTCGTGGAGCACCAGTCCAATCATCGCGAGCATGAGACCGATTGTCAGGTGGAACAACGACGCGCCGACATTGGATGCGGGCAGAATTTCCAAAGGGAACACGACCTTTTTAACGAAGTTGGGATTTGAAACGATGATGAGCGGAGCGAGTCCCATCACCTCCGCGACGAATTGGAAAAGGGTAAGGCCGAAGAAAATCCCCAAGGCGTAATCGGCGCGCGTTTCGTTCGGCAATACGCCGAAGTGCCCGTTGAAAATATACCCAAAAACCACTACGTAGAGGCCCATCATCAATAGCGGATTCAGGAAGGACCAAATCAGGCCGAGGTGGCTGCCTTTGTGGCGAAGCTCCACATTGCGCAAAGTAAATTGCCAAAGCAGGGCACGGTTAACCCACAAATCGGCAGCAAAAGGCAAAAATCGGCGAAGCATGTTAAAAAACGAAACTGTCTAAGGCCTTCGCTGTTTGGGCAAGTAAAGGATTATCTCAAAATCTGCAGCGCGATTTCAGTCCCCTCTGTGGATTTCGATGTTTGAGGAGTGCGGTTTAGCGAAACCGCTTTAAAAGCGGCGACACGTCGCCGCAGTCCATACCGGTCAAGGAGCAGTGAGCACACTTGAACGGAGACTTCAGCAGCAGGTCAACGGGGTCGCCGCACTCCGTCAAGAATCGGTTCAGCGGAAAAACGAATCGATTTGGTGTAAGCTCACCGAGTGTTTCCAACGCGCGACGCGTCGTTGATTTTCGAAAGCGCAGTCGGCACGAAACTCAGGATCGGATCGTTCGAGCCCTCGGTCGGTTTGATCGTCAATAGATCGTCAGCGACACTGCATTCGCTGATTTGGCGATCTGGTTGGAGTGAATTTAATGGCAGCACCGCGAGCGTGCGCTCAGCCGTATCGACAATTCGGATTCCCCGGACGACGAGCTGAGAGTCCTCGTCGAGAGGATCGAAGCGAAGGGCCTTCATCGGCCCAACCGGCAGCGGAAAACGCAGGGTTTGCAGGGCATCGTGCGGTTCGTATTTCTGCCGAAGGCTATCGGCTTCGCTTATCCCGTGTCCTCTGTCCCAAAATAGCTGAGCGACCAGCGGTTGATCGATATGGAGGTCGATTTCAAGGGCGGCCCCGGCGACCGTTGGCGGCACGACGAACCGAGCGTATCGTATGGAATTCTTAATCAGGCCGCGGTTTCCCACGGCGGAAAACAGAAAAGCGAGTGCGGCCATGAATCCCAAATGACGAATCGCATCTCGCCAGTTCAAAGGCCGATAGAACGTAAAGAGCACGGCGAGCAGGAGAATCCACAGCATCAGCGTCAAGGAGTGCGGTTTCGCGAAACCGCTTTAAAAGCGGCGACACGTCGCCGCAGTCCATACCGGTCAAGGAGCAGTGAGCACACTTGAACGGAGACTTCAGCAGCAGGTCAACGGGGTCGCCGCACTCCGTCAAGAATCGGTTCAGCGGAAAAACGAATCGATTTGGTGTAAGCTCACCGAGTGTTTCCAACGCGCGACGCGTCGTTGATTTTCGAAAGCGCAGTCGGCACGAAACTCAGGATCGGATCGTTCGAGCCCTCGGTCGGTTTGATCGTCAATAGATCGTCAGCGACACTGCATTCGCTGATTTGGCGATCTGGTTGGAGTGAATTTAATGGCAGCACCGCGAGCGTGCGCTCAGCCGTATCGACAATTCGGATTCCCCGGACGACGAGCTGAGAGTCCTCGTCGAGAGGATCGAAGCGAAGGGCCTTCATCGGCCCAACCGGCAGCGGAAAACGCAGGGTTTGCAGGGCATCGTGCGGTTCGTATTTCTGCCGAAGGCTATCGGCTTCGCTTATCCCGTGTCCTCTGTCCCAAAATAGCTGAGCGACCAGCGGTT
>JBEPTW010000001.1:0-88859 GCA_041691855.1 Verrucomicrobiota bacterium | reverse complement strand
CCCTACGAGGCCAATTCGGCAAATTTTACGATCAGAAAAAAATCGGTAACAGGTGGGGCTGCTCTCCACCGGACTGGAGCGACATCGGAGCGCAAGGAGGAAGCAGGGCGAGTGTCAGCTGTGCTGGCGCGAGACGTGCCGCTGGGTCATTGAAGACGTTGCAACCCCAAACCCCAAAGTTTGACCCCTTCGGATCGTCTGGGTTAATCGAATCGCGCAGCGGTTATTCGTAAATGTTTTCGATCTGGATCAGTCGGCCTAAAATTCCGCCAGTCTTGCTATAAAATAGATAGATGTGCACAGTGATCGTGTTCTTCCTGAGATGCACCGTCAGCCATAGTCGACCTTCGGCGCCAAAACGCTTCGACTCGTTGAGTTCCGGCAAATGCTGGGCCTCCATGACTTGATTGGTTTGGTTTTCGTAAGGAATAGCATTTCGCTTGGCCCACGCTTCAGTCTCCTTCACGGAATTCAGGTCGGCAATCGCTTCAAAAGACACTGGATTTTGCTGCATAGGGTGATCCTCGTTTGCTGGATATACCGTTTGAACACAGAGAAGGCCACACAGGGTCGCGAGCCACCTCATATAATATTTTATGTCGTTCATGTCGTTGTTAGGGTCCATGGGGCGCCGTAGGCGCTGCTGGCGTTGGTATCCAAGTTCTGCCGCCGTAATAGTTCGATGGAGCGGAATAAGGCGTCCCCGTTAATACCTGAAGAAGCGTGAAAGCGTAGCTGTTCGAGTTTTGTGTTCGCGTCAGGTATGACACGTTCTGACTGCTGACCGCGCTGTTGAACGCGGTCACCTGCGCCACAGTCTGGTTAAAGCTTTGGTTCAAAAAGAACACAGAAGACGCATCGTGAGTTGAGCTGTTTTGATACTGGGTAAATTCGCCAGATTTGTCAGGGGAAGCCGGAACCTGCGGTGAGATGGTGATCCCAACATCCATCCCCAGCAGATTCTCGAACTGAGTCCATCCGTGAATCTTCCCCGATGGTTGCGCACTAACCACAATGGCTCGGCCGTCCCCGGTTATAAGTAGTGCACCATGCAGGTCACCAGACGGCGCCCCATTTACCTGTCTCCCCAGCACTTGAACAGTAGTCGTCGCTGTCCTGATTCCGCCCAGACCAAAAGTCGGATCGGTTGACGCAATGGTGCCCGTTACACTGTTTGGGGCATCTTGATTCGCTTGAGCATTCTGACGGTTATATGCTCCTATTGCATCGTAGGGGAGAGACTCATCAGATTTGTGCGAGTTATCAGATGCTAAGGTCACTACAAATTTGTCATAGACCAAGGTCGGCTTCCCGTCGGCTCCATTTTCGTAGTGACTCTCGCCACTTGTTCTTCCGGTCGTTTGGCTGCCGCTGTCACTCGTGCCTGAACTACTATTGTCTGCTGGGCTGCTGCTAACAAATAATTTGGAAAAGGATTCCGTGAATTCTTGCAACCAACCCCAGTCCTGGCCCAGCACATCCCAGTGGTTGACACCGTTGTTGCCGCAGAAGCCATAGAGGTTAATACCGCCGGCTTCCTGGATCGGATCACGGTTAATGAAGCGGCCAATAAGGGGTGAATAGTACCTCAGGCCGTAGTAGGCGAAGCCGGTTTCGTTGTCGGTGTATTTCGTAGAATAGCGAAATGGATTGGTCGCGGCGTAGATGCCGGCTGAGGTCTGCGTTCGCCCGAATGGATCGTATTCGTAGGCGGAGTCGATTCCACCGCTGGCATTATAGAGGCCGATCACACTGTGCGAAGCGTCGTAGAGTGGGTAATACTGATTGGCTCCATCTTGAATGAGCAGCAACCCGCCAACGCCTCCGGCACCTTGCGACGTGCCGGAGACATCGAGGCCCCAGGCGTACCGGCGGGTCAACGTGCCGGAGGCGTCGGTCTCGGCGATCAAGTTCCAGCCATCATAGATAAATCTCTGTTCGGTGAGGCCGGAGCCCCATTTCCGAATTCGTCGATTCAAATAATCATATTCGTAGTGCCACGTGGACGCACCTTGGGTCACCGTGATCAGCCGGTTTTCCCCGTCGTAAGCGTAGCTGCGGGTGCCATCAGAGGCCAGATTGCCATTCCCATCATAGGTCATGCTGCCGGTAGTGGGGGCGCTCGAATATTGATTGAGCGCATTCGGCACATAGCTGCCAGCGACCCCGCCAATGATGTCCGAGGTGCGGTTGCCGATCGGATCATAGTTGAATTCGCGATCCGTGCCGACACTCAGGCCACCCACCGCCCAACCGGCCGCGAGTACGTACTTCGCGCTGGAATCCAGTTCCGACCGATCCGTGTAGGTGTAATCCTGATGCACACCCAATTCAGTGGGCCGGCCGAGGGCCGTCATGTAGCCAGTACCGGCGATTTTCTCGGTCTGGCGCTGGCCGAGGGCGTCATACGTCAACCGCGTTTCGACCGTGCTGGCGGTGAGACTGCTCCACAGGTTTTTCAAATTCGTCACGCGATTGCTCGCCGGGTCGTAAGTGTAGGCGCGCGAGTAGCCGGTGGTACTTTGCGCGACGGAACCCACGAGGTTGGAATTTGCCACATAGCCATACGTGAACGGCGTGGCGGTGTTATAACTGAGCGTGCTGAAGCGACCGACTGAGTCGTAAGCATATCCGACCGAGTAGAGGGAGCCGGTGTCCAACTTCAAGGAGGAAGCGGCGCCATTGACCCGGCCCGCGACGGAAAACTGGTAACTGTAGTTGATGCCATGGCTGCCAAAATAGGCCGGCAACGTTTCGCTCTGCAGCTTCGCGCTCTGATTGAGGGCGTCCGCTCCCGAATCGTAATAGCCGAAGGCCCGCTGCCCACTGCCGTCGGTCACGCTTTGCAACCGGCTGGCGCGGTCGTAGCCGTAAGTGATGGAAGGTGTAAGGCCGTCGGTGTAGCTGGTGACCCATGGCTGGCCGGCCGCCGTGTAGGTGTAATTGGTCACCCAGCCGCGCGCATCCGTGCGTTTCGAGGCCCGCCCCATTGATTCATATTCGTAGGCCGTGGTCTCCATGCTGGCGTCTTGCTTGGAAGTGAGCAGGCCCGTAGTAGCTTGGTATGTCCAGGTGGTGACGTCGCCGTCGAGTGTAAAGCCCGAGGGAAGCGCAGAGCCGGTCCACGTGCCGCTGCGATAGGTGTGCATCTTGGTTTGCTGACCCAACTCATTGGACTCGTATCGCACCGGATTTACGGTGTCGCCCCAAGAGTAAGTGAGATTGCCGGCCTGATCATACTGTGAAAAGGCAACCTTGCCGAGGTTGTTGGTTTGAGATGCGACTCGACCGGCCGGATCATATGAATTATACGCTGTATTCAGGTCCGGTGTGGTGACGGAAAAAACCAGCATAGAATTGGGTACGTAGGTCAAAGAGGTCGTGCCAATGCGGGGATCGCTGGAAGATTCCGGCCGACTCAGTTCATCGTACGTTTGAATGACCTGTTGTCCTTGGGCATTCGTAGAACTCGTCAACAAACCGTCACGCATTGTCTGGATGATCGACTGGCTGGAACCACTTGCAGTGGTGGTGTTCACCTGACCCGCGCCCGCGCGGTTGACCGTCACGGTGGTGTCGACCGTATTGCCGTCGAAGTCCAAAGCCACCGTATGCGAGGTCGCTGCATAGGTCAGACCACTCACCTGCGTATAGTTTTGGACTGCGTAATGGAAAGTTCCGGCATTGGTCCCGGCGTAAGGCCAAATCTTCTGGCCGGAGTACAAATACAGGTTCGAGGCGTAGCCCGGCGCGCCCGTTTGATAAGCAAATTCATATTCTTTCACCCCGAGGTCGGCACTGGGCTCGATTACCCCGTTGCCATTGTTGTCCAGACCCTCGCGGTACAGCCGACCATAAGCATCGTATTCATAGAGGTGAGATAGGTCCACTTTTGTGCCACCAACAGTTATATCCTGACTCTTCAGCTGGCCGAGGGTGTTGTAATTATTAAAGTTAGTACGCGTGCCTCCCGCCCATGTGGACGCATCGCTGCTCATGGCGCGTCCGATCCAATCGCTGGTCTGAACGCCGGTCTGCCCAGCCGTCGTCTGGCTAGTTTTCAAATTCCCCGTAGCAGCATCGTACGCGTAAGTGGTGGCCGAATCGGGTACAGCGGTGCCGGTGACGGATTTCAAACTACCATCCAAATAGAGATTGGTGATTTTTGTGCCTCCGTCGGGATTGGTGACCGTTATCTGGGTGACCATCGAATTGGCCCCGGTGTAATTCGTCGCGGTGGTGAAACCACCCGGCACCGTGCCGGAAACGACTCGGCCAGCGGTGTCGAAAGTGGAACTGGTCACCAGCTGTTCGCTGGTACCTAAACCATTGACCGTCTCGCTCAAGACATGCCCGACGGTGTCGTGGGTATAAATTTTTGTCTGGGCGGGAATGTAATCGCCATTGGCCGTTGAACCGGCGCTAGCGCGCGTCTGCGTCGCGATTTGGCCATAGGCGTCGTAGGTGGTGGTCAGCAACACACCGGCGGCATCGCACTCAGACACCTTTTTGAAGCCCACATAAGCAGCCTGATAAAGAATGCGGCCGGTGGTGGTGCCATCAGCCGCGATTGGTTGATCGGCCTTTTGCACAACGTTTCCGAGGGCGTCATATTGCGAGTAGATGCTGGAGACGAGTGCGAATGAACCACCCGACTGGAATACGCAGGTGGATTCGCAAAGCACGCTTCCGTTGGCGTCGAGAATGCGCTCGGTGAGCGTGGACTTGGCCGGGTCCATATCGAGTGGGTCGATCGAGATACCGCGATAGGTGCTCACGCCGGTGCCGACCTTGCCGGAAAGTTCCGCGACCAGAAAACATTTTCCATTCACATCGGCGGTCCAAGCCGAACCAGCGAGCGTGCCGCGCTGGTAGGCGGACGACACCTTGGTATTATCGGGCTTGACACGGGAGACGGGGCGATCGCGGAAATCCTTATCGAGAATGCGCGCGCTGTAGACGGTCGTCGTGGTGACGAGTGGCGATGCGGCACTTGCGTAGTCCGTCTGCACCGTGATTTCCGTCTCGTTGCTGTTGAGCGAACCCAAGCTGTAAGCGAAAGTTTTCCGACCAATCTGAGTGGTGCCCTGTTTGGTGGTCATATCGCTGACCAGCGTCTTTGCTCCGCCCAAGGCGTCCGCATAGGAATAAGTCGTGACTAAATCGGAGGGAACGGCCGCCGTCTGAATACCCCCGCCATTTAACACTCCGACGGTGTCACCAAAGGAGGCCCACTTTTCGCTCGGCTGGCCCAAGGCTCCGATCGGTTGAGTGCCCAGATTCGAGCCAACTCCCCAAGCGACGCCCAGATTATAAACCATGGTCTGGGTGCGACCACCGGTATTCAGGTACGAATAGGAACAGGGGGCGAGAGGCCAAGCAGCCGACGAACTTATATAATTGGAGATTCCGTCCCCAATGATACAAGTATCGGTGCCGATGCCCCGAGAGTGCCCGACAGGCGATCTAAAGAGCTGAGCATCGTCATTTTGATAGCCTACATTTTCTTGATAACAGATCGCGGAGGAGACATCCGATCCGGTGTGGACGATTTGTGCGACTGCGATCCCGGAAAATGTGGAACCCGGAGCGTTGATATGTTCGGAATAGCTCTTAACGTATTCCACCACTCCTGGAAGCGTCGCATCCGGACGACGCCAGCCCCATTGGCGCGTGGTCCAAGTGTCCTGATAATAGTTCACTAATGTTTGCCCGATAGTGTACGATCCGACAAAGACGTGCCCGGACGGCATCACTTGGACCCGATAAATATAAGTGTCGCCGCCGATCATGCGCGTTAACTCCGTCGTGGCAATGTCAAGAGTATCGAGCTGGTAATAGGCGTCGGGAAGCCCTGTGGGCAAATCGTAGAACTCACCCGTCTTGGTGAATTGCATTCCGGCATAGAATCGGATCGATGTCCGGATGGATTCCCGTTGAATATCCACCAAGCCACTCGGTGCCAAAGCCTGCTCATGCGTGGGGTGCGAGAGATGCCAAAGGGTGGCCGGACCCGTCTCGATACTCGTGTAGGAATTAAAGGGTCCGGGGGGCGCGTAACAAGGATTGGTCAGTACAACAGTTCCCGCTGACCGTCCGCGTGCGTCGCTGCCCAGACCAATCCGAGGAGAGGTAAATCGACCCAACGGTTCAAGATCAGAACTGGCAAAAGCGAGCACCCGCGTGCGATTGGCCTCGATCGTAAAACTCCCGCCTGCATCGGATTTCGAAATCTGGTTCACATAGAGTCCGTTGATGGTGTAATCAGTAGGGTCATAGGTGGCTCCCCACGAGAGCTGACCAACGGAAATATAAAAATTGGATACGGTGGAGTTCACCAAAATAGGTTCATTCACGATCGGGACTCGGCAGTCGATGGCAGCTCCTCCATTCGGAGTTTCCCAGCCGCCTGTTGTCCCCAAGAAGGTGTAGGTGATCGGGGGGATACTACCGCTTTGTGTTTGGATCGTGACTGTCCCCGCTCCGAGCGCCCTAAAATACAACTGCACTTGGGGTTGGCTCTGGGGAGTATTCGTCAGGTAAAATGCAGTCGCCGAGTGCGGATTCAACCCAAGCTTGTATTCTTCAAGATTCGTGAGGCCATCGCCGTCCGGATCGAGCGAGGCATCAGAAGCACTATTGGGATTGAGGCCGTTGGCGGTTTCCCACGCATCAGGCATCCCGTCGCCATCCGTATCCACGCCGAACGTTTGGCTGGCGGGCGTGGCCATCACCGTAACGCTGAAGGCGGAAAGATTGCCGCTCGGGTCATTGGCGCGGATTTTGTAGAGATAAACCCGGTCGGCCGTCAGGCCGGTGTGGACCCAAGTGGTGCCCGTGGTGGAACCCAGAAAGACACCGCTGGCGGCGTCAAAAATCTCATAGGTAATCGTGCCGCCCGAGTTGTCGCCGCTCGGAAGCCAGGTCAACGTGATGGCAGTAAGATCCGTCGAGCGAGCGGACAGACCGGACGGAACAGTCGGAGGCTGGTAGTCGGTTGCGACGTTTAATGTGAACACGGGGGTGGAGACTGAAGCGTTGTAGTAGGCATCGCCGGCTCGAGAACAGATGAATAGAACGGTACCAACACCGGTGGCGGACACCAACCCGGTGGCGGAATTAATTCCGGCACCGGGGGCGGTGGAATTCGGACTCAGGGTCCACACATAGTTCCCCGCACCAATGCCACCCGACGCGGTCGCCGTGTAGGCAATGCCCAAGCCTGCGGTATTCGCTGAGGTAATAGCCAGGTCGGACGGCTGCGAGGCTTTGGTGATGGTCAAGGTGGCGTTAACACAAGAAAATTTGTAATTCGCTGCTACTAGCGTGCCAGGACCGGAAATGATCGGGTAGGCGCCAACGACAGAAGCGGTCGTCGCCGTGGTCGCGAGGGAGGGAGCGCCGGACAAGATGGCCGACGTCTCGCCATTGACGAATCCTGCGTACGCCGCAATAAAGACTGGGTTAGCGACGCCGTAAGCGCGGCTGGTATTGTTGGCGGTGACCGTGAGGGAGGCGGGACTGACGGTCAGAGTACCGTTGACGAAGGTGAATTGGTAGTTCGTGGCAGCGAGAGTGCCGGCGGCGACCGTGGTCGGGTACACGCCGACCCCCGAGGCGATGGTCGCTGTCGTGGTCAGTGAAGGCGTGCCTGTGAGGACGGCCGACGTGTCCCCATTGATGAATCCGGTGTATACCGCATAGAAGGCGTTGGAGGCACCGTAGGTCCGGCTGTTGTTGGTCGTGACTATCAGCATCGCCTTACTGATTGTAAGCGTGCCGTTGACAAAGGTGAATTGATAGTTCGTGGCAGCGAGGGTGCCTACCGCAGGCGTGATCGCATAGACGCCGACGTTAGAAGTGGGAGTCGCTGCGGTGGCCAGCGACGGCGCGCCCGCGAGGACGGAGGCCGTTTCGCCATTAACAAAGCCCACTATAACGGAAGTGAACGCGGGATTGGCCGCACCGTAGATTCGGCCAGCGTTGTTCGCGGTGACGGTGAGCGTGGCTTTGCCCACTGTGAGTGTGCCGTCGACAAAGGTGAATTGGTAATTCGTGGCCGCAAGCGTGCCGACGGCGGCGGTGATCGGGTACGTACCAACGACCGAGGTGGTGGTAGCTGCGGTGGTCAGCGCGGGCGTACCCGAGAGGACGGAGGCCGTCTCGCCGTTGACGAATCCACTGTAGGCTGAGGTGAAGGCGGGGTTGGAGGCACCGTAGGTCCGGCTGGCGTTATTCGCCGCGACAGTGAGCGTGGCTTTGCTGACCGTCAGCGTGCCATTGACAAAGGTGAATTGGTAGTTCGTGGCCGCAAGCGTGCCGGCAGCGGCGGTGATCGGGTACGCACCAAGGGGCGACGCAGTCGTCGCGCTAGTCGTCAGCGAGGGCACGCCTGTCAAAACGGCGGCCGTCTCGCCATTAACGAATCCGGTGTAGGTTGCGGCGAAGGCGGGATTAGCGGCACCGTAGGTCCGGCTGGCGTTATTCGCCGCGACGGTCAATGTGGCTTTGGAAATTACGAGCGTGCCCGTCGTCGAGCCGACAAAGATTTGTCCATTGGCATCCGCCGGACTGTTCACCGTCGCGACAACAGCGTAGCTGCCAACATTGGTGGGGGCCGTGGATGATCCGTTGTAGGTAAAGGCCACGGACAAGGCCACGGGAGAGGTGGTGTAAGTCGGCACCTTCGCTGTGCCATTGTAGCTGAAGTTCAGATTGCCCAAATTGATGGTGGCGGGACAACAGCCGATCGTCCAATTGCACGTGCCTGAGCCGACGTAATTTCCGGTTCCGGTGATGGTGAAGCTGTAATTATTGCCTATGGTGGCATACGACGTTCCGGTGATCGCGGTGGTCGCGCTTGCCGGGTTGATGACAATTGTCGGAGCTTTCACTTGAGCGTCGTAAAAGAAGCCCAAGTTGGAAAAGGTGAAGGTAACCGGGGCGGGGTTGATTACCAGTGTGCCATTTGCTGAGCCGGCGTAGTTCACATCGTTGATCGTGGCGACGACCGTGTAGCTACCTGCATTGGTTGGGGCAGTCGTAAACCCATTGTATGTGATCGTGACCGCAAGCCCGGTCGGGGCGGTGTTGACCGCCGCGGCCTTCGCCGTGCCATCGTAGGTGGGATTCAGATTCCCGAGGGTGATGGTCGCAACCGCTTTCGCGAATGCAACCCGCACCGTGCTGGAGGTAGTGGCATTGTAGTCTCCATCCGAGGCTTCGGTTGCTTGGAGATCCACCCAGCCAGTACTGGTATTCGCGGTGAGCGTCGTACCGGAAAGAGTAGCCACTCCCGCTGCGGACTGGCCCACGATGGCATAGCTGACCGCGCCACTGCCCGAGCCGCCTGTCGTCGAGAGTATTTGCGCGGTGCCGTAGCTCTGGGTGCCGACCGCATTCAAGGTCAGGGCAGACTGACTGGCTTTGCTGACCGTGACGTTCACCTGCTGGGATGCACTAGCCACGCCACTCGCATCCATCGAGCGGGTTACAAACTGGTAGGTGCCCGTACCCCCGCCCAACAGAATAGAAAAAGTGCGGTTGGCACTGCCCAGCGTGGACACATTGGCGGCTGAATTGATAGCGTTGTCCGTGGTCGCATTTTCGGTGTACCCTGCGGCCATCGTGCTGTCCGCACGAATATTTCTCCAACCGATGCTCGGAGTCAAAACCCAGAGATTGACGGCCCGGAGGTTCCCGTCGGTGTCCGAGCCGCTCACGCCAATGGTCAGCACTTCGCCCATCACTCCGGTCGTGGTGCCTGAAGAAATCCCCTTAATGCTTATCCCGGCCGTCGGCGCCGTGTTGATAACCGTGAAGGTCACGTCCCAGTCCCGCGGGTTGTAATTTGTATCCCCGGAATAAGAACAACGAACAGTGTAAATACCCGGATAAAAACTCGTGCCAGCGTCAACCGCCCCGCTCGTCGGGTACGCGCCCGCACCAGATGCGCCGACCACTGAAAATGTCGGCGTTCCCGTGGGTGCGGTCACCGCACTCGAATAAGGATTGGAAACCACGACGTTGAAACTGCCCGCCAGCGCCGTTCCGGTGCCCGTCCAGGATTGTGAAACCCACCCGCTCTGAGTTGGTGTGGCCTTGATTAAAGTCACAAAAGCATAGCCGACACAAGCCGCCCAATTGGCGGGATCTGAGCTCGCCCAAACATAGCCGTCATAAGCGTTATTATGGTAGGTGATAGTACGGGGAAGCCCGGTATAGGACGGCCGGTGAACGGCCGTGCGCGTGCTTGAAGCCCCGGACGTGACCCCGCTCGTGTAGCTGATTGAAGTGAAATCGTTCGTCGTGGGATGATTTCCCCAGCCGGTCGAATGATCCGTACTGGCCGAACGATACCAATCAGTGCCAGCTTCGTTCAGAACGAGAATACCATGAAAAGCCAGGTTGCCATCCGCGTCGGTTGCGACCGAGGTAAGATTTGTGCTCTGACCAAACTCAATTGTCGTCGGCGTTGCCGACATCGTGATGAGTGGGGGGCGATTAATGATCGTGACAGTATGATAAATGTAACCGGAGCTTGCGCCACTGGCGTCCCCGGATTGCGCCATAAACGTGATTGTACCGGGAACCGAACTCATGGCCCCATTATTGTCAGAGTACTGCGTGTAACCGCTGGGGAATCCGTTAAAGGCAAAAGGCTGTCCATCGCGCCACACATAAACATAAGAAATATTGCCGTCGGGGTCATCCCCTCTCGCCTGGATATTGAACCATTGGTTGACGTAAGCAGTGGACGGATTGTTAACCCAGGATACGGTTGGGGCGCTGTTCGCCGGCACGACCGATATGTTTTGCTGGACCTCCAAATTTCCGGACGGCGTTCCGGAGACGGAGGAAGACATGGATGAATATATCGCAATGGTATAAGTGCCTGCGGTTGAAACCGGGAAGGAAGGCACAGCATAGAAACCAGAAGAGGGTATTCGTTGGGCATAAGTACCCACACCAAGGGTGGCCAAGCCATGCCATGTACCATTCGGCTCCCGGTACCATGACACCAGATAAGCCACCCCGTATGATCCATAAGGTACAGCAGAAGTACCCCAGGTAGTGACACCGCTGATCGACGTACCGGTGGCGACAGTGGTGGGCGGCGCCACCCCCCAACCGCCGGCAAAAGCGCCGCCGGCAAAAATCAAGAACGCGAAGGAGAAAAGAAATTTTCTCATAGGAAACAGGATGGTTTTAAAAAAATCAGGTTGGAAAATCTTGTTCGTCTGCACCCCCTGCAACAAACCACAGGGCAACTCCCACAGGATATGAACGTCCGGGCTTTAATATTCAGCGTAGGGCGGAAGCGAACTTGAGCGCGAAATCACCCCGCTGGGCGGAAACCTCGCGAATCTCGCCACGAATATTGGCCACAAAAACATGCAGGGTGGTGGACAATTTAAGGGTTGCGGCCAAGGGACCGTCCATGCCGCGGGCGTCGTAGAGTTGAACTCCGGGCAAAGACTCTGATTGCGCGAGTGCAGTGGCGGTAGCGACATCCTTATCCAGATTCACCCCGATCAGAGCTGCACCACTTGGAACAATTCCCGCCAGCCGCTTGCCGAAAGCCACACTGCCCGGATTCCAACTTGCCCATGTATAAAGGACGATTGGTTTCCCTTGGGACGCACTGATCAAATTTCCCGGACCCAATGCAGCTTCGGCCAGCTTCGGCAAAAGCTGCCCCACCAGTCCCTGACGATCGAGAAAAAGACGGGCCGAGTCCTTAACCGAGGCTGGCGCTTGCATATCTATCAGCTCGGATGCCAGCGCCGTACCTTTCGCACTATCCGACTGGCTTTCCGCCAGTCGGAATAACGCCTCATAGCCGCCCACTTCAGAAGGAAACTCGGAAATTAGATTTCGAGTCGATGTTTCAGTCGCCTTCAAAAATTCGGCCCGGTCCCGGATCATTGGCTGAAGGCGGACCACCTCGGAAAGTGCCACCGTTTCGAGCCTATCCTTGGCAGGTATCCCAAAATCAGTGCGGATGTCCGCCACAATCGTCGCCGTCAGCGCATCCTGGGGCTGGTTGTCAAACAACGCTGAATTCAAACGGCTCTTGGCCTCCAGCAATTCCGCTGCCTTCGCCTCCGGTCGGCCGGCGTATTTTTCCCGGAAGGCTTTGGCTTTGTCGGCGGTAAGCAGAAAAGAATCTGACTTCTGCCGGGTTGTGTTCTCGCTGGCTGGTTGAAGCCGGGTAAGCGCAAGCCCCGCAGACGCCGCGTCCGCCACCACGGCTTGCCATTCCACCGTGACCTGATCAACCCCGGATGCAGGCGGTAGCTTGGAAAGAGGAATTTTCGGCTCAGGAATCTGGACGGCCAGCGTAGCGGAGACCAACAGACCAAGGCACGGCACAAAAAAAATAAAACGTTTCACGCGGAAAGGGGTTTCGGGGAAGATTACGCCCCGGAAAAAGCCAGCACAATGTTCCGACATAAAGCCTCGAGAATACCTCTTTTGAGGTATTTTTGTTGCCATCAGGTTTACCCTGACTGAAAAAATCCCATCGAAAATGGGCCTTTCGGAAAAAACCAAATCTGAGTTATGTTGACCATCATCCGGGCGCAAGCCGGCGCTGAAGAAGCCCACACTCGAATTCCTTCGGTGCGCGTGGCAATCGTGGATGCAATGCAGAGCATCGCCCAGATGCTTTATTATTATTGCCACCGCCATTGGGGATTGGACGTCGTTTCTTTTTCACACACCGGTCTTCAAGCTCTGGAAGAAATTATTTTCACCAACCCGGATGTGGTCCTTCTTGATATCAGTCTGCCGGATATTGACGGCATTACGCTCATCCGAAAAATTAATGCGGCCCTGCCAGCCACACGCATCATTGTCGTGTCCGCCATTTGTTCCGATTATCAGCTATATGCACTCAGCGAGGTCGAAATTCATGGCTTCCTCGATAAATTCTCCGACGGTTTGCTGAACCTGCGCCAAGCCATCGCCTCCGTGAGTCAAAACGGAACCTATTTCTCGCCCCATTATTTACGGGCGTCACGTCGTTTGCGCAGATCGGATAAAGCATTTTTCAAACTCCTCTCCGATCGAGAACAGGAAGTGTTGCTCTGGATTGCGCAAGCTTTGTCCGACGAAGAAATCGCCACTCAACTGAATCTCTCAGTCTCCACGGCCAAGACCCATCGCCGTGAGATCATGCATAAACTGAATCTTCCCAACACCCCAAAACTTATCCGTTATGGCTTGGAACTGGGCTTGGGGATTGTCGAGCATCACAATGGTGTTTCACGGACTCGAACCTATCAGCCGGGTCTCTCATTACGGTAATCGATTCACCGGAAATTCTATCCGTTTCACAGAAACTCCCAACGAGTAACGATCTCAGGATGGGTTGCGCAAACGTTCCACAAGTATGAGGTCAAAAAGTTCTGCTTTTTCCCCCTTGGGAGCTGCCGATACCACGTCAATGCTGGTGCTCAACGTCTTCGCTCGTTTACCGTTGATGCAGTGTGGACAGGATATGTCTGCCACGTAGTGCGGGTGGCGTTGCTCGACTTCGGTCAGGGGCATCTGACAATTGAAACACAAGACGGAATTCGTTTCCTGCAGCGCGGGGTCGACGCCCACGCGGCGGTCGAACACGAAACACTCACCATCGTAATGCGCCCCACCGCATTCCTCGAAATATTTCAGGATGCCGCCATCGAGTTGAAAAACGTTTTTAAAGCCGACCTTCTCCATGAACGGCCCGGCTTTCTCGCACCGGATGCCGCCGGTGCAAAACATCACGACGGGTTGCTCCTTCAGTTCGGCCGGAAGCTTTGCGACCGACGCGGGGAAATCCCGAAAATGATCAATGCCAGCTCGCACCGCGCCCTGAAACGTCCCCATCCGAACTTCATAGTCGTTGCGCGTGTCGAGCAGCGTCACCGGACGACCCTCGTCGAGCCATTGCTTCAACTGCCGGGCCGCGAGCTTCGCCGATGGCCGGCGGGCGGGATCGATGCCCTCGACGCCAAACGCGATGATTTCCTTTTTAATTTTAACGAGCATCCGGTTGAAGGGTTGTTCGTCGCTCTCACTTTCCTTCGGCCGCAGCTCCGCCAAGCCCCGCACCGTGCGCAACTCCGCGAGCAGTTCGTCCATCGCGGCCCGCGCCCCGGCGATGAAAAAGTTAATGCCTTCGCCGCTGAGCAAGATCGTACCGCGAAGCGCGCGCGCTTTCGTAAAGGCCAGCAGTCGCTCCTTCAATGCAGGCAACTCCTCTGCCTCGAAGGGCGTGAACTTGTAAGCGGAGAAATTGATGAACGGCGGCATACGGACGGATGCGGCTGTATGAATCACAAACACCGAGGGAGGCGAAGGGAAAATCGAGGGAGTTTGAGGCGACAATGGAAACCTCGCTTCACGCGGGATTTCCATGCGGCGCCACATCGCTATTCATCACCCATGTTTTGTCATCACAAACACGTCAAAGGCGGACGTGGCGATCAGCCTGCTCGCTCGGTTGCTTCCTCGCGTCGCTAAACGAAAAAAGCCACGGCGGGGTCGCCGTGGCTCCAGGAAATTAGATTAGCGGTGGCCACCGTGCCAGCTTCCGCCGCCGTGATAGCCACCATGGTAGTAGCTGTGCCCCCCGAAGCCCCAACCCAGACCAATCCCTACCGCGAGCGGCGTCCAGAAATCCCAAGCGGGATCGTAGTAGCGGACACTTGGCGCATAATAGACGTCGGGATCCGTGTACACCACAGTGGGGGGCGGAGAAACGTACGTCGGCGAGACCTCTTGGTAATTGCTGCTCGAGGTTACCACCGCAGCTCCGATTTGTGGCTGCGGTTGCGTCTGAGATGAAGCAGTCGACGCGAGCAACGTATAGGCGAAAGTCACTGTGCGACCGCCGGCGTATTGATAGACCACGACGATTTTGTCGGCGGTCTGATCCATCCGCACAATCGGCGTGCCCTTCAATTCCGCGCCTTTCATCAACTCATCCGGTGACGGCAACTTGGCGAGATAGACGACGTGATCGATGACGGCGGGCTCATCGACCGAACTTTGTTCGGAAGCATCGGCAACGACGGGAGGGCGCGATGGCTTGACCACATCACTAGCAGAAGCCGAAACACCGGCGGTCATTCCAACCGCGACAACTAAGGCCGAAAAAAAGAGGCTGGTTTTCATAGAGGGAAAGGATTTCCACCTCAGACCTTACTTCAACTCCTTGGTGCCGTCAAATTGCAGCACGTAACGATCCGGTGCTCATTTTTACCAAGCGAGGAATTTCAGTTTTGGGCGTCACGTGTTCAACTCATTGATCTTTGCGGAATAGGGAGAAGGAGAAGCTCCTGTCGTAGCGACGGGCGTCCCGCCTATCGTGGTCAATGTCTCCAGAATCCACAGGCACGGAGGCCTGTGCTACGTCAGACGCGCGCCCTACGGTGAGGTCGCCGTGGTTCCATAGAAATCTTTAGCGCAGATTCGCGCCGCCCAGTACGATCACGCTGGCGAGAAGTCCGCAGATAAACGTGGCGTACGCGAGACGCAGATAACGATACTTCGTGTGCGCGAGAAAATTGCCGAGGATGTAGATTTCCCGCACCTGTAATTCATAAACGCGTGATGGTTCGTTCATCGCGGATTCCATCTCCGCGACAAAATCGGGATAACTCATGCCGCTGAAATCGCCAAAGAAAAGCAGGTTGAAATGGGGATTCTTTGCATCGGGCACGGCGCCGGATTTTTTGCCCGACCACAAGGGCAATTTCGGCATCACTGAATAAGCCGCGAGCAGGATCGTGATCAGGCTGAAAACAATCAGCATCATCAGGGGCCATTGCAATTTTCCCTCCACCAACACGCGGGGCACCGCGAGGGTGATGATGATCGCCGACATCGTGAGGAGCATGTTGGCCTTCAAATCGGCCATGCTGCTCAGTTGCATGTGATGCACCCGGGTTTGTTGCAGCAAATAGTTGATCTCGTTACCGGGCGCCTTGATTTGCATGGGAGGAAAAGAGCGAAGCCGCTTATTTACCCGCAGGATAAACGGCGACCGCTTCGATTTCAATCAGCCAGTCGGAATTCACCAATGCAGAAACGCCCACCGTGGCTCGCGCGGCTTTCATCGGATTACGCTCATTGTCGAAGAAAAGTCGGTACGCCTTGAAGCAACCCGCGAAGTCCGGCTTGCCGTCCTTTTCCAAATCCGGCGCCACATAAATCCGAAGGTACACAACATCCTTCAACGAAAGGCCTTGTTCGACGAGAATGTGCCCGATGTTTTTTAACGCGCTGACACCCTGCGCGTAGGTGTCGCCGAAACGCTCGTGCACCGTCCCACCATCCTTGTTGAGCGGCGCCGCCACTGTCCCGCCCGTCCAAAAAAGCGCGCGTCCCGCCGGCAAACCAACGCCGGCCGAGATCGGGGAGTTCGATTCCGCCGGCATGGTTACCTGCGTCGGCGCTGCTTCAGCGCAGAGCGCGGCGACCAACAGGACAACAAGGAATAAATGCGCGCGTACTTTCATGAAATTGAATTTTGCCAGAAATCGGTGGGAGCTGCGGGATTAATCGCGAGGATCGCATGCCTCCGCACGACCGCCGCCATCGCGGCAAACAAGCAGGCCCGCCGCTTCACGCCAAGGAGCTTTTCTTTTGCGTGAACCGAGGGTAGGTTATCGGTGCGATGTTCGCCGATCTCTTCCAGCTCAAAATCCGCCGCTCACCGGATGGCATCGACCGCGCCTTTATTAATGAGGTTCACGTGACGCGCGCCGCGCCGCGCGAACCGCGCATCGAACGGATCATTCTGATTTGCTGGATCCTGATCGCGATCAAACACGTGGCCGTCATCTGGGCGGTGCGCCATTATCACGTTCCGTTCAACCAACTGTGGGTTAACATTCCCACCTTCATGCTCGGGCTGTTGGCGACGGTCGTGTATTACCGCGCGCCGCAGTAACGCGGAAAGATTTCCGGCGATCTACGTTCGCGCGCGGTGCCGTTCTGCGATTGGCCGCATTGTGGCGTTGCCTTCGCGGCTGACGGAACGGATACCTTGCGCCCTATGCCTAACGTTCCCGGACTCCGCAGTTGCTACGCCAAAGTCGGCGGCCTCGTGTATTTTGGCCGCATGCTCGACAAGATTCGCCTGCTCGCCGCTGGCCAGCTTCCCGCTGAATACCACAGCAATGTCAGCAACGGTTTCGACGCGCGCTGCTGCGCTTTCCTGCGCGTATCGCACGCCGATTTGAAAACCCGCACACTCGCCGGCGGCAGCGACGAGGAAATTCTCGGCTGGGTCTTCGAACGCGGCGGCGCTCGCAGCGAGGACGAGCGCGAACTCTGGAGCCGCTTCATGATGAAGATCGGCTGGCGCGACGACCGCAGCCCGATACTCAAGCAGCGCATCACGGAATACGGTCTCGTTGGCAAACCGATCGAGACATTTTTCGATCTCAACGAATACGACGAAGGCCGCGACCCCGTGAGCACGCAAGCTTGGCTCAAGTAACCCCGGATGTCCCCGCTCCAATTGCGCGCGCGTTATCTGCTTTCCGCGTTGAGCGTGCTCGTCGCACTCGCGGTGATCGCGGCCGGGTGGGGTTGGTGGCGAATCCGCGCGAGCCTGCCCCAACTTGACGGAACGCGGGCCCTCGCGGGCTTGAGTGCATCCGTGACGATCAGGCGCGATTCACTCGGGGTGCCGACCATCGAGGGGAAAACGCGCCTCGATGTCGCTCGCGCCACGGGTTTCGTACAGGCGCAGGATCGTTTTTTCCAGATGGACGTGTTGCGCCGAATGGGCGCGGGAGAGCTATCGGAAATTTTCGGGCCTGCGACCCTTGAGATCGACCGAGCACGTCGCCTGCATGAATTTCGGCGGACCGCCGTAAAAGTTCTGGCCGCGCTGCCGGCGGACAAGCGCGCACTGCTCGATGCGTTCACGGACGGCGTGAACGCCGCGCTCAGCACGGTGCCAAAAATTCCGTGGGAATACGTCGTGCTCCGCACCGATCCCGCGCCGTGGCGCGCGGAGGACAGCCTGCTCGTGATTTATGCGATGTGGTTCGATTTGCAGGATGCGACCGCGCGGTATGAACAAAGTGTTCGCGCGCTCCGCGTGAGTCTCGGACAGACCGGCCTCGATTTTTTCGCGCCACTCGGCGACTCGTGGGACGCCGCTTTGGACGGCAGCACGTTTCCGCCGGCCAAGCTGCCGCCGCTTCATTTGCAACCGGCCGAGCCGGCAACGACTGCGGTCGCTCCGCTCGTTTCGGAATCACGGTTGTTGCCGGGTTCAAATGCCTTTGCCGTGAGCGGCACTCACACCGCGAGCGGCGCTGCGATCCTCGCGAACGACATGCACCTCGGCCTGAACGTGCCAAATATTTGGTACCGCGCCGTGCTGAAGTGGACGGACGCGACCGGGACGGCGCATCAGGTGACGGGAGTGAGTTTGCCCGGACTTCCCGCGATCATCGCCGGCAGCAACGGCCACATCGCGTGGGGCGAGACGAATTCGTACGCGGACACCAGCGATGTCGTCCTCGTCGAAACCGACGGAATCGCGCACGCCTTATATCGTACTCCGCACGGTTGGCCGGAAATCGAAAACCGCTCTGATCCAATCAAGGTCAAAGCCAAAGATCCCGCGCCTTTCACCGCGCGCTGGACCGAATGGGGACCGCTCATCGGTGATTTGCAGGAGAATCATTATTCCGCGCTCCGCTGGAATGCGCACGACGTCGAATCGACCAACCTGAATTTGATGGAGCTGGAAACGGCGCGCACCGTGGACGACGCGATGGCCATCGCGCATCGCGCCGGCATGCCCAATCAAAATCTCGTTGTCGCGGATGCGAGCGGTTCGATTGCGTCGACGATCACCGGCACGTTTCCTCGGCGCGTCGGATACGACGGACGCCAGGCCGTTTCGTGGGCATTCGTCGATCGCAAATGGGACGGCTGGTTGAAACCCGAGGAAATCCCCGTAATCAAAATTGCCGGCCCAGCGGCGACGGCTGGATTGCCGGAAGGCCGGCAAATCAACGCCGGCGCGTTGGCGAAGGAAGGTATTCTCTGGACGGCGAACCAACGCCTCGTGGGCGATCCCGCGCTGGCCACCATCGGCGACAATGGCTATGATCAAGGCGCCCGCGCACAGCAGATCCGCGATGGACTGCACCAGTTGATCGCGTCGGGGAAAAAAACGAGCGCCGCCGACTTACTGGCCATCGAGCTCGATGATCGCGCGCGCTTTCTTGAACGCTGGCAGAAAGTGTTGCTCGCCGTGCTCAGTGACGAAGCGGTTGCAAAGAATCACCTGCGCGGAGAAATGCGCGACGCGGTGCGCCAATGGAACGGTCACGCCGGCGTCGATTCAGCGGCTTACCGATTAGTGCGATCCTTCCACGCGAAACTCGCGGAGCGGGCGCTCTCGCCATTTTTTGAAGATGCCCGCGCCCACTATCCCGATTTCGACTATAGCCAGTTTCATTACGACGATGCGTTGTGGCAGTTGATCCAGGAAAAGCCGGCGCGGTTGCTTAATCCCGACTACAAATCGTGGGAGGAGTTGATGCTTGTCGCCGCCGACGACGTGGTTGCCGACGTAGAACACGCCGGATTACCCATGCGGCGTTTCACGTGGGGCGCCCGCAACACATTGCGAATGCAGCACCCTTTCAGTCGTTTTCTGCCGCACTTTCTCGGGCAGTTTCTCGATCTGCCCGGCGAGCCGCTGCCGGGCGACAACGATATGCCGCGCGTGCAAGCCCCGGCGTTTGGCGCGAGCGAGCGCATGGTGGTGTCACCGGGCCACGAGAACGAAGGAATCTTCGAAATGCCCGGCGGCCAGAGCGGCAATCCCCTCTCGCCCTATTACAGCGCAGGACACGACGCATGGGTAAAAGGCCAGCCAACTCCCTTCCTCCCCGGCCCAACAAAGCACACGTTGACACTGAAACCGTAAAAGGATGAAGCGCTCCGAGTATTTTTTGGGTTTGGGCTTGGCGCGCGGATTGGCTACTGAATTGCTGAACTTTTCCCACGATGCCACTTCATGTCCTTTCTCATCCGCTCGGGGCGCATGTGCTCACACATTTGCGCGACCAAACCACGAAACCCGCGCTCTTTCGCACGCTGAGTTATCAAATTTCCCTGCTGCTCGCGCTCGAAGCCACACGTGATTTGGGTACCGTCGAAAAAACCATCGAGACGCCCATGGAATCGACGATGGGCCAAGTGCTCGCCAAGGCGCTCGTCGTCGTGCCAATCCTGCGCGCGGGTCTCGGCATGATGCAGCCGTTTCTCGATGTATTCCCGGTCGTGTCGGTCGGCTACGTCGGACTGGAGCGCGACCACGAAACCGCCATCGCGCGCAGCTATTATTGCAAGCTTCCGCCGCTCGAAAACAAGCGGGTCATCGTCGTGGATCCGATGCTGGCAACCGGTGGCTCGGCGGTGCAGGCGGTCGATGTCGTGAAGTCGGCCGGCGCGAAGGAAATCGTGTTCATCTGCATCGTCGCATCGCCCGAAGGCGCGGCCGCAATGCAAAAAAACCATCCTGAGATTCCCATTCACGCGGGTGCGCTCGATCGCGAACTCAATCTCCGTAAATACATCCTGCCCGGCCTCGGCGATTTCGGCGATCGGTTGTACGGGACTTGAATGAACCGAAGCCTTTAAATTTGAACTGGAGCCGCAGCGACCCCGCTGCGGTTTTTCGCACGTCCACGGCGGGGTCGCCGTGGCTCCAAAAAAATTGAATCCGATCACGCCAACTGCGGAACGACGAAAGGCGTGCGGTAGTCGCGGGTGAGAAGAGCGTTGGCGGGCGCTGAATTTTCGCCGATAAAACGCTCAGCATCAGAAGCGACGGCGAGCGGCGCGCCCAGGGTCACGGGCGTCTTGGTTAGGTCAACGTGGTTGGCGGCGAGATGGCCGGTCATTCGGCCGTATGCTTCCGCGAGGGACGCGTTGCCTTTGATTTTCTCCTGCAATTCGCCGGGGGTCGCGGTGCGGCCAATCTCGTGCGAAATATTTCCCAAATGACAAAGCGCGCTGGAAATGTGGCCTTCGCCAATCGGGCCGTAAAGGTCGGCCGTTTTCCGGTTGCGCACTACCTCGATGAAATTGGCCATGTGCCGGTCCTCGCCCTTGAATTCCTTGATCAATTTTCCAGCGCGATCATACGCGTTAGCCGTGAAGTAACTGCCAGTGACCAGCGAACCGCCTTCGCAATCGATGACATTGCCAATGGAAACGCCGCGGTAGCTTTCTCTGGTCGTTAACGGCAGCCCGCGCACTTCGAAAATAAGCGGGGCCGTCGCATAGTCGTGAATGACTACCTGCGTGTTCGGAGTTTGGCCATCGTCCACGTAACCGAGCCGGCCGCCGATGCTCATCGTGTGCCGCGGCAGTCCGGGTTCGCCCAGAAACCAGCGCGCGACATCCATTTGGTGAATCCCCTGGTTGCCGACGTCACCGTTGCCGTAAAGCCAGATCCAATGCCAATCGTAGTGGACGGGGCCGTTTTTCGGAGTGTTGCGGTGCGGTGGAACCAGCGGCGCGGGTCCGGACCAGAGATCGTAATTGATCGTGGGTGGTACCGGTTGAGGGCCGGATGTTTTCCCGATGCTGTCGCGGCGCTTGTAACAAAAGCCGCGCGAGGCGGTGATTTTGCCAAGAGCGCCGGATTGTATCCACGCCACCGCTTCGCGCAGACCTTCGCCCGAACGGATCTGCGTGCCGGCTTGAATCACTCGGTTATATTTTTTCGCGGCGGCGACGAGTTGGCGCCCTTCCCAGACGTTGTGCGAAATTGGTTTTTCGACGTACACATCCTTGCCCGCCTGACAGGCCCAGATGCCCATGAGCGAATGCCAGTGATTCGGCGTCGCGATGGTGATGGCGTCGATCTCGGGCGAAGCGAGCAGTTCGCGGATGTCCGAATAAGTTTTCGCGCCGGGATGAGCGGCAGCCGTTTTTGCCAGGACGAAAGAGTCCACGTCGCACAAGGCCACGATGCGCACGCCCTTCAGTTTCGAGAGACTGCTGAGATGATTTTTCCCGCGGCCATGAAGGCCCACGACCGCTACTCGAATGTTACTGTTTGCCCCAACGACTGCGCCCCACCAGCGGGCCGACAACGCCACGCCCGCGATGGCCAAAGTGGAGGCTTTGAGAAAGGTGCGGCGATCGAAAGATTTCAAGGAAGGGGTGTTTTGAATTTCATTTTCCCGCCGCATATTCGGCGTAGTACTCCGCGACTTTGGCGGTTTTTTCATCGCCTTCGTGAAAGTAAAACCGGTACCGCAGCGTCAGACTACCGCCGGCGGGAATCGTGTAGTCACCGGCGTGGGGCTGGCCTTTGAGTCCTTCAAAATCGTGCTGGCCGAAGGGATTCGCGCCGAACAATCCGTAATCGCGTGCCATCCACCACGTGGGATGATGCAGGTTTTGCGGATGATCGAAAATCGCGATGCCGTAGATTTTGCCGTTGTGCGACGCGTAGTAATCGCACCAATCGGCGCGCTTGCCCCACGCGGCGGAATCGCGGTCGCCCTTCGCCGTAACGATGTGGCCGTTTCCGGAAACTTCTTTTTTCTGATAGTTGTGCGGCATCGTCATCCATTGCGCGAGGCGGGTGGCCATCGTTCCGTCCTTGTTGTCGCCGATCAGCAGCGGTGCGTCGGGCAATGCGTGCAACGTCACCTCGTAATCCAGCAAGCGCCCGTCGGGCACGCTGCGAACCCGAATCGTGCGTTCGTCGGTACACACCACCCTTCCGTCCGGGGCCGTCCAGCGGTTGGTCGCACGGATAACACCCACGGCGCCGCTCGTGGTTTCCAGAATTTTGTCGTGGACGATGCGTCCTTTTTCCTTGGGTGATTTCCCGGTGTCACCACTGCCCTCGTTCCAAAAATCCACGCCACCGACCATGCTGTGCGCAAACATCAGCGAGCGATGCCACGGATGATCGCGGTCCTCGCCCGGCGTATCCTTCATCGGAAAATCCCGCGTGAGCCGCGTGCCATCGGCGGCGGTTATCGGATAACAATACGGACGCGAGGCGCCGTCGCCATAGACGTACTCGGTAAATAATTCGCCGCCGATTTCCACCCGCACGCGATCGGGCAGCGCGCTGAGTTTCACGGCGTCACCCGCTTCTGCGGCGCGAACCGTGGAGACAACAATTAATCCAACGCCAGCGAAGAACGAAATCATCAGGGGTAACAAACGTTTCATCTTGCCCGCATAAAATCACCGCAACCACCGCGCCACAACTGAAAATCCTCGTCGAACCGGACTCGACCGCCAGCGGCCACCCGTGTTAGCTCGCTTCATGGAGCTCGCCCAACTCACTGAACGCGCCATGGAGGTTCACGCCAACTTTGCCCGCATCGCACAAGCAAAAGGTCTCCGGCCGTGGAGCCGCGAAGAAGTCATGCAGGGGTTCGTCGGCGACGTCGGTGACTTGATGAAACTCGTCATGGCAAAAACCGGCGTGCACTCCGCGGACGATTTAGACGCGAAGCTCGCGCATGAATTGGCGGACTCCCTTTGGAGCGTCCTCACGCTCGCGAAACTCTACGAGGTGGATTTGGCGCAAGCGTTTCTCTCTACGATGAACGGGATCGAAGCAAAGCTGGCCGCGGAAAATCCGGGCCACACCTGATTGATCGATCAATCGAGCCAGCCGCCCGTCGCTTGCACGGGTGACAACTCATTCTTCGGCGTAATCCAAACCGCGAGGGCATGACGCGCGATTCCGTCCTCGGCGGGGATCGGCAATTTCAATTCAGCTGAACCGTGTTCCAGCCGCGCGGTTTTCAGCGCCAACGCCACGAAGTCGTGATGCAACATGCGTCCGCTGTTCTCGCCCGCGCGGACCCGTGAAGTTATGCCTGCACCCAGCACCGCGACATGGACATCGTTGTCGCCCGCGCCCGCAAAAGTTACCCGACAAACACCATCAGACGCGTAGACCACCGAAAGCGATCCGGCCTTCGCGACGGGAAAGCTCAAATTTGAGCTAGAGCGCGCCCGCCATTCGGCACCATCGAGTACGAACTCGGGCGTGTAGACATTTTCGCTGTGCCAGTAGTCAGCGTAGGCGTATTGTCGCGCGGTGTATTCCTTGCTCGCAAATTTATCCCGCCAGCCAAGACGGTCCCAATAATCGACGTGAAACGCGACCGGGACGAATTCGCGCCAAAGGCCGGGCGCATCCCGCAGTTCCCCGAGCCACGATTCGGCCGGTGGGCAACTGCTGCAGCCTTCCGAACTGTACAATTCGAGCAAATGCACGCGGGTTTCCCCACTGGAGAACGTTTTCAATTCAGACGCAAAGCCAATGTTCACAATCAAGAGGAAAAGCCAAAGTACACGCATGGAAGTAGGAGATTCGTGAGCGCGATCTATTCCAAAGTTCGGGATTGCGACAACAACTGCTTCAAAGTGCAGTAGCGTATTGGCCAAAATCTTCTCTTATCATGGATTGTACTTTGTCAAAACGAGGAGTCCGTTTTTCTCTATAGATTTTTGTAGAGGCGATCAAAACCAAACCCCTCTTGGTTAAAAAAAATGAACTGGCGTGATCGGCTTTTTATCCGAGTGCGTCCGCGGCCGGAAAATGTTTACCCGGCGACACGAGATTGCGCACTAGAGGCGTTGCGTGGCATTTGCGCATTGTTGGTTTTCATTGCCCATGGCTTTATTTCCGCACCGGCGGTTGATCCGGTGTATGCTCCATCTGAGAGTCTATGGTGCATAAACTTGGGCCTGCCCGCAGTGTTGATGTTTTTCGTTCTTTCAGGGTATGTGATTGGTTTGACGACCCGAAAACCATTGGAGAGAAAAGCTGTCGTTCGCTACCTATCGCGCCGCGTAACGCGCCTTTTGCCGGTAACATATATCGCTATTTTGTTAGCTTGGTTGTTTCTTCCGAATACCGGGCTGCACACAATATTGGGAAACGCTTTTTTTCTGCAAAATACCGAAGCCTATCCATGGACAGGATGGCACTTTCCTTTGTTGGAAAACAATGGTGCCCTTTGGACGCTGAACTACGAGGCGTTCTACTACCTATCGTTCATCGTCATTTGGTGGCGAGCGCCGTCACTCATTCTTGTAGTAAGTCTTGTCGCGCTATTTCCAATCGGTCGAGCCGCCGGCCTTCCTTTTCCTAGCATAATCGTGCGCTACGCGTGTGGTGCTTCATACTGGCTGACGGGGTTGTGTGTCGCATGGTTAACTGTTCCGCCCCCGATGGAATCCCGTCGCGGACACTGGCCCAGTGCGTTGCTCACTGCTTATGCAATTTGGCAATTGGGTGAACTTAAAACGTTCATATACGATATGAAACTCTTTTCTTTGTTGGATTGGACAGTCGTATCGCTTCATCGCTTGGACTTCCTGCCTGTTTCCGCGTGGTGTCTTCTTTCGATTACCGGCCGCATGCCCACGTTGGAGAGAAAACTGGCGATTGGGTGTTTGCTTTGGGGTTGGATTGGTTTCGTCCGGACTATATTTTTGGAAGAAGCCACGGAGCTAATGATAGCAGTAACCGGCGTGACTTTACTTGCCGCTTCTTTCCTAATAAAGTGGAAGCCGCCTCAAACCGCTTTGAATCGATTGGCGCCTTTAGGCGCAGTCTCCTTCGGCCTTTATGCTTTAGCCTCTCCCATCCAAATCGCCCAAAGACATCTCTTTCCTGAATTCTCAGGCACACCTCTCACATTTTTCACGCGTCTGATTTTCATTTTTATTCTTACGCTTGGTTTGGCTTGGATTGTAGACTGCCGCCTTAACCGTACACTTTCAGCTCATTTGAAAAAATAAATCTTCCTATTCACTCCGAGTAAATCGCTCGCAAACTAAAGTTATGACCATTGAACGCCCCGGATTGATCGTCGCTGACGGCTGGAAGGATTACCAGTTGCTGGATTCCGGGCTGGGCATGAAACACGAGAAATGGGGACCGTACACACTCGTGCGCCCCGATCCGCAAATCATCTGGCCGCGCACCGGCGGCAACGGTCGCTGGGAAAACTGGGATGGTTTCTATCACCGCAGCGAAACCGGCGGCGGAAAATGGGAGTTTCGCCAGCAGCTGCCGGACAACTGGACGATTAACTACGGATCGCTGAAATTTAAAATCCATCCGACCAGTTTCAAACACACCGGGCTGTTCCCGGAACAAGCGGTGAACTGGGACTGGTTCACCAAAAAAATCAAAACGGCCAAAGCCGCCGGGCGCGAAGTGAGCGTACTGAATCTTTTCGGCTACACTGGCGCGGCGTCGGTCGCCGCCGCGGCCGCCGGCGCGAGTGTGTGCCACGTCGATGCGGCCGAAGGCATGGTGAAATGGTGCAAGGAAAACGCCGCGCTGTCCGGACTCGCCGATGCGCCGGTTCGCTACATCACTGACGATTGCCTGAAATTTGTGCGCCGTGAGATCAAGCGCGGGCGAAAATACGACGCCATCATCATGGACCCGCCGACCTACGGCCGCGGCAGCACCGGGGAAATGTGGAAGCTGGAGGATCATCTCTGGGAATTGCTCAGTGAATGCAAACAGCTGCTCAGCGACCGTCCGGTGTTTTTCCTGATCAATGCCTACACGGCGCGCCTGTCGCCCACCGTCGTGGTCAATCTGCTCGCGAGCCTGATGTCCGGCGCGGGCGGCCATCTCACCGGCGGGGAAGTCGGTCTGCCCATCCAGCGCGATAAAAAAATCCTGCCGTGCGGAATCTTCGGACGTTGGTCCGCGCCGGAATAATCTTTTTGGCGTGCAGGCCGAGTGCGATCCGGGCCACACTCCGGCATGTCTTCCCTCGCCACTACCTACCTCGCGACTGCCACGGGGCTGTTGCAAAAAGCCTGCGCGCAAAACGCCGCGACGCTGAAAACCCTGGCCCCGATCATCGGGGCGTCCGTCGCGACGGGCGGCGTGATTCATACCTTCGGCAGCGGTCATAGCGAAGTCATCGGACGTGAAATCATCGGGCGCGCCGGCGGGTTGGTCTGCGTCAGCGGACTCTTCGATCCCACGGGCGGGTTCATCGAAAACCTCGTGGGTTACGGCACTAAGATCGCCGAGCGCTACGACCGCGCGCATGGCTTGCTGGCCAGCGAAACGATCATCGTCATTTCCAACTCCGGCAAAAATTCCTCGCCAATCGAGATCGCGTTGCACGCCAAAAAAAAAGGCCTGACCGTCGTCGGCCTGACTTGTGTGGACATGTCTAAAACCGCCGCGACGGTTCATCCGAGTGGCAGAAAATTGCACGAAGTCGCCGACTACGTCCTCGACAACTGCGGGATGCCGGGCGACGCGATCACGCCGGTCGTCGATGGCGTGATGGCTGGCCCGACGTCGACGTTGATCGGAGCCACGTTGTTGAATTTGTTGATGCTGGAAGTGATCGACTGGTTGAAAACCGGCGGTCATCTGCTGCCCATCCTCCGCAGTCAGAACATGCCAAATGCCATCGAGTACAATCGTGAGCTCGGCAAAAAATACAAAGGCCGCCTCAGCCGTCAGCTGGCATAAGTTCAAAACCTGTTTTCGGTTACCCGCATTTTCCCTTCCGTTCAGCTAGGAAAAATTCCTTGGCTCGCCTCCTCGTCGCTCTTTTTGCACTCGGTCTGTTTTCGCTGCACGCGCCGGCGGCGGAAACTTCCGCCGCTCCCTCGCCGCGCGATCGCCTGCTGTTTGATTTCGGCTGGAAATTCCACCTCGGGAATGAATGGGACATCGGCCAAAGACTCGACAAATCCGGCTCGGGGCGCGGTCCGGCCAACATGGCGTTCAGCGATGCGAGCTGGCGTCCGGTTAATTTGCCCCACGACTGGGCCATCGAGTTGCCTTTCGACCCACGCGCGGACGCCTCACATGGATTCCGCGCGGTGGGTGAAGCGTTTCCGGATAACAGCGTGGCTTGGTACCGGCGCACGTTTGAACTGCCCGCATCCGACCAGGGTCGACGGCTTTGGATCGAGGTCGATGGCGCTTTCCGCGATTCGTCGGTTTTCGTTAACGGCTGGATTGTCGGTCACAACGACTCCGGCTATGGCGGGGCCCGCTACGACATCACCGACGTCGCAAGATGCGGGGAGAAAAACGTCATCGCCGTCCTGGTGGACGCGACTCACCCGGAAGGTTGGTTCTACGAAGGCGCGGGCATTTATCGCCACGTTTGGCTGGTCAAGACCGACGCGGTCGCACTCGCGCCAGAGAGCGTTTTTGTATACAGCGAGTTTCCCCAAAACGTACCGGCCGGCGACGCGACGATTCATTTGCAGGCGCAGGTCGACAACAAACTCACGACCGCAGCCGACGCCGAAGTTTCGTGGGAAATTTCCTCACCCGATGGCAAAACCGTCGCCTCGGCGAAGCAATCAGTTAACGCCAGCGCGGGCGTCGCGAGTGATGTCCGGCAGACCGCCGCCGTTGCCTCGCCCGAACTCTGGTCGCCGGAAAATCCGCGGCTTTATCATCTCACCACGACCGTCAGTGCCGGAGGAAAAATTGTCGACCAACAGACGACCGAATTCGGCATTCGCACGATCGCGTTCGACGCGAATCGCGGCTTCCTGCTGAACGGCCAACCTTACGTGATCAAGGGCACATGCAACCACCAGGATCACGCGGGCGTGGGTTCTGCACTGCCAGATCGACTGCAATATTTTCGCATTGGGAAGTTGAAGGAAATGGGCTCCAACGCCTATCGCTCGTCGCATAATCCGCCGACGCCCGAAGTGCTCGAAGCCTGTGACCGTCTCGGCATGTTGGTGATAGACGAAAACCGTCTGCTCGGCAGCGACGCGCAACATTTGCAATGGCTCGAGGACTTGGTGCGGCGCGACCGCAATCACCCCAGCGTTGTCCTCTGGTCACTCGCCAACGAGGAATTTAACACCCAAGCCACTCCCGCCGGGGGTCGCGCGACGGCCACCATGAAGGTAAAGGTCAAACTACTCGATCCGACCCGCCAAGTGACGGTCAACTCCGATCTTGGCAACGTGTTCGAAGGCATCAACTCGGCGGTCGATGTCCGCGGCTGGAGCTACCACATCGGAGTGAATAATATGGATGCCTATCACGCGGCCCATCCGAACCAGCCGAATGTCGGCAGCGAACAGGGCAGCACGGTTTCCACCCGCGGGATTTACGAGGCCGATCCGGTCCGTGGATACGTGACCGCTTATGACGACAATCCCCAGCGCTGGTCGAATACCGCTGAAGAATGGTGGACCTTCTTCGATGCGCGTCCGTGGTTGTCCGGTGGATTTATCTGGACCGGTTTCGACTACCGCGGCGAACCCACGCCCTACGGCTGGCCGTGTGTGAATTCGCATTTTGGCGTGTTCGACACCTGCGGATTCGCGAAGGACAATTTCTGGTATTATCGCGCGTGGTGGACGAAGCAGCCAGTCCTGCATTTGTTACCGCATTGGAATTGGGCCGGCAAGGAAGGCCGTGTGATTGATGTCCGCGCGCTCAGCAATTGCGACGAGGTGGAGCTTTTCCTCAATCAAAAGAGTCTCGGCCGCCTTACGATGAAGCACGATTCCGAATTGAAATGGAAAGTCCCGTACACTCCGGGCACGCTCTTCGCCAAGGGATTCAAGGACGGGACGCTGGTGATTGAAACGCAGATCGAAACCACCGGTGCGGCGGCGGCCGTACACCTCACGCCGGATCGCGCTACGATCAACGCCGATGGCGAAGATATTTCCGTCATCACCGTTTCCGTCAGCGACGCCCAAGGCCGCGTGGTGCCGGTCGCCAATAACGCGCTCTCTTTCACGCTCGACGGTCCCGGTCGGATCATGGGGGTCGGCAACGGCGACCCGAGTTGCCACGAACCGGACAAGTACGTGGCGCATCCTGTGGTCATCACTCAGCCGATTGACGGCTGGAAGACAAAAAACGTGCCGGTGGAGCATACTGAAACCCAACCTGAGTTGGCGGCCAACTTCGACGATTCAACCTGGAGCAATGTGGATCTTAGTGGCGACCAAGACACGCTCGCGCCCAACAGCGAAGCCTTCCTCCGCGCAAAACTGGCCGTGACGGAAGCCGATCTCAACGCGCCCGCCCTTGAATTGTGGTTCGGCAAAATCATCGGGAAAGCGACCATCTATTTGAATGGCGTGAAAGTCGCGGACGTGAGCGACGGACAATCCGCTTCAATTTTTGAAGTGAAATCCCTCATCCACTCGGGAGAAAACTCGATCGCGATTCTCGCCCGCACGCGGACTCCCACCGGCGGCCTCAGCCACGGTGTTGCGTGGCGAAAGATCAATCCTCCTGCGCCAACGCACTGGAGCCGCAGCGTATTCAACGGACTCGCACAGATCATCGTTCAATCATCGAAACATGCCGGCGAACTTAAGCTCACGGCGAGTGGAAGCGGGTTGACTGCGGATACGATCGTATTGAAAGCGTCACCAGCCCTATCGCGTCCGTCGGTGCCTTAATTGTCCCGAGGTCGTTCGGGTCAGAATAAGCTATGAATGGGCCATTTTTGCCCATTCTGGTCTGACCCGTCGCGCGCGATCAACCGCGTAATTTAATTACATTAATAACTAATTATAAATGAGTTATTATATTATTGCATCCCTTTACCGAGCAGCAGGAAAATGGATCGATTTGTTAGGGTTGTTAAAAGAACTGCAAAAAATGGTAAACAATATTACCGCAATCGTTATGCAATTGAATCATGGGCCATTGTAAGTGAAAACCCCTACAGAAATTAGCTCCAACGCCCATCTCATGGACGTTTATTCATCAAAAATCCAATCCCTGAGTTATGAAAAAATCCTACCCACTCCTACTGTTGGCTCTTCTCGGTCAGCTTGCGTCGGTATCGATGTTTGCCGGCCAAATCCCCTCGCCCATCGACACCGTCGCACCTGTGGTTTCGCAGGATCTGGCATTAACTTCAGGGCAGGTCGAACTCCAGCTGACGCTCAACGAGAACGGCTACGTCTCCAGCGCTACGGTGAAAAGTTCCTCCAACTACAAGCTTGAGGGCCCCTGCCTGAGGGCAATCCGCCAATGGCGCTATACCGCACCGACGTCTCCGACCGAGACGTTCGTCCAGCCTTTCCGTTTTGGCGGCGATACGATCGACACGACCTCAATTGCAGCAACCCGTCCTGAACCTCGCAACAAAGAGGAACCAGAAGTTCCCGACGAGCTAGCCCACATCTGCGGGGACGTTACCGTTGCCCTTGCCGTCGATTCAAACGGAGAGACCATTGACGCGGAAGTGCTCAAGTCCACCCATGTGGAATTAAATGACCTCTGCCTCGCTGCGGCCAAGAAATGGACCTTCAAACCGGCCACGATCCGCGGCCACGCTATTTCGAGCAAAGTGTATCTTCCGTTTCACTTCATTGGATCACCTGAAACGGCTTTCGGCGTGATTGCGAAAGCCCAGTTGGTCGACAACGATAAACTCGTTCCGATTCGCCAAGCCAGCCCATCGCTGCCGGACACCCTCGCCGACTCCCATGGCGAAGCGAGCATCGCGATCACGGTCGATACCCACGGCTATGTCATCGCCGCAACGGTCCAATCGACCACCCATCCCGAATTCGGCGAGATCGCCCGCGCCACCGTTCTTCAATGGAAGTTCCAGCCGGTCCTCAAAAACGGTGTCGCCGTCCCAGTAAACGCGATCGAACCGTTGAAATTCGGGAAAGGCACCGTTTCCGTCGCTCAGGTCGACAAAATGCCCACCATCCGCACCTCTGTCGCACCCGTTGTGCCGGATGAGCTAATGGGCGCCAGCGGTTTTGCCCGCGCCGTTTTCGTCCTCAATGCCAACGGGACCGTGGACGATGTCTCCATCGCCGAAGGTTCCCACGACGCGTTTAACTCTGCTATTCTCGATGTTGCCAAGCAGTGGACCTTCAATCCCGCCATTCGCAATGGCGTCGCGACCGCATCCCGCGTCACGGTGCCCTTCGTTTTCGGCCAGAAGATGGCTTCCAACTAAACGAAAGCCACCCTCGTATTTTTCAGCGCGACCTGCGGGTCGCGCTTTTTTATGCCCGCTTTCAAAAAAGAAACTTGGGCTGGACCGCATTCACGACTTTCGTCGTCAGCGTGACGAAGTCCTACAAAATCGGCGTGGATGGCGGCGGCACAAAGACCGAACTAATCCTACTCGATTCCGGCGGCGCTGAACTCGCGCGACACATCGCCAACGGTTGCAACCCCAGCCAAGTCGGAGGCGAACAGGCCCGCGCAATTCTGACGACGGCGCTGCACGAATTGACGGCGAAACATCCCGGCCCGGTTTCGCATGCGCTGTTGTGCATGGCAGGCAGCGGTGCGTTCTGGCGGGAAACCGCGGCAGCGCTCAAGGATTTCGGGACCGTCACGACGCTCGATGATTCGCTTCCCGTGCTGGAACTCGCCACCAACGGTGCTCCAGGCCTCGTACTCCACGCAGGCACCGGTTCGTTCATCGCCGCCCGAGGACGGGACGGCGCGGTTCATTACGTCGGCGGGCTCGGCTGGAAATTTGGCGACCCCGGCAGTGGTTTTGATATCGGCCGGCGCGCGCTCGGCGTCGCACTGCTGGAACTACAAAACTTCACCGCCGGTTCCAGTCCGCCTTCACCATTGCTCGTCGCGCTGCGCGAACACACCGGTCTCGCGGACTATTCCTCGAACTCCCGGTTTTTCTACAACGACCCCGAGGCCAACGCCAAAATCGCCCGTTTCGCGCCGCGCGTCCTTGCGCTCGCCGACGACAACTGCGGAGCCGCCCGACAGGTTGTGACCGACTCCGTCGATGGCTTGGCGCAACAGGCCGACCAGCTCATTGGCCGACTCTTCCCAAAATCCACCGGAAAATTTCCCTGCGGAGTGAGTGGCCGAATTTTAAATAGTGCTTCCGTCGCAGGCGCATTACACGACGCAGTCGCCAAAATGAACTGGCCAGTCGAATTGCATTTCATGGACACGCCGCCTATCGAGGGCGTGAAACGACTTCTCGCAAGGATGACCTGAACCGACGCTTTGCCCAATGTGGAACGGTCCGAGGTTGGACTTCCAACCGATCCTTGCCTGAATAACGACGACGCGCATCGTGACCCTGTGCTCACGACCAATGCCACCACGCAAATTCTCGCCGAGGCCGATTGGCTTGGCCGGAAGCGTGCCCACGAGGAACGCGTGACGGAGTGGACCAAGCCTCATCGAGCGCGACGGGAGCGCGGCGAGAAGCATCCCGTGCATGATTTTCTGTTTGAATACTATCGGTTTCGCCCCAGCTGGCTGGAGCGCTGGCATCCAGGACCGGATGTCATTCTCAGTGGCGAAGCTGCCCGTGAATTTCTTCGCTGGTCCGACTATCATGAAGTCGAAGGCGGCGTGGCGTTGAACGTCGCCTCCTTGGAATCCCACCGACGTGAGAGCCTCGCGTGGATGGTGAATCTATTGCGATTGACCTCCGAGCGCGCACCACAGTTCGCCTGCTTCGGACTGCATGAATGGGCCATGGTTTACCGTCAAACGCCGGACGAGGTGCGCCACAATGCGTGGCCGTTGCGCTTTCCGCCCGATGAACTGGCGCGGATCGTCGAAGCGCAGCCGATCCGCTGTTCCCATTTTGACGCATTTCGTTTTTTCACCGAGCCGGCGCGTCCGCTCAACAAGCTTCAACCAACTCGTTCCACCGCACCGCAATTCGAGCAACGCGGTTGCCTGCATGCCAACATGGACCTCTACAAGTGGGCATTCAAATTTTCCCCGTTCACGCCGAGCGAACTGACCGCTGATTGTTTCGCGCTCGCCCGCGATATCCGCGAGATCGACATGCGCGCGAGTCCCTACGATTTTCAAAAGCTCGGTTATCCCCCTGTTCGCATCGAAACACCCGAGGGACGCGCCGAGTATGAAACGCATCAACGCGATTTCGCGACGCGAAGCCAACCGTTGCGGGCGCGGCTCATCACCGTGGGCACGAGATTGTTGGCTTCATAACAAGCTGTCGGCGCTCAGCGCAATGACCGCAAAACGCCGACCGGTCAGTCGCGCATTGCGTCGCTTATCCGGCAGATTACGTTTCTGGCCATGGAGGAACCCGCGCCACCGCAAGCCAAACGCACTCAGAAAAAACCGAGTTATCCGATCGGTGCGCCCTTGCGGGACTATCTCCGGAAATTCCGACGCGAGCGCACCTTGCCTGTCACCTACGAACGTCTCCGACATTTTCACGAGGCGTTTCCCCTCGCCGACGCCGATGGTCGCGCGACGTTGTGGGACTCCGTCATCTACCAATCCGGCGACATCAGTGCGCTCAACGAAGGCCTGAAACGAATCTACGCCCTGCTGAAGGTCGATGGGGACTTCTCGATCATGGAGCATCTTTACATTGATCGCATCGATTTCTGCAGTTTCGGAAACTCCACGCCGTTTCGCATCCGGATCGTCAATGCTTACAATGACAACCCCGACTATTTCTACATCAAGAAAGCCGATGCCTCGCGGGTTTACGGGTTGGAGCTGGAACATCTGCTTTCACCCAACCGGCTCAATTTTCTTACGCACGAAAACACGCTCGTCGAGGAACATATCGCGGGCGTGCCAGGCGACGTTTTCATCAATGACTGGCTGAACCGAAAGGAACTCCGGCCGATCCGCATTGCGAAGGAATTGGTGAAGTTCAATGAACGCTGTTTCTTACGCCTGCTCGGCGACATGCGGAGCTATAATTTCGTCGTGGTCCTGACGCCCGACTTCGAAGGCTGGCAGGTGCGGATTCGCGCGATGGATTTCGACCAGCAATCTCATTCCGGTCGGAAGAACTTCTATCTCCCCCAATTTTTCAAGGAGAACGTGCGCTTGGTCGATTTCTGCAACCGGCATCTGCATCCGAAAACCGCCTACCAGTACCAGCGCGAAGAACAGACGCTGTTGTTGCAACGCGCTGAGCTCGCCGCGGTCCGCCTGAACTCACTGCTCACCGCGATGAAAAACGACGCCATCGCGCCCGAGGAAAACGTCCATTCCCTGCGCGAAGGCCTCGCCGCCCATTTTCAAGTCGCTCGTTTCCAGCAATGCAACACGATGGGCGAACTCGTGAACGAAAGCCTTCGCACCGTGCGCGAACGCATCGAGCAACACATTCCTCCCACCGCGGCCGAAATGATGCTGTCTGCCGGCCAGGAGTAACACCGTTGCGCGGATGAATCGCTTCCCCCGACTGGTGGATTTGCAACCCGCAACAAAACTTTCGGGCCTAGGATCATCCGAGGCGAAGCAGGAATGCGCTGCCCCAAAGCGGAACGAAAAAAACGGTGGCGAATACGACCACCGTGGGAGTGTTACCTGGATTAATTAACCCAGAAATACCGAAGTTAACGCCCAGGGCGTGTCTGGGAAATAACTTGCGTCGCTTGCTGTAGGGCCGGAGCTTGCGCCGGCCTCGCGCGCGAAAAACGGCACGTCGCAAGCGACGGCTCTACGCGCCCGAGCAGAGTTGATTGGCGCTAGTTTATTTACCAGACACAGCCCAGGGCTGCGAACCAGCGTCATCACTCAGAATTTATATTGGATGCCGACTGTGCTCAGCCCGTGCTGAAATTCACGATAGGACGGGCCGTAGCTTGCCGCCAGACCGTCCAAACCATTCTTGGCTTGGTCGTAAACGAAGGAGGCGCTGAGGAGCAGGTGCGAAGTGAAGGCGTAAGTGGCGCCGACCGAGTACACGTAATCGAGATCGTCGCGGAAAGCAGGCGCTGAACCGGCCACGTCATTTCCAATCGTATAGTTAGCCTCAACATATTTGAACCCAAGATCGAAGCCGAGCTGCTTGGTCGCGCTCCAATGATAGGCGAGACCAAAGGCAATATCATCGTAAGGAGCCAGACCGGTGCTGCCAACAAACAACCATTGTTTGTAGGTGAGCGACAGTGACTGACTATGTGGCAGCGTGGCGGAGAAAGAACCCTCGGCATAAAAACGGGTGGTACGCAGATCGGCGATGGCTGCACTCGCCTCATATTTGCGGGCATCCGGGCCGACAGCCAATTTCACCGTGAGCCACTGGACTGGTTTGCCTTCAACGCCGAATAGAACGCGTTGGTAATGGTTGGAAGACGCATGCTGGTCTCCGCTGATCGCCACATCAAATTTTTGCTGATATTGATATCCGTCGCGGTAGCCCAGCGTCAGCGCAATATCCGGGGTTATTTTATAACCAAAATCCAAGCCCCCATTGAGGTCATAACGGTCAATGTAGTTCTGATATCCCTTGTAAGGAGCCTGCGCGGAATTGTGGAGATTGGTATCGAGATCGAAAAGCGCCATCGCGGAGGCCGCCCGAACGAAAACATTTCCCGAGGCATACTGCAAAGAAGCGGTGTAACGATCCTGCACTTGGGCGCGGCGTTCGCGGGCGGAAGCGTGCGCATAATTATTGCGGAACTTGTCATTCTGGTTCGCGGCCGCGCCAGCAAACTGGTTCAGCGCGTAAGTCGGGGCTTCCTTGTTGCCGTCAACGTAAAGGAACGCGTTGTCGAAACTGAAGGAGACATTGCCCGATTTGCCAGCGATCACGGAATTGATCCGGTGCGAAGAATAATTCTCGGACGAATTTCCATCGTACCAGGATTTTTCCGGGATGTAAGCCAAGGTAAACGTTTTGACGACGCTGTCCTTTTCGAGCAACGGCACAAAATTCATGCCCAGCTTGAAGGAAAGCGAACTGACCCACGCTGACTCTGGTTTCAACCCCTTGCCGGAGACGCCGAGGAGATTATCGTCGTAGCTTTCTTTCGCCGAAAACGACAATTCTCCCAGCCAGTCTGGTTTGGTCCATTCCGCGGAGCTGATAGTCGCAGCAGCGGCCGCACCGCATGGAGAAGTTAGGGAAAAAACCGCCGAGGCGGCAGTTAAGACGAATACCGAAACACTGATTCGATTGGTTTGCATGGATAAATGGGTCGCTGGAAAAATCTGCCGGCAGCATGCCACGAAAGGTGCACGCGGCCATTTGTATTCCAAAAATAATTAATGGTCGTGACGAACTTGGCTCACGGCTGCAGAGTGGGAGTACATGGAAAGTGAGGCACGTTTCAAAGTTGACCGCGCGCAACGCTCCTCTGAATTATGGTCTCCAATTATCGACTGACGGGCGTGAAAAGCAGGACGGGACCTTCCCGTTGAGCCACGACGATGGCCGGCCGCTTCGAGCTTCCGAGTAGAATCGCGACCGCCGCGCGGGCTTCACCCGGAATCGAAATCCCTGACTGCGCCGCCGAAAGCGCGGTAAATCCGCCCTTACCGTCACCCTTAAGCAGCACACCCAACCCGCCATCAAAGCGACCGGTCGAGGGCTCGGGACCGAAGTTATTTCCAGCGCAGAAGAGGTCGAGCTTGCCGTCGCCATCGAAATCGCGAGCGACAATCGTGTTGATCGGCGCGATTTGGGCGATGCGGGGCAACGGTTGGAATTCGAACGTGCCGTCGCCGCGATTGATATAAATGCCGCTCTCAAGCTCGGTCGCGGTGAGCTCGCGGACTTTCGCCAGATGGTCGGCGCCGAAAATATCCTCGACGGTCACCTGACTGAATGACTTGTAGGACGGAAATTTCTTCGGGAGCCACGGGAAGGAATACGCCAGTTTGCTCCGGCCACGCACCGGGTAGAGTTTTCCGTCCTCATACTGTGCCTCGATCAACTCCTCTTTTCCGCGGCCATCGAAATCGCCCGCGAACAAAACCGTCGGCTCCGTAACGGTGGCGTGATACTTGGTGTTGAGCCCGACATTTCCCACCACGAGATCGGGGCGACCGTCGCCATTCACGTCCGCCACGGTGAGGGCGCTCCACCAACCTGTGCGGCCGGTGAGACCGGCTTTTTCGGTCATGTTTTCCAGTTTTTTTCCAGTGTTGTGCCAGTAACTGATCGGACCCCATTCGGTCGCGACCACGAGATCGGGGCGCTTGTCACCATCGACGTCGACCCAGACGGCGGCGGTGACCATTCCAACGGAACTCAGGCCAGGGGCAAATTCATCGGTCACGTCGACGAGCTTTCCACCCACATTGCGATAAAGGAAACTACGCGGCGTCTCGGAATATTTTCCGGGAACGACGCGACCGCCCACAAAAACCCCGGCCCGGCCGTCACCGGCAAAATCCGCACTGGCCAGAACCGCCGTGCTCACTCCGCTCGAAGGCATGGTGCCGTCCGGGGCGAGAGTAAACTTGCCATGGCCATCGTTGAGATAGAGTCGGTCGCTCAACAACGGACTGCCTTCATTCTGCTGGACGCCACCCGCAGCGAGGAGCAAATCGAGATGACCGTCGCCGTTTACGTCAAGGAACGTCGCCCCGACGAAATCACACTCTGTGGCGGTGGACCAAGGCTGGTCAGCTGCGGGTTTGAAAGTGCCATCGGGTTGTCCGAGGAAAAGTTCGCCCGACTGACCGGCAGTTCCGGTCACGAAAAGATCGGCAATCCCGTCGCCATTCACGTCGGCGGTAGCCAGCACCGGACCGAGTCCATTCAAGCGGCGCGGCAACAAACGCTCACGGTTAAATTCATCGAAAGGACGAATCGCGTTGCTGTGTTTCAGGCCGTGCTTCGCGGCGGATTCCGTATACATCGCATCGAAAAGCGGCGGCGTGTTAAAGATCGCTGGCGCGGGTTTGGCATTTTCCGCCAGCACCGGTTCGTTGATCGTGAGGAGTTCGTCCACCGGAAGGTTTTCCAAAACCTGGACTTGGCCCCGCGGCCACTGGATCGAAAGTTTCTTGATTCGGTTGTCGTTACCGAGGCCGAAGTGGACCAGCGGCGGTTCGCTCGAAACGATGCCGCGCTCCGTGAAGAGCTGGCGAACCTGAATGCCGCTGGCCGTCTCGATGCGCAACTCGGCTCCGATGCCGTCGCGATTGGGCGCGCGGCCGGCGAGCTTAATCTCAACCCGGTGACCGGTTGCGGTGTGATTGCGAATAATCGTCGGCGGCGCGTCATAGTTCGCGAAAACAATATCCAAATTTCCGCTGCCAGTCAGGTCGACCAACACATTGCCAAAACTGACGCCCTCGTGGTCGAGACCCCATTCCTTCGAAACGTCGGTGAACTTTAAATCGCCGAGGTTGTGAAACGCCATCGTGGTCTCGCGACGCGGCGGAGCGTTTTTCCAAACGTTGGCGCGAGCGGTGAGCGTCGGCGCAATGTTTTGTTTGTCCACCGTGTCGGCGTCGGTGAAATTGCGAATCATGCCCGTGGTGAAAAACGCGTCGAGGCGCCCGTCATTGTCGAGATCGCCGAGGCGCGCAGAAAAGGTCCAGCCGGTCGCGGACATCCCGGTGAGATGCGCCACTTCCGCAAAATGATCGGTGCCGGTATTCACGTACACGGCATTCCACATGTATTGCGGAATCAGTTCGGTGACGCGTTCCATTTCCCACAGACCGCGCCCGATTTCCTCCATGCCGGTCATGAATTGCCGGTGATTCCGGTCGCGCATGTCGGTGATCATAAAATCCATCAATCCATCGTTGTTGATGTCGCCGAAATCGGCGCCCATTGAAAAATACGTGACGTGCGGCAACCGCTCGTCGACGACGTCGGTGAACGTGCCGTCGCCTTTGTTCAAGTACAGGCGGTCGGGCGTTTCAAAATCATTGGCCACGTAGATATCCGGCCAACCGTCGTGGTTGACGTCGACCCAGATCGCAGTGTGTCCCTGCGCCAAGCCCCAGATGCCAGCTTTTTCCGAGACGTCGGTGAAGTGACCGTGGCCGTCGTTGTGCAGCAGGTAATTTTTCCGTCCCATCGGACTCTTCGAAAAATCGAGGATGTTGGTGACGAGGTAGCAATCGACCGCCCCATCCCGATCATAATCGGCAAACACCGCGTGCACCGACGCGTCTTTGATATCGAGCCCGTAATCCTTGGCGTGTTCGGTAAAGGTTCCGTCGCCGTTGTTGATGAAAAGCAAATTCGGTTGGTCGTATCGGCAGACATAAATATCCGGCCAGCCATCCTGGTTGATGTCCACGACCGTCGCACCGGTGATGCTCGATGGTTCGGAGTCGCAGGTTACTCCGGCGGTGCGCGCAATATCGATGAACTTATAAGGCGAAACCTGCCGGTAGAGTGCGCAGGGACCATTCTTGGAAACGGCAAAGATATCCATCAACCCATCACGATCAAAATCACCGACGGCGATGCCGGTTTCAACCGCGCCAAGCGTGAGTTCGCGAAAACGGCTGCCCCACATGCGCGGATCACTGAAGGCATTGGGCACCGTCACACCCGTTTCCGCGGGAGAAAGAATTTCAAATCTTTTTCCGCCCGGAGCGGCTGGCGTTTGGGCGCGCAGCGGCGTGGTCGTATAAGCCGGAAGATCCGCCGCCAGGGCGGAGCCGGTGGCAAGCAAGGCAACAGGAAGCAGGAATTTAAACATAGGGAGCAGGGTCAAATGAAATTCAGGTCGCGGGAATCGCGGCGACGCTCATCCCCGGGGTGCATTTTTTCGCGCACAAAAATGCCAGAGCGAGCGGTGCCGCGTAGCTGCCGCCGTGTTCGATGAAAACCCAGATCGGCGATCCGGCCATCGGCGCGAGCGCTTCCGTCGCGAGCTTCCACGCCACGATACCAAACAGCAACCGCCGGTCGGGTTTGAAGAGGACCACCAACGCCAGCATGCATTCGAAACCGCCAATATAAGGTTCAATGGTCGCGCCGGGCAGACCGAGCACCGAGTACTGCGTGCTGAAGGCGGATTTATGTATGATCAATCCCAGCGCGCCGTGTCCGAGCAAGAGCAGCATTGTGCTCAACCGTAAAACCCAGCCGAGCATCCGACTCTGTGCTTCATCGAGAAAGTCACGAAACGAACCGCCCAGCCACGACTTCGCGCCGTCGCTTCGCATTAAGATAAACAAGGCAAGAGGCGCACCAAAATTACCGGCCCGCTCGATCACTTCCCAGAACGGCTCGCCGGCGAGCGGTCGCAGCAACGCCGTCCAGACACACCAAAGCGCCATATAAAAAACCACCGCACGGATCGGTCGAATCAGCACCAGCAGCGCCAGCGCCACATCGAATGCCCCGACGATCGGCATCAGATGAAGAGCCGTGTCGCGCCCGATATCCACGACGGCAAGATAAGACGTCCATGCCGCCGTCTGCATCACGCCGAGCATCCCGTGCCCGAGGAAACACGCCGCCACGCCGACGCGTAGAATCCACGGCAAAACGGCGTCGACCGATTCGCCGGAAACGTGCGGGCGTCGTGAATGAGACATCGGGGCGAAAGCGGTCGGGGATTACTCTTTCTTCAGCGGCAGCAGCGCGTGAGCCATCGTCCAGTCCGCGATTTTCATGCCGACTTTTTGCGCCTCAATGTTGTCGGACATCGTATGAATGCCGCCCCACACGCGGCTCATCCCGGCCTCAATTTGTGCATCCGAAAGTTTTTTGAAATTATGCACTGCACCGGGCAGAGAATCGGAGGTGAGGGAAAATTCGATGTCGTCCGTACCAAAGAAGATCGCCATCAGCCGCGCACCCGCCCCGGAAAAAGTACTGTGTCCCGAAGTATACGCCGGAAATGAGGGGGACGGCATATTTGGGATAAAATCCGGGATCGCCTCGGCATGCGGATTCAGCGCTTGGTTCACTTCGCGCAAAGCCGTCTCCGGTCGCCACGTGTTGTAATAATATTTGGTTTCCCAGCAGGAAATAGCGGCATCGGCTTCGGCGAAATTGAGCAGTGCGAACAACCGGGCTGTTTCCGGAACCGAAAGATTTTTCCGTTTGGCCAGATCTTCCGCGATCATGTTCCAATGTCCGGGCGGCGTGCTCGTCCCGAGATCGTCATTCCAAAAGGGCGTGGTCATCGTCTGGTAATCCGTGCGATCGGCATTGTCGCGACCGCCCGTCTTGGCCACGAAAGCGAGTTCCTTCGCGTAGGCTTCAGAGCCCAAAGACTCCGGCGGTGGCGCGCGGAATTGATCCTGCGACGTCATGATAAAGGGCCGCACGCGGCCCCAGAAAGGCAACAGAGGCGGACGGAAAGCGGCGGGGGTTTCACGCCATTTACCCGGCTCGTCGCTCGAATATTTTCCGGGAACGGGTTTGTTGTAACCCGCCGTCGAAATTTTCTCGAGCACGAGCTTGGCCACGTGATCGCCCCACGCAACGCCGTCGGTTTTCGCCTGACTATCGGGAATCGCGGCGAGCGTCGTTTCGTACGTCACCTGCATATTGTGCGGATTGGTCGTGGCGCTCCAGAGCGCGATCATCACAGTGTGCGCCGCGGCGGCAATCGCGGCGTCCACGCTGGCCCCAGCGGGAGCAAGGTCGGTCACAAGCCAGCCCTGATGAGTGTGGTCAATGCCATTGACCGCATCGAAAATCGCGGCGTGATACGTCGCGAAAAAGAAAGAGGAAACGGGCGGCGGATTGCGTGCAAGCCGGGTGGCATCGAGCGCCTCCTTATTCCAAAAAAGAACCGGGTTATCCGCTGCTCGAGCGATTGGCCCGATAAAGGCAAACATCGCGACGGTCGTGAGGAATAGACGAGTTGGTTTCATAACAATGAATGACGGGAAGCAAACCGCGGCAGGAAGAGCCACGTGGGGTTAAGGCGGGAATCAGGCAGATTCATGCCTGAGGGAAAAGCCCGATGGGGCGAATTGCCGATGCTGAGGGGCGAACCGCCGATGCGCGGCCGGGAGCCCGCTTATCCCAAATTTTCGCCGGCAAATTTATCGAGCTTCCCACGCAGATTCCGACTGAGCGGAAGTTTCGTCCCATCGCGCAGCAGCACCGTGTAGTCGCCATGCAAAGCAGGTTGCAGTTCCTTAATCTGATCGAGGTGCACGATGGCCGACCGGTTGACCCGCGCAAAACTCACGGACCCCAATCTCGTTTCCAACGCCGCCATCGTTTCGCGCAGCATCAACCGGCCCGAAACGAGATGCAGCACCGCGTAATTGTCCGCCGCTTCCACCCACACAATTTCCTCGGCTTTCAAAAACACCAGCCGCCCGTCGGCCTTCACCGTGAGGCGCTCGTTTTTCTTCGGTGCAGCTGCATTCTCCACGGACGCAAACGCGTCGTCTGATTTTCGTTCCGAATCGGTCGTTCGCTGAAGGCGCAATTGGTCCTGGGCCCGCCGGACCGCGACTTGCAGCCGTTCGCGATCGAAGGGTTTTAAAAGATAATCCACCGCTTGCACCTCAAATGCATCCAAGGCAAAGCGCTCGTGCGCCGTGGCGAAGATCACTGCCGGCCGGTTCTCCGCCGGCACGCTGGCGAGCACTTGCAAGCCATCACAACCGGGCATTTGCATATCGAGAAAAATCAAGTCGAGCGCGACGCTCTTGATGATCGCGATCGCGTCCGTGCCGTTGCCACATTCGCCGACAATCTCGACTGCCGGGTCGTCCTTCAACATCCCGCGCAGGCGCTCGCGGGCCAGCGGTTCGTCGTCGACGATGAGAGTGCGAATTTTGTTCACGGGATCAGGCGACAGGAATTGTCACGCGCACGACTAGGCCACCGTCGGGATGGTTGGCCAGCTCGAAGCGGTGGCGCTCGCCATAAAGTTCCCGCAATCGCGCCCGCGTGTTGCCGACGCCGATGCCCTCCCGCGTGAAGCCGCCGGGCGGCTGGCCCGCGCCGTTATCGCGCACGACCAGCTCCACGAATCCCTCCGTGCGGCGTGCGCTGAGCACCACCCGACCGGTGCGCACATGCGGCTCGATGCCGTGCCGGATCGCGTTTTCCACCAGCGGTTGGAGAATCAGGCTCGGCACCTCGATGTTGAGCGTCGCGGGTTCAATTTCAAATTCCACCGTCAACCGATCACGAAAACGGATGCGTTCGATTTCGAGGTATTTTTCAATGAAGGAAATTTCCTCGCTCAATCGCGTGAGTTGCTGGCCGGGATGACTCATCGTGATTCGCAACAGTTCGCCGAGGCGCACGAGCATTTTGTCCGCGGCGTGCACGTCGCTGTGCATCAGGGACGCGATGCCGTTCAGCGTGTTGAACAAAAAATGTGGCTTCAACTGCCGCAACAATGCTTGCAGCCGCGCCTCCGCGAGGTGCTTTTCAAGCTCCAGATTGCGCACGGTGCGCTCGTGATACTTGCGGTAATAATCGATCGCGTGGCTGACGGAAATAATCACGCCGTAGATCAGCAGGTTGAAGGGAAACGTCTTAACCAGCAACGGCCGGAAAATTTCCAGAAACGTGACCGGTTCGTGAATGAGCAGGCTGTGCACCTGCCCGACGAGCGCGCGGAGTCCGACATAGAAAAGAGAAACCACGAGCGCCGCGACGAGATGAATCCCTGCGGCCCGCCACCGCGCGCCGTCCTCAGGCGGAAACCGCCGCGCAAACGCGAGGATCGGGACGGAAAGCAACGCCCACACATACCAATCCGCGAGCGAATAGCTGATGGCCTGCCCCCAAGTCACAGATCGTCCGAGCAATGTACTCGACAAATAAAACTGACTCGCAAACGCCAGTCCGACCAACGTCCAAAAAGCCCACGCCCCCAGCAAGCGCAGCAGTGAACGGGAAAACGGGCGGGGTTCTGACATCGCGCAAAATGGTTTGCGGTGGATCAAGGATAGACAAGCAATACGTGTCCACGCCCTTTCGGGCTTCACCGGTGAGTTCTCCCCTTCCACCTCCCAATGCCCCACCCGTCCGCCGTCCAGCCGGACCGCCGGAGCGCACGGCTATTTCCCCGCTGCTGCCCGTCGTGCTGACCTTGGTGATCGCGGCCATCATCCTCAGCGTGACGTTCGCGCGATTTTTTCCCGCCACGAGTGCGGCAGCGCAGCCGGTGCCAGTCGCGCGGTTTACCAACATCACCGAAGAATCAGGTATTCGTTTCGTGCATCATGCCGCGACCCTGGAATCCCCCACCACCCTCGGCGGTGCGGTGGTCGTGATCGATTACGATCGCGACGGACATCCCGATCTTTTTTTCATTAATGGCACGGCGTGGCCGTGGGAAGATCGCGGTGCGTGGACCAGCGCGTCGGCTTGTGCGCTTTATCACAACGACGGCACCGGACACTTCACGAACGTTTCCCAGGCGGCCGGCGTGGACTTGATCATCCAGGGCATGAGCGCCGCCGTGGGCGACTACGACAATGACGGTTACCCGGACATCTTTATCACGTGCGTCGGCCCCAATCATCTGCTGCACAATAAAGGCGATGGCACGTTCGAGGACGTCACGCTCGAAGCGGGCGTCGCCGGCGACGACCAGACGTGGAGCACGGGCGCGACCTGGATCGATTACGATGGCGATGGCTTGCTCGATCTCGTGGTCGTTCACTACGCGCGGTGGCCGCAGGAAGTTCCGCTGGCGATGGCCTTCACCATCGCGGACGTCGGTCGCTCCTATGGCGCGCCCACCGGATTCGTCAGCGCCTTTCCTTCTGTCTATCGCAACCTAGGCCACGGAAAATTCGCTCTCGTCACCGGATCGGCGGGCCTGCGCAACGTGGACGCCCAGACCGGACGCCCGGTGGAAAAAGCGCTGGCCGTCGTGCCCGTCGACGCCAACGGCGACGGAAAACTGGATTTGCTGTTCTCCTATCACGCCGCCGAAAACGCTCTGTTCCTCAATCAAGGCGACGGCACTTTCAAAAAGTGGACCGGCGGCAACAACAACCGCAACGAAGGCGCCAGCGCCGGGCTCGCGTCGACCAGCCTGCTGCCGTTCGCCAATTCCCTCGACCGCAACGAACGCCTCGCCGCGCTCCAGTTCACCGCCGGCGCGCCGCCGACCCTGCCCGATGTCACCGAGGCCCAACTGCATCTCGCGGGGAAATTTGGCGTGGCGTTATTCGACTACGAATTCAATGGACACCTCGCGCTGTTTTCCGGCAACGCTCGCGCCGAACCCGATGTGAATAAATTCGGGCAGGGCCGTAATTTCTCAGCCCGGCCGCAATTATTGGTGGAGCGAAATCATCGCTGGCTGCCTGCACCCGTCGCCGAAGGCAGCACGTGGGCCCAGCCGCTGGTCGCGCGCGGCATCGCGCTGGCCGACATCGACGGCGATGGCGACGACGACGTGATCATCGTGCAGAACAACGGACCGGCGGTGGTTCTGCGCAACGATCAGCGCAGCGGACTACCATGGTTGCGCCTGCATTTGATCGCCACGCGCAGCCAGCCCGACGCCGGCGGAGCGCGCGTCGAAATTCATACGCCGCGCCGCATTTTCACCCGAACAGTTGCCCCGGCGATGGGCTTCATGGCGCAATCGGATTCGAGTCTGACGTTTGGTTTGGGGGAAGATACCCGCATCCAGAAAATCGTCATCCAATGGCCTTCCGGCCAACGCCAGGAACTCCGGCCCACGGCCATCAATCAGACAATCACCATCCGCGAACCGCAGTAAAAAGGAGGTCTTCCTCTCACGAACGCAAGGCTTCCGCCACGTGGTCCAACAGCTCGCTTAATTCAAATGGTTTTTTTATCTGTCGGGTTTTTGGTTGATTCGGTTCGTCATCCGTTTGCAAAGATTCAAAGCGCCCGCTCATTTTGACAACGGGAAGCCCCGGAGCCAAACGCCGCGCGCCGGCAATAAAATCACCGCCCGTGAGGCCGGGCATTTGCTGGTCAATCATCAGGAGATGAAATTCCCCCGGCGCCTGCTGGAAACGGATCATGGCTTCCTGCGACGAACAGAAAACCTCCGGATTATAGCCGGCTTTGGTCAGGATAATTTGCACGACCGCGGTGATGGTGGGCTCATCATCGACCACCAGGATCCTCTGGCCATATCCCCGGACGGTGAGTCCGCTTTCGGGCGGGGTCGACGCGACTTTTTCTTCCGCCGTGGCGGGAAAATAGAGCCGGAAGATGGTTCCCCGACCCGGTTCGCTCGTCACCTCGATCCCGCCGTCGTGGGCGGTCATGATATCCTTCACGATCGCCAGGCCAAGTCCGGTGCCCTCGCCGGCTTTCTTCGTAGTGAAAAAGCGTTCAAAGATCCGGCGCAAGGTGACGGCATCCATCCCACTGCCGGTGTCGCTCACGGAGAGACAAACATGTTGCGCGGCCGCGCAACCGTCCGGCCTCCTTTCGTCCGGAACTCCGGTAAAATCCCGCAGACTGACCCCGATTTGCAAATTTCCCTTCCCGGTGCCGATGGCGTGAGCGCCGTTGGTACAGAGGTTCATCAGTACTTGCTGAATTTGGCCGCCGTCGGCATTCACCGCCGGCAGGCCCGAGTCGATGGCGAGATCCAGTCCGACGTGGGTTGGCAGCGCCGCCGCGATCAACGGGGCGGTGTCCCGCACCACTTCACCGACGCCGAGGGGTGCCCGGTGGAATTCCTGCGTGCGCCGCGAGAACGTCAGGATCCGTCGAACGAGATCCCGCGCACTATGGACACCTTGACGCGCGCCCTTCAGGAAAGCGATGGCCTCGTGGCCGGCCGGCAACGTCGTTGAGGAAAGTTCGATAAATGCCGTGGTGCTGGTGAGCAGATTGTTGAAATCGTGCGCAATGCCCGCGGAAAGAGTGCCGAGTGCCTCCATCTTGCGCGCTTCCGACAAGCGCTCACGGAGGCGGGCAGATTCTGCAGCGGCATCGACAATTTCAGTGACATCACCCGTCACGCCCATGGCCCATTCCGACCCGGGACCAGCTTCCTCGTGAAGCATCCCGTGAACTTCCAAATAACGGATGGTTCCGTCGGGCCTTTTGATGCGAAACCTTTGTTGATAGGTCCGGCCCGTGGTCGGAGGTTGATTCCAGGACTGCCAGACAACCTCGCTATCCTCAGGCATAACCAACGCCATCATTTCTTCGCGCGTCGGCACGGGCGAATTCGGCGGCAGGCCGAAAATAGCGAACATGCGCTCGTCCCACTGTCCCTCCTGAGTCGTCAGGTGTCGCCGCCAGATGCCAAGTTTCGAAGTGTGCAACGCCAGTTCCAGCCGCTTCGCGGATTCGGCCAACTCGATGGCGGCGCGCCGGCGCTCGGTGATGTCGCGATGAATGGCGACCACGTGGGCTTCGCCGTTGAGCAAGAAACTGGCCGTGTGGATTTCGACGATGAATTTGTCGCCGTTCCCGCGCAATCCAGTCAGCTCAAACGTCGCCGGCAGTTTTTCGCCCAGGGCCCCGCGCCGGCTTCGCTCATCAAGTACTGCGCGCCCGTCGGGAGCAATGAAGTCAAAGACCGGTCGGCCGATCATTTCCGCCTCGTCGTTATAGCCAAAAAGCGCCAGCAGGGCGGGATTGGCGAACACCAAACGGTCTCCCTTGGAAACGCCGATTCCATCGAACGAATTTTCAAAAATGGCGCGAAACCGGGCCTCGTTGTTTCGCAGAGTTTCCAGGGTCCGATTCATCGCTTCGGCCATCTGCCCGATTTCATCCGGCGAATCGACCGGTACCGGAGTTTTCAAATCCCCTTGGGAAATCCGCGAAAACGCGTCAGCCATCCGCCCCATTGGCCGGCGGATCAAACGGCTCACGAGCACGCCGCAGCCCAACGCCCCGGCGACGCTGGCGGCGGCGGCAAACAGCATGACATAACCCAGCACGCGAATATCACGGCGACTCGCCACCGACTGCTGCCGGGTGCTTTCCGCCGCCCGTTCATTTATGCGCAGCAATTCCGTCAGCAGCTCGCGCGAGCGTCGCGCCGGATCATAGAGGTGATCTTCGTTTTCCCGGCGGGCCTCTTCCAATAGGGACGGGTTCCAGGAATTCCGCGTCTGTTGAAATAGGTCCATTACTTTCCGATAACTTTCCCGCCAGGCTTCCCACTCCGGAACAAAAGCCGTCCATTGTTCAGTTTCCGCCGGAGTCTTGGGCAACGCCTTGTAGGCGAACAGGCCTTTCTCGGCGCGTTGCCAGGAATGTTGCTGACGTTTCAATTCCTCCGCCAACGTCCGGTTCCAATCGGCGTCCTCCTTCCCACCCGCTTCGATCCTGGTGGCTTCGTGGATCAGTTCGCGTTTGGAAGCATCCAACGAGGTCTTGGCTTCGAAAACCATATCCAACGCCTGCACGCTCGGCAATCGCACCACCCCGACCTCATACAAAGCAGACGCCAGCTTCTGCGTCTGCCAATAACCGACCAATGAGACCAGCAGCGCGATCAAGGCGGCGGCAAAAAATCCTCCGATCAATTTTGTCCGAAGATTCATCAGGATGGCTCACGCAACGGGCGATCCGGGCATTTCACCGAAAGATGTCGTGGAGCGTTCATGGTGGGTAGGGCCCGACTAAATGGTCGGACCACCCGGACCTTTCGTCAATTTTGAACGCGACCGCCCACGCGCGCGTGCGACGCCGGACCGACTTGCCCTTTTCAGCTCGCCGTGAAGAACGGCTAAAAAGGATGCGACTCAAAGTGCGTCTGCGGCGCGCTGCTCAACTGAAAGCTCGTCGGGGAAACTATTGCTAAATCCGTATTTTTTGAAACACGCAAATTGGCGCGTAAGTTTGGACGTCGTCATCCGTGAGACGCCCGCCAAGTCGGTGAGTCCGCGGCCAAATTTCCGTGTGCTATTTTGGGGAGGCCCATCCGATCGGCCAGTTTCTCTAAATCCGGAGCCGGAGTCGCGATCGCTTTGGCCATCCGCCACGCCGCTGCTGCCATCAAGGATGGAGTCCTCTTGAAAAACGGGGAATGAGTCACGTAGCGGCGGGCGATGGCATCAAAGCTTTCCGGTTCCGCCCCGCCGACCTCAAGCACCGCATTCGTGGGAGCGCCAATCCCAAAAGAGCCTCGCTGATAGTCCAGAAGAAATGAATGAAGCTGAACAATGAGAAAATCAGACAAACCAATCGCTCGGGCGAATTTCAAAAATAGATTCAGCGGCGCATCGCTGTACTGAACCTTTCTGCCAAGAATCTTTCCAAAAATGGACGCGATTTCTTCGGGTGAGAGAAGCTTGGGGCCGGTAGGTCGATACGATTTCCCGATGTGAAGTTCGGGGTGAACCAACGCGCCAGCAACGACCCTGGCGATATCCTCATTGGAAGGAGGAGCGTTGAGTCCACTTCCCAACGGAAGCGCCATTACCCCAAACTGGGAGATCGAATCCAGCGCAGTCATATAGTTATCTGCGAACCAGCCGGGATTGATCGTTACGGAATCAAGCTCGGGCGCCCATTCAAAGACCCGACCCATCAGGTATTTTTCGCGAGCATGGACAGAGAGGTGGGTCGCGTCGACCAGCCACTGGCTCAAGACGACAACAACCTCGAGCTTAGCCTCCTGGGCCGCGACTGCAAAGGTCGTCGCTTTTCTCAAGATCCCCGGTTCAAGCGGTGCACAAAAATACGCTCTCTGCACGCCCACGAGTGCGTCCCTGACGTGGATAGGATCTTCCATGGAGCCAACGAATATTTCGGCACCGGCCGCCCTTAAGGCATCGCTTCGACCGTCGGCTCGGTGGGCAAAAGCGCGAACCGGGTAGCCACTTTTCAGCAGGAGGAGCGCCGTGGCCGACCCTGTCTTGCCCGTTGCTCCCGTTAACAAAATCTTCGGTTTGTGCATGTTTTAATCTCCGTGACACGTATTTATCATTTCTTGTATCATACGTTACAAGATGGTTCATGCCCCTCCTTGACTCGAATGCAAGGATCTTTTATCGATCGCTACAGTTTCAGAATGAAATCATCTCCATGAGCGGAAAAAAACAATTCGATTACGATCACGCGATCGACGCGGCCACACGTTTGTTCTGGGCCAAAGGTTACTCCAGTACTTCGGTGCGCGACCTGCTCAAAGTCATGAAAATTGGAGAGGGCTCGTTCTACAATAGCGTCAAAAGCAAACAGCATCTCTATCTACTTTGCCTGAAATACTATCAGGATACGGTGACGGCCAAACGCTGGAAGGCTCTTTTGTCTGAGTCGTCGGTAAAAAAAGCGGTTCGCAGGTTCATCGAAATAGTGTTGGAGGACTTGGATAACCCAAAGGTTCCAAACGTTTGTCTGATGGCCGCCAGCCTTTCAAATGATGTGCTCAGTTCCCACGATCTGAAAAAATACGTTTTGGCAGAGATGCAAGGCCTCCAAAAGGCCCTGACGCTTCGACTTGAGGCGGCCAAGTCGGCCGGAGAACTTTCCTCCCAATTTCAAACGGAACCGGTCGCGAGGGTCATCGTTACCTACATGCAAGGCTTCTTCCGAGTAGTACGGGTCCTGCACGACCGCCGACAAATGGAACAACAGACCGAGGTCCTACTGTCGGGACTGGGGCTGTAACCGCCCTTCATGTTGCGGTGTGAAAAACGCCGCGCATAATTCGCTAGTTGCCCGTAGCCGTAATGCTCCGGTCATCCGCGGGATTTTACTGGGCCGCAAACGCGCGTTACCACGGCGACCCAAAATCCGATGGGCGCGCTCGGGAATTCGTGCGCCGGCGGCGGGGGCGCACTTTGGCCCAGCGCGCCAGCGTCTCCTCCAACGCGCTGAGTTCCCGGCGCAGCATGAACTCATCATCGCGAAACTGCTGCTCCAGCTGATCCGACAAGGCGGCCGACACCGGACGCAGCGAAAAGCGCCACGCGGGGTCCTTGCGATAGAGGCGCAGCCGCTTCTCCGCATCGCGTCGTGCGGCGTCGATCGCAACCAACGCCGCACGAAGGCGACCGATTGAACTGGTTGGCCCAAGCAAATCCGCTCCGACCTCCCATTCCGCTTCGAGTCGCGCCAGCCAGTCGGCATCGCGCGCCGCCCACGCCGCTTGCGTCTGCTCCCAGACTCGCGCCCTCGCCGGAGTCCACTCTCCGCCCCGATCTGGGTGCAAATGCTGCACCAGCCGACGATAGATCGTACGCGCCTCCTCTTGAGCCCGTTCAGATTTCGGGCGCGGGCCGCCGAAGCCGAAAAGAGTCTCGGCCGCTTCCCGAAAAGCATCGGCAAATGGATCGCCCGCGTCGGTGCCCTCGTCGCCAAACAACCCTTTCATGTCCTCGTCAAAGGCAGCCTCCGCGCCGCCGAGCGGTTCATCCGGGGACGGTCCACCACTCGACTCGTTCATGCCGGGCAGCGGTTCGGGCGGACGTCCGCCGTTTTGCTGCCACTCGCGCCAGATCTGGCCTGCGGAACGTCCCGTCACATACGATTCATGTTCGACGTCATCGATAATGCGGTGTTTCGCCGCGACCTCTTGGGCAAGTTCGCGGATCGTGGACACGGCCGTGGGAAAGGTCGTCGAAATCCAAGCGCGAAAGGCCGGCTCGTCTATTTCCTCGTGGCGGTGCAGATCGCGCGTGGTTTTTTCGAGGCGTTTTCTTGCGTTTCGCAGGCTAGCCCACGCCGCGACCTGAAGAGGTTGATTGTCGATCACCAGCAGAATGCGGCAGCGATTCACCGGCTGGACCGGTGCAGAATACTGTTTCCAAGAGGAGCTTTGACGACGACGAGCCATGGTAAAGTCCCGGACTGTGTGAACGCATGGATTCAATGCAAATCGGAATCCAAAAAACGGAAGACGACCATCTGCCGGGGTCGGGGCGGACAAAGGGGATCAGCCGTTGTGGGGCGTAGTCATCGATACACTTCCTTCAGAGAAAAAAGCGAGAAATAGACCGGCGAAAGCTCACCGTAAATGGCGCAAAATTTCTCCCGCTCCTCTAAGTTCCCGTCGACTTTAGCCAAACCACCAACCGCTATGGTTGCCTCGTGGATTCAGCCGTGAATCCGTCTCAATCATGGGCGTGGGAGAGCCCCAAGCTTTTGCGCCCACATAGACCAACGAACCCCATTACCTTCACCGCCGTTGTTGGTGATCAATATGTCGCGGGGAAGCATGCTCGCTGCCCCCTGAAAAGTCAGGTAACGGCATTCCCAGACTTGCCGCTGGAAGATAAAACGATACTGTGAAAACATGAGCATGACCGTTGAACAAATCGTCGCGGAAGCCCGTCAGTTGCCACGCGACTTGGTGGCCGAACTTTTTGACCGCATCGGCTTGGAATTGCATGGCGGTATTGATCCGTCGGTGGAGGCCGCTTGGGGACAGGAGGCGCTGCGGCGGCTCGCGGAAATTGACAGCGGCCAGGTGCAATCGATTCCTGGCGATGAAGTCATGGCGCGGATGCGCAAACTCATCGGCTGGTGAAGCTGCATCGTCCACCGACCGGCGGAGACGGATATGGCCGAGGCGCTGGCCTATTATCGCGAGGAAAGCCCGGGCTTGGCGGATCGTTTCTACGAAGAGATAACGAGGTTGTTGCGCGACGTGTGTGAGGCACCGCAGCGTTTCCGCGTTTTTGCTTCACCCGTGCGCAGGCACTTTGGCGTTACTTTTCTTTAGGCGTTGCTCTATGTGGACCGAAACGATCATGTGCTCGTCCTTGCGGTTTCTCACTTCAAGCGTCGTCCCGGTTATTGGCGCAACCGCCTGAGCTGAAAAGGGCCTTTCTTCAGGAGCATGTCGGGCTTCTGCTCTTTAAATTCCAGCCTAATTCAGCCGAGCCACAAACCACGAAGTTTGCTCCCTTAAATTCGATCTTCAGAATGCATTTAAGACTTGCGAGCAGTAGCGCCTAGCGGCCTGACCCCTTTTTTGATACCCCTGTGGGACGGTACTGAATTTTATTCATGAGATTGGATGAAGTGGACCCCTCGGGTTGGACAGGGCGCAGAAATCGGGATCAACTTTATGGGGTGTGGTCGTCGACATACTTACTTCAGATTAGCACAGCGAGAAATAGGCCGGCAGATGTCTACCAAAAATAACGGAAAATTTATCCCGCCGCTTTACTTTCCAGTCGAATTCAACCGAGCTACAAACCACAAAGGTTCACCCTTTAAATTCGTCACGGAGTGAAAATGGGTCAGCTTAACCAATTGATATTGTCAGTGGTGAGAGGTCAAACATCTAAGCCCGATCTCGTTTGCAGTACCCCTTGCCGAAATTCGTTATAACTTTCGCATTGTGGAGAACTTTAAATCTGAGCATTAAAACTCGGTGATAAATGAGCTGCGCGAGTGCTATCAGATTCTAGATTTAGAACCCGGAGCATCCTCGGAGGAAGTAAAACGCGCGTGGCGCGACCAGGTGAAAGCATGGCATCCAGACCGGTTCACCAATGACCGGAGGATGCAGGATAAGGCGCAAGAAAAACTGAAGAAAATCAATCTCGCTTACGAACGACTACGTAGTGTTACGGCCGATCCGCCACGGCCAAACGTCTCGTCTACAAATTCAAATCCACCACATAGGCCGCAGCCTAGACAAAAACCTGCCGACGGTGAATCTTCGAACGCGAAATCGGGCCGTCAAAGTCAGCAGCAACAGCCACCGCCTCGACAGCAACAACGACCACCACACGAACAGCCACCTAGATCAAAACCATCGCCACAAAAGCCGCCTCAATCTCCGCGCAAACCGCCGGTTTCCTCCTCAAGATTGAACTGGGGTTGGAGAATTGTAATTGGCGGCATAGTGTGTGCGCCGTTTGCGTTCTTGATGATTTCTTCCATGAGAGTCGAAACCGTCCAAGTGGTGCCAAAGGAAACTGCTGCGCAAACTATTCTAGCAACCCGACCGCAGCTGTCGCTACCTCCCGAGGTCGCTACCGTTGCACCAATGGTGATTTATACACAGGTCGTCAGATACAGCGCTGAAAATTCGATACTTTTAAAACAAAAGGCGAAGGAGTTTTTACGGAAGTATTCCGAGTTAAAAGCCAGCGCGGCGGAACGCAGTCGCCAAGCCGATAGAATGCACGCTGTGATATCCGCAGAATTGCTGCGACGAACCACTGAGGCTCAAGCGAGCTTAGCGGATGCTGAGTCGAAATTCCAGAAACCGGAGGCGGAATTCCTCGAAGCAAAAAGAGCAAAAGAGAAAGTTTTGTCAGAGCTCGCCGAACACATTACTTCGATAGAAAGTCAGCTTGATGCTGTTGGTGGGGATTCGGACGAACAATATTATGGCAAAAGGCTGCTTCAACTTTTAGGTTCCTTCAGGAGAAACGAAGTTTTTTCGGGCGATGGGAAAGGCCCAAAATCCATGGATGCAAAGGAGGTTTTGCTTCACGTTCCGAAAGCGCAATATTCCGAGACTTCAAACGGTCATGAGGATTTCAGTAATGTTAGAAGTGTGTACTTCGTGGGCGACTTCGCTTTCGTGAACCTACCAGATAGGGACGTCTACAGCTGGAGTGAGTTGAGGAAAATGGACAAACTGATTATCGAGTATCTTTCGGGTCGTGTCGCTTACAATGCTACGCGCCAAAGGCTACGCGAAACGCTTCAAAATAGCACGGTTTCCGAGACTGAAACGCGTGAAGAGCTGGAGTCTATTGCTAGGGCTGAGTACGACGCGCATCAGTCTATAAACCGGGCGCAAGGGCTGGTAGATAAATGTTCTTCGGCCGCAGTGGTTTTCAATTCCAAGGGGAGTGTTCCTGCCGATCGATCTGACGTCTTGTTCGAGAAAATGAATGAAATGAGAAACTTGCAGGAACAATCACTCATGGCTTCGTATGAAGAGTTTGTTCGGCGCGAAATTCTGGGTTGTGTAAAGACGCAAACGTTCGGCACGCCCGTTTCAGTAGTAACAGTGCCGGACGGTACGACCATCAATGCACACAAAAATGAGTTCATCGTGTTGTACCGAGACGCCGGGCAAGGCAGTGGCTTGAGGGCTCATTATCTGGCCGAGTTGCCAGCGGAGGAACATACTATTGCTCTCGGCGAGAATGTTTCGTGGGATGGCGAACTCGTATCACCAGATCAAAGCGAGGCGATTGCGACTGGCGCGACAAAGGTGATTCTTCAGCTTTCAAAGGAGCAGCCGAATTAGAATCGCAATTCAACCGCCGCCCTCGTGATCACGCGCCCCAAATCGTTGAAGGACGACAATCTGATAGGGTCGGGCCGCTAGGTGCTACTATTAGTGAATTGTTCGTCACCGCGCGCCACGCCAGCGGTCGGTCAGGATATCGATAAGTAACGGGTGTTCGGCCACGAGCTTAGTCATTGTCGTGCGCAGACCCGGATGAGCGTTTTCGGCGGCGAGGCAGATTTTTGCGACGTCGCCAGCGGGGCCGGCGTGGCGGCCGGAGAGTAGAAATTGCATCGCGACGATTACGCCACCGTCGGACCACGGGGATTTTTCCAGTAATGTTGCCAACAACGGATCGCAGAAATCGTAGGCGGGATCGGGGCGTCGCTCCATGCTGCATGCGGCGACGGTGATGGCTCGCGGGCCCAAAAACGCAGCGAGTTGTCGGGCGAGTTCGTCACGGACATCGGTGACGCTTTTCGCCGGGCTGCCATGATCGACGAGGGCGACTCGGGCCGGAACACCTGACGCTTTTTCCAGCTCGATCTTCACGTGATCGGCGAGGATTTGCGCGAGCCGCGTGTCGTCGGCGGCGTGCAGCGGCGGAGCCATCGTGACTTTCAGGCTGGGAAACTTTTTGCGCAGGCGATCAATATTTTCCGGTACGTACACGGTCAGGGCGTGACTCGGGCCGAAGAAAAGGGGGACGAGAATGAATTCATTTTGGTCGTCGGCCAGTCGTCGCTCCAAGGCGGGAAAGAGAATTTCCGCCGGACAACCTTCGATAAGTTTCGGATCGATGCCCGATGAATGCAGGAGCGAGACGGCTTCGACCGGTTGCTTTATGCGTGCGCCCAGTTTTGCCGCCAAGTCGCGCAAGACGAGCGTCGCGGCGGGCTGGAGCGAGCCGTTGTCAACGAGCAGCGTGAGCGGAGGCTGGGGCATTTTTTGGTGGGGCAGACGAACGCGGACGGGAAGTTGGGGAATAGGAACCGGGGTCAGCGCCCCCGGCTACAGTTTTGATGAAACCGTTGTTTCCGAGCGAAAAGGCGTGGCAGGTTCATGGAAAACGCCGGCACTTAATCGCTGCGTGCCGGGATCGGCAACAGGCATTTGCGCGGCGAATCAATCGGCGTTTGCCTCTCGGCTGCGGGCGTGTTTTGTCCGGAGCACCATGCTCTATCATTGCGTCTACTTCTGGTTGAAACCTGAACTCACCGGCGACCAACGCGCCGAATTTCGCCGCGGCGTCGAAACGCTCAAAGGCATCACGTGCGCCGACAAAGTTTCCATCGGCGTTCCGGCTGGCACGACGAAGCGTCCGGTGATCGATCACAGTTACGACGTGGCGTTGATCGTCGAGTGTGGCGACGTGGCGGCCGAGGCCGCTTATCAAGTCGATCCGATCCATCTGGCGTTCGTCGCGAACTGCAAACACCTGTGGGCGCGCGTGCAGATTTACGATTCGCAATAAGAGATTCCGGCGCAAACCCCGAGGTATTGAACTCAAGCCAACCATGGCACCCATTGGTCACGCTCTTCAGTCCTCCGTGGCACGGGCGTCCCGCCTGTGTTCCGCCGCCTCACAGGCCAGAGGCCTGTGCTACTTTTCGGCCGTTCGGCGACAAGGCGGGGTATCGGACCGACCGCGACTGAATGACTGAACTTTCCTTCGCCTTATGCCCGCGCTTTCCAGACAAGTCGTGATCGTCACTGGTGCCTCGTCGGGCATCGGTGAAGCGATTGCGCGCCGGTTGGTGCACGCCGGAGCGAAAGTTGTTATCATGGCGCGTCGTCCCGAGCAGTTGAACGCACTCGCGCACGAACTCGACTCCAGTGGCGCGAGCGTGCTGGCGCTGGTGGGAGACGTCACCAGCGATAGCGACCGCCGCGCGCTCGTCGCCGAGACATTGAAGAAATTTGGCCGGATCGATGCACTCGTCAACAATGCCGGATTCGGCACGCGCGGTCCGCTCGAACTCGTGCCGGTCGAGGCGATCCGCCGCAACTTTGAAACAAATGTCTTTTCGCTGATCGCGCTGACGCAGCTCGTGATTCCGGCGATGCGCGAGCGAGGCAGCGGTTGCGTGGTGAACATCGGTTCCGTGGCCGGCCGGATCGCGCGGCCGCTTTCCTCGGTGTACGATTCGACGAAGCACGCACTCGAGGCGATCACCGACGGACTCCGAGGGGAAATGCAGCCGTTTGGCGTGCGCGTGTCGCTTATCCGTCCGGGTTTTATCGCGACTGAATTCATCTCCGCCGCCGACAAGGCGTCCGGGGAATTCACTGGAACCGTCGGACCTTACGAACCGTTTTGGGCGGCAACTCGCGCCGGCATCCAAAAACTGCGTAGTGTCGCTGGCGTGCCGGACGATATCGCGCGGCTCGTCGAAAAGGCGCTCGCGTCGGATAATCCTGCGCCGCGTTACAGTGGACCGTTTCACGCCAAGATTTTTCTGTTCGCGAAATGGCTGATGCCGGATCGGTTGATCGAATATGTTCTTCGAATGAAGAAGTGAGGATGGGGCGGAGGCGCGGTCAGCATAGCCGGAACAATGCAGCAGGGGCACCACAGAATACACCGAATACACAGAAGTCAGAGCGCGGAATTTAGATCTGAGCTGACCGGCGCTTGCGGCATGGAAACGGTGCAGTCTGCGATTCGCAGAAGGGTTAACGCATCCGTGAAATCCGTGGTCTCTGCGTCCTTCGCGTTCTCCGCGTTTAATTTCGTCGGTTCGTTTCTTCGGCCTTTGTGACTTTTGCTGCCTTGGGGTAAAACCATTCTGACACTGATGCGGGGTGAGGGCACCCCGCCCACAACCGTTGCGCGACGAGCACGCAACCTACGATCAGATCAGAATGGGCACCGGCCTCGCGCGCAAAAAACGGCACGTCGCAAGCGACGGCCCTACGCGCCCGAGCAGAGCTGATTGGCGATGGTTTATTTACCTGACACAGCCTAATCGGCGCTTGCTGCTGGCGGTGATTTGGTGGCGAGAAAGGCGTGGACCTGGGCGGCGAATTTTGGGCCGAAGCCGGGCGCGGCACCGATTTCTTTGACCGTGGCGGCGCGGAGTTTTTCGAGTGAACCGAAGTGGCCGAGCAACGCGGCACGGCGCACGGGGCCGAGACCGGGAAAATCGTCGAGCACGCTTTCCTTGATTTTGCGGGAGCGAAGGTCGGCGTTGTACGTGTTGGCAAAACGATGCGCTTCGTCGCGGAGGCGTTGGAGCAGATTTAACGCCGGATGATTAAGCGGGAGATTGAGCGGCGGACGCTCGTCGGGAAAAATGATCGTCTCCATTTTCTTCGCGAGGCCGATCATTGGCGGCGGCGCGCAATCAATAGCGACAAATGCTTTTAACGCGGCGGCGATCTGTCCGCGGCCGCCATCGATCACGACCAGATCCGGGAATGTTTTTTTCTCGTCCCGCAGCCGACGGTAGCGGCGGCCCACGACTTCCTCCATCGCGCGAAAATCGTCGTTGCCAATAAAACTTTTAATGGAAAAACGGCGGTAATTATTTTTGTCGGGCCGGCCGTTGGTAAAGTGCACCATCGACGCGACGACGAACGTCCCGGAGATGTGCGAAATATCGAAACACTCGAGATTCACCGGCAGCGTCGGCAGGTTGAGCGCGGTTTGGAGCGCGACCAACGCCGTTTGATCCGGCTGCAATTGTACGACTTCGCGGCTGAATTTTCGCGTGGGCGAAAGTGTTCGTTCGAGGGCGAGGACGATGTCGCGAAGTTCGGCGGCTTTTTCGAATTCCTGTTTGCCGGCGCGCACCATCATTTCAGTCCGGAGTGAAGCGAGCCATTCGCGGCTTTTGCCGTCGAGGAAATCGGCGGCTTGCACGACGCGCTCGCGGTATTCCGCCGTCGTGACCGTGTTGGGCCAACCATAAAGTTCGGAGCGCACGTCGTCGTAAAGTTGCCAAGTGTCGGCGGAAATTTTCTTCGGCGAGGAATCGCCGAGCAACACGCCGAATTTCGCGCGCATCGTCGCGAGTGTTTTGCGCAACAATCCGGAATGGGCAAACGGCCCGAAGTAGCGCGAGCGCGTATCTTTTTTGAAACGCGTGAGGACAAAGCGGGGAAGTTCGACCTCGAGATCCAGCCGGACCAGCAGGAAGCGTTTGTCGTCGGTGAAGTCGGTGTTGTACTTTGGCCGCCACTGTTTGATGAGTTTTCCTTCCAGTAAAAGCGCCTCGGGCTCGGACTTGACCTCGAGAATTTCGAGATCGACGATCATCTCGATCAAGGTCCGGATTTTAGGTTGATGGTGCAGCGCGCGGGATCGGCCAGCTTGGAAGTAGGAGGAAACGCGTTTTTTAAGACTCTTGGCCTTGCCGACATAAATAATGCGGCCGAGACGATCCTTCATTAAATACACGCCGGGGCCGTCCGGCAGGGCGCGGACCTTTTCCTTGAGTGCGTCGGTATGGCGTGGATCAGGCATTATCAGGGCAGGAGAATCGTCGGCGGGAGAGACTGCCAGCGAACCTACCGCTGAATTGATCACTTGTGGTTTAGTCGCAACGACAGAAAGCGCGTCATTGTCACCAGCCGGCTGGCATTTTCAAAAAAACGGGGTAAGTTCCCCGGTCACACACCCACCGCATGGCTACTATTGAACCGTCAAATTCGCGCCGCGTCGCGCCGCGTTATGAGTTGCTCACCTTGGGCGACGAGCTGCTCTTGGGACTGACGGCGAACGGCCATCTGACGTGGATCGGGGCCGAGCTCGGCCGACGCGGGGTGATGCTGGCGAGGAATGTGACCATCACGGATGAGGCATTCGCCATCGCCGAACAATTTCGCGAAAGCTGGGCGAAGGCGGATGTGATTATTACCACGGGCGGACTTGGGCCGACCTGTGACGACCGTACGCGTGAGGTGCTCGCGAAAGCGTTGGGGCAGAAATTGGTTTTTGATCCGGCGATCGAGCAGACCATCACCGATCGATTTGCGCGCTCCAACCGCAAGCCGACTACGAACAACCTGAAACAGGCTTACAAATTTGAGCGCAGCGAAGTCCTGGCCAACGCGAACGGCACGGCGCCGGGACTTTGGGTGCAACAAGACGGGAAAGTGCTGATCATGCTGCCCGGACCGCCCAATGAGCTCCGGCCGATTTTCAAGGAGCAGGTGATTCCACGGCTGGCAGCGCTCGGACTGCTTTCCGAAAGCGAAGCCTATATTCAGATTCGCACGGCTGGTGTGGGCGAGTCGGCGTTGGAGATGAAATTTCAGCCGTTGTTCGACCGATATCCTGAGCTGGGCATCGCGTTTTGCGCGCATCTTGGGCAGGTGGATTGCCGGATCAGTTCACCGGATGGGCGCTATTCGATGAATGTTTTGCGCAGCTTGGCGAATGAGTGCGCCGGGTTGCTCGACGAGGATTTCGTGTGTTTTGGCCACGACAGCATGGTGAAGGTCGTCGCGGACGAGCTTCGCGCGCAGGGCCGGACGCTAGCGGTGGCGGAATCGTGTACGGGCGGATTGCTCGCGAATTCATTTACGGACGTTTGCGGTGCTTCGAAATTTTTCCAAGGCGGCATCGTTTCATACAGCAACGATTCGAAGATGTTGTTGCTCGATTGTCCCGAGTGTTTGCTTTCGCAGCACGGGGCGGTCAGCGCGGAATGCGCAGTGGCGATGGCGACGGGTGTCGCGGAGCAACTCGGGGCTGATTTTGGCGTGGCGATCACGGGATTCGCGGGACCGACGGGCGGAGTCGGCGAAAATCCTGTGGGGACGATTTTTGTCGGAATGCACGCGCCGGGTGGCGACTGGTCGAAAAAACTAACTTATCCCGGCCCGCGTTGCGCGGTGAAAGAGCGGGCGGTGACGGCCGCGATAGATTGGTTGCGCCGCGAAGTGGTGAAGGAATCGCGCAAGGCGTCGATCCAGTTGGCAAATTAGTCGTTGCCGGAACAATGCAATCGGAGTGGTCCATAAAACACACGAAATGACACGAGAAGCCGCCGTTCCGGGCAAAACGAACCTGGTTTTCTCTCACCAAACGGTGGACTGAATGGGACAACGAATCGCTGCCTTACCTCGCCCGAGTTAATCGGACGACGCAAATAAGGAACACAGGCCTCCGGCCTGTGGGATCGACGGAAGCCAATCCGACAGGCGGGACGCCTGTCGCTACAAAACAATTACTAAGCCAGAAGTGGTTAGGGCGCGTCTGGGAAATAACTTGCGTCGCCTGCTGTAGGGCCGGTGCTTGCGCCGGCCTCGCGCGCGAAAAACGGCACGTCGCAAGCGACGGCCCTACGCGCCCGAGCAGAGTTGATTGGTGATAGTTTATTTACCAGACACAGCCTAAACCGATTGCATGAATACGGCTTGGCGGAACGCGACGCCGGGCGTGTTGTGCGCTCAGCGAAAAGAAAAACGCGCGGAGGCTTGATTTGGCCAATAATTTTCGTGCGCTTTCGTATGTTTCGTGGGCAAATTCCGGCTCATGCCGACAGTGACCAAAAACTTCGTCTTCATCTGCGGGCCCGATGACTTCATCGTCAATCGGGAGGGCAAGGAGCGGTTCGACGCGCTCGTGGCGGAGGCAAATGCGGATGATTTTTCGCGGGAAGTCGTCAGCGGTTTTGCCGCGAATGTCGATGAAGTCGAAACGGCGGTGAATCGTTTTCGTGATGCGGTGCAGACGGTACCGATGTTTGGCGGCAAGCGCGTGGTGTGGCTCAAGGACATGAACTTTCTCGCCGATACCGTCACCGGGCGGGCCGAGGGGACGCTCAAGCAGGTTGCGGCGTTGCAGGATCTTTTGGAAAAAGCAAAAGCGGACGAAGTGACCATCGTGATCACGGCGGCACCGGTGGATCGACGGCGCGCGTTTGCGAAATGGTGCGAAGCGAATTCGGATTTCACCTTGGCCGGCGGCGACGGTGAATCGGCGGGCGAGGGATTGGCGATGGTGGCGATGGCCGAGGCGAAGGGATTTAACGCGACGTTTGGCAACAACGCCCTGGAACTCTTGTTACAAAAAGTGGGGGCGAATACGCGTTTGTTGACTGAGGAGACGCGCAAACTCGCCACCTACGCGGGCGACGGCGGAGTGATCGAGGAAGCGCACGTCGAGGAATTGACGCCCAACTTTGCCGAGGGCGATTTTTTCGCATCCGCCGAACGTTTTTTCGCCGGTGATTTGCGCGGCACGCTGGTCGAGTTGCAGCGCCATTTTTTTGCCGGTGGCGACGCCCGACCGATCATCAGTGCACTCCAGAATCGCAACCGAATCCTGTTGCAGGTGCGGGTGCTGATCGATGCCGGCGATTTGCGCGCGCCCGGTCCGTACGGTTTCGACAAAGCGGCGTGGGCGAAGGCGCAAGCGGCTTATTCGGAGCATTTCGGCGGCGACACCGAAAAGAGCGCGTATAATATTTTCACGCAAAACCAGTGGTATGTTGGCAAACTGGTCGGTTCGGCGAAACTACCGACATTGCGCCGGTTGATCGACAACCAGCAGGAATTCGTCCGCGCCTTCGAGGAAATCATCCGCCGTCCGAATGAACAGGAAGTGGTGCTGCGCGATATGGCGGTGCGGTGTCTGACGTGAGGAATCTTAGCCGTGAAAATTCAGTAGAGCGCATCACAGAACACACCGCATACCCAGAAATCGGAAAAATGTTCACCCTGTGTATGCTGAGTCTTCTGTGGTTGGATGCGACCACATGTATTCGGCTTAATTAGAGTCTGTCTCAAAAGCCGGGTTTTTGAAAACGCGGGCGATTCGCAGCTGCAAAAAAAGGTGATCCGGTACAATCGCACGGTTTTCCATTGGCAACGCGGTGGGGTCGGACTAACGGTTTTGTCTTTGTGACTTCCCCTACTTCTTCAGCCGAATCCATTCCTAATGTACTGGCCGAGCGCTATGCGTCGTCGACGATGAAAGACCTGTGGTCCGCCCACGGACGCATTTTGCTGGAGCGCGATTTTTGGATCGCCGTGATGAAGGCGCAAAAGGATCTGGGCGTCGCGATTCCGTCCGAGGCGATCAAGGATTACGAACGGGTGCGCGCTGACGTGAACGTCGAGCGCATCAAGGAACGCGAGCGCGTCACGTTGCACGACGTGAAGGCGCGACTGGAGGAATTTTCCGATCTGGCCAAGCGGCAATTCATTCACCTCGGACTAACCAGCCGCGATTTGACCGAAAACGTCGAACAACTGCAGGTCGCCCGGTCATTGCAGTTGGTGAAGTTCAAGGTCGTCGCTGCGCTGTTGGCGCTCGGGCGTCAGGCCGCGACGCATCGCGACGTGATGATCACCGGTCGCACGCACAACGTGCCCGCGCAACCGACCACGCTCGGCAAGCGGCTCGCGATGTTTGGGCAGGAATTGCTCATCGCGCACGAGCGACTCGCGGAGTTGATCGCGCGTTATCCAGTGCGGGGACTGAAGGGCGCGGTGGGCACGCAGCTCGACCAATTGACGCTGCTCGGTGGCGACACCAATAAGGTGGATCAGTTGGAATCGCGGATTGTGAAACATCTTGGGTTTAAGGCGTCGCTCGAGGCGGTTGGGCAAGTTTATCCGCGCAGCTTGGATTTCGACGTGGTGAGTGCACTGCATCAAGTGGGCGCGGCGGGGGCGAGTTGCGCCGTGACGTTGCGACTGATGGCAGGCGCGGGGTTGCTAACGGAGGGTTTTCAAGAAGGTCAGGTCGGTTCGTCGGCGATGCCGCACAAGGTCAATGCGCGGAACTGCGAACGCATCTGTGGGTTTTCCACGATTCTTTCCGGTTATGTGACGATGACGGCGGCGCTGGCCGGGCATCAATGGAACGAAGGCGATGTGTCGTGTTCGGTGGTGCGACGCGTGGCGTTGCCCGATGCGTTTTTCGCGATCGACGGGTTGTTGGAAACGTTCCTGACCGTATTGCGGCAGATGGACGTTTTCCCTGCGGCCATTGCGGCAGAAAATGAGCGCAACCTCCCCTTCCTCGCGACGACGACGATCTTGATGGAGGCCGTAAAAACCGGCGCGGGTCGCGAAACGGCGCACGAAGCCATCAAAGAGCACGCCTTGGCCGCCGCGAAGGCGCTGCGTTCGGGCGGGAACGCCGACCTGCTCGGCCGTCTGGCGGGCGACAAACGCGTGGGCCTCGGGAAAAAGAAATTACAGGAGATTCTTGCTCAGAATGAACGATTTGTCGGCGCGGCGCCCCACCAAGTGGACGCGTTTGTGACGGCGGTTCAGCCCCTCGGTAAGAAGCAGAAAGGCGCGGCGGAGTATCGGCCGGGCAAGCTGCTTTGACGTTTTCCGACGGATCGGAAAATGAAGGCATTTTGCTCAAAGCGGAGTGCGAAAAGAGGCAGACTCCCGACAACTCGACTGATCGCTCGGTACCGAGCGACGGCCTATCCGGGGAAATTTAGGGAGATTTGGTTTGCCAGCGGTTGGACGGTGGCCTTTTTTGACCCTTCCTTTCGTTTCTTTAACAGCTTTAACCACATCACACCATGGCAGAACTAGTCGGAAACTGTCTGATCGGCCAATCTGGCGGACCCACGGCCGTCATCAACGCGAGCGTCGCCGGCGTTGTCGCCGAAGCCCTTAATCATTCTTCCATCGAGGAAATCTACGGCTCGCTCAATGGCGTGCTCGGCCTCCTGAATGAGGATTTCGTCGACCTCGCGGCTGAATCGCAACAGGCCATCCGTGGTCTCCGTTCCACGCCGGGAGCGGCGCTCGGCACCTGCCGGACCAAGTTGAAGAAACCCCAGGATTTCGATCGCGTGCTCGCCGTGTTTAAGGCCCACAATATCCGCTTTTATTTTCACATCGGCGACGCCGATTCCCAGGAAACCGCCGCGAAGATCAGCGAAGCGGCGCAGGCTCAGGACTACGATCTGCGGGTAATCGGAATTCCGAAGACGGTCGAAAACGATCTGCCGGCCACCGATCATTGCCCCGGTTATGGCAGCGCGATCAAGTACATCGCCGCAACCGTGAAGGAACTCTCGCTCGATGCCGACTCGATGGGTCAGGGCGATTTGGTGACGATCATGGAAGTGATGGGTCGCAACAGTGGCTGGCTCGCCGCTGGTGCTTCGCTCGCCAAGCGCCGCGATCATCCAAACGATCCGCCGCACTTGGTTTATCTGCCCGAGGTTCCGTTCACCAACGAAAAATTCGTCGAGGACGTCCGCCGGGTGTTGAAACGCGAGAAACATTGCGTCGTCGTCGCGGGTGAAGGCCTCGTGGACAAGGACGGCAATTACGTTTCCGTTGAAAACAATGGCACGGCCGAATCCCAGTTGGGCGGCATTGGCGAATATTTAAAGGATCTGGTTGAAGGCCAGGTTGGAGCCAAGGCCCGCGTTGCCCGCTTGGGCGTGACGCAGCGGTCAGCGGCGCATCTCGCTTCGAAGACGGATGCCGATGAAGCGTTCCTCGTCGGTCAAGCCGCCGTCAAAGCCGCGGTGAACGGCGAATCCGATAAACTCGTCACCCTCGTGCGTGGTGATGGCGATAACTACACCTGCGAGACCGGCCTGTCGGCTCTCAGCGATATCGTTGGCAATCTCAAGAAACTACCCAAGGAGTGGGTCAACGAAGACGGCGTCAGCTTGAACTTCCAGTTCTTCCGCTATGCGACCCCGTTGATTCAAGGCGAAGTGACGGTGCCGTACGACAATGGCCTGCCATCTTATGTTCGCCTCAGCAAGGAAGGCGTCGACAAGACGCTGCCCGGATACGAGGGCTGAGTTTCAACCCATCTAGAGACAAAGAGCCGATCATTTCGACCGGCTCTTTTTTTGTGCCCGTGACTCGGCGCGATGCGCTTGCTGCGATTTATTCTTTCGGCATCTGCGCGTGCAGTTCCGGTACGCGCGCGGCAAAACTCGAGAGCCGCACCACGTCCCCGATGACCACCAATGCCGGTTGACCAGCGAGGTCGGCAGAAAATCTTTCGGCGTCACGCAACGTGCCAATATGCACTTGTTGGGTCGGCAACGTCGCTTCGCTCACGAGCGCCAGAGGCATGTCGGCGCGCATGCCGTGGCCGAGCAGATTGTGGACGATTTCCGGGAGTCGTCGCACGCCCATGTAAAAGCACAAAGTTGCGCGCAATTTCGCCAACGCACTCCAGTCGAGCGCCGAGGTGTTCGCCGCGCATTGGTGACCCGTAATGAAAATCACGGCCGACGAGTAATCGCGATGCGTCAAAGGCAATTCCGCCACCGCGCCCGAAGCCGTCGCCGCCGTCACGCCAGGTACAATCTCAAAGGGCAGTCCGGCCGCCCGCAGCGCTTCAATCTCTTCGCCGATTCGACCGAAAATCATGGGGTCGCCACCTTTGAGTCGGACGACTTTGCGACCCGCCTTCGCGAGCGAGACCAAAAGGGCGTTAATATCACCCTGCGAGGCGCTGTGACTGCCGGCTCGTTTCCCCACCGAATGCAACTCACATTCGGGTAGGCAATTGTCCAATAAATCGTGATTCGCCAGCTCATCGTACACGACTGCTTCCGCTCGGCGGAGCAGGTTGAGCCCACGGACAGTAATCAGGTCCGAAGCGCCGGGACCGGCGCCGACCATCCAGACAAAACCTTTTGATTGTGAGGTCTTTGATTCAATCATGACTTCTTTAGTGGATATGACATCTTTTATACTTTACCGGCCAGCTAATCGGTGCAAGTTTTTCCCGAGTTATGGCCGAAATCCAACCAGCCCCAGTAAATAAGAACGAACAGCTCAAGCAAAGCATTCCCACCCTTGCGGGCCAGATTGCGGCTACTTTGGCCGATCCCACCTTGGATCGTTTTTCCGAGGACGACACCCAATTCACGAAATTCCACGGCATCTACCAGCAGGATGACCGCGATCTGCGTAAAACCGCCAAGAAATATATTATGATGATCCGCAGCCGCATTCCCGGCGGGGTCATGACGGCAAAACAATGGACCGTGTTCGACGACCTCGCGACGAATTACGGTAACAATACGCTGCGCGTCACAACGCGGCAGTGCATTCAATTTCACGGGGTCGTAAAGTCCGGCTTAGGCGCCCTGATCAAGAAGATCAACGAATCGCTGTTGTCGACTCTCGCGGCCTGCGGCGACGTCAATCGCAACGTCACGGCCTCACCCACTCCGTCCATCACCAAGGCCCGCGAGCAGGTTTACGCCGACTCCCTGCGCACGGCCTATGCCCTCGCGCCGATCACCAAGGCCTATCACGCCATCTGGATCGACAACGTCCAGTTGGACCTCGAGGACGCCGAGAACAAAAATTTCACCGACCCGCTGTACGGCCAGACCTATCTGCCGCGCAAATTCAAGATCTCCTTCGTCGTCCCGCCGGTGAACGACATGGACATTTTCACCAATGACCTCGGGTTCATCGCCGTCGTTGAGAACGATAAGCTCATTGGCTACAATGTCGCAGTCGGCGGCGGCATGGGCCGCAGTCACGGCAACGTCCAGACGTTCCCCCGGCTCGCGGACGTAATCGGATTCATTGCCCCCGAGAACGTCATCGACATCGCAAAAGCGGTGCTCACGACCTTCCGCGATTTTGGCGACCGCGCCAACCGCAAGCACGCCCGGTTCAAATACGTCCTCGAAGATCGTGGCGTGGATTTCGTCCGCAACGAAATCAATCAACGCGCCGGGCTCACGTTGGGCGCGGCTCGCCCTTATAAATTTACGACCACGGGCGACCTTTACGGCTGGCATCGTGCGGTGGACGGTTCCCAGTTTCTCACTCTTTTTGTCGAAACGGGCCGGATCAAAGACGTCGCAGGTCACGCCCAAAAAACGGCTTTACGCCAAGTCGCGGAAAAATTCCCGCACATCGAATTTCGTTTGTCGGCCAACCAGAACGTCATTCTCGCCAACGTGCCCGATTCCGACCGCGCCGGCATCACGGCGTTGCTCGCTTCGCACGGCGTGAAGGTCGAGCAGCAAGCCAGTGTGCTGCACGCCGCTTCGATGGCTTGCCCATCCATGCCAACTTGCGGTCTGGGGCTGGCAGAATCCGAACGCATGTTACCCGGCTTGATCGATCGCATCGAAAAACTTGGCGGCGAACTGGGTTTGGGCGGTGAAGAAATCATCATCCGCTCGACCGGCTGTCCGAATGGTTGCGCCCGGCCTTACATGGCGGAAATCGCTTTTGTGGGCAAAGCGCCCGGCCGCTATCAACTCTGGCTCGGCGGCAACGCTTCCGGGACACGCCTCAATCGTGTTTTCAAGGACACCGTTAAAGATCCCGAGATCGAAGCGGAACTCCGGCCACTTTTCCTGCGCTGGAAAAACGAGCGCAACGGGACCGAACGTTTTGGCGACTTCTGCTCGCGCGTCATTCTCCCCGAACAAGCGGCGGCGGTTGCAGCAGCTGTCGCCAGTGCTCCGGCTCCTACCGCCACCAACTGAATTCAACGAACATGACCGACGCCGAACTTTCCGCACTCAACACCGAGTTGCGCACCAAATCACCGCTGGAAATCGTCCGCTGGGCGATCGCGCAGGCGAAAGGCCGCGCCTTGGTCTCGACGAATTTCCGCCCGTATGAAGCCGCCATTCTGCATCTCTCCGTCCAGGCGCAGGCCGATATTCCAGTGTTGTGGGTTGATCACGGATACAACCGGCCGGCGACCTACAAGCACGCCGAAGAGTTGCGCGCGCGATTCAGTTTGAATCTCAAACCATATCTGCCGCGCATGACGGCCGCACATCGCGACGCGATCCATGGTCCGATCCCCACGACGGAGGACGAGACCGGTTTGAAAAAGTTCAGCGCCGTCATGAAGCTGGAGCCATTTCAACGCGGCATGCGCGAGCTCGCGCCGACCGTCTGGATTACTGCGTTGCGCAAGGTGCAAAATCCGAATCGCGCCGGCTTGGATATAATCTCGCACGACGCCAATTTCGGCGCGTTGAAAGTCAGTCCGTTTTTTTATCACACCGACGCGCAGCTCGATGCGTATCTGGCCGAGCACAAACTGCCAAACGAATGGGATTATTTCGACCCCGCCAAAGCCGACGAAAAACGCGAATGCGGGCTGCACGCCGCGTGGGGCAAAGCTGCGGCAGTCGCGGCCTCCTGAACCGCTTGGGTATATAACAGATAATTCAATTTTGTGACCTCTTACCATCTCGATCATCTTCAACATCTCGAAACCGAAGCGATTCACATCATGCGCGAAGTGGCGGGCGAATTCGAACGCCCCGCTTTGCTGTTTTCCGGCGGCAAAGATTCGATCTGCTTGCTGCGCTTGGCGGAAAAAGCGTTCCGTCCATCGGAATTTCCCACCCCTTTGCTCAATGTGGATACCGGCCATCATTTTCCGGAGCTGAACGAATTCCGCGATCGCCGCGCCAAGGAACTCGGCGGCAAGCTCATCATCAGGACAGTGGAGGATGCGATCGCCAAAGGCATCGCTACGCCGTCTCCGGGCGAAATCAGCCGGAATCGTCTGCAAATTCCCACGCTGCTCGCTGCGATCGAGGAATTTCGTTTCGATTGCTGCATCGGCGGCGCCCGCCGCGACGAGGAAAAAGCCCGCGCCAAGGAACGCTTCTTTAGTTTCCGCGACAGCTTCGGCCAATGGGACCCAAAAAATCAACGCCCGGAAATCTGGAATCTCTACAACGGCCGCCTCAACCCCGGTGAAAACATGCGCGTGTTTCCGTTGAGCAATTGGACGGAAATGGACGTGTGGGAATATATCCGCCAAGAGAAACTGGAAGTTCCGAGCATCTACTTCAGTCACAAACGCCAGTGCGTCCGTCGCGGTGGCCAATGGCTGCCGGTGAATGCCCTCGTGCCGCCAAAACCGCGCGAAGAAGTCCGCGATCTCGTCGTGCGCGTTCGCACCATCGGCGATATCATCAGCACGGGTTGCGTCGAATCACCCGCGACCACCGTGGACGACATCATCGCGGAAATCGCCGCCGCCCGCGTGACCGAACGTGGCTCGCGCGCCGACGACAAGTCGTCCGAGGCCGCCATGGAAGACCGCAAGAAAGCCGGTTATTTCTAAACCGCCCATTTCAGCCCTGCGCATTGCTCAATTTCCAATTAACACCGTGGTCGCTTCACCCTCACCTTCTCTGTCCGAACTTTCTGCCTCGTCCGCTCGGCCCGCTGCGCCCCTGCCGATCGACATCCTGCGCTTCAACACGTGCGGCAGCGTTGACGACGGCAAGTCCACGCTGATCGGACGTCTCCTCTACGATTCAAAATCGTTGATGGAAGATCAGATCGAGGCCCTCGAACGCTCGGCCGATATCACCGGCGGCGGGCAGATCAATCTCGCCAATCTCACCGACGGATTGCGCGCAGAACGCGAACAAGGGATCACGATCGACGTCGCCTATCGCTACTTCGCGACGCCGAAGCGGAAGTTCATCATCGCCGACACCCCGGGCCATATTCAATACACGCGCAACATGGTCACGGGCGCGAGCAACGCCAACGTTTCCATTGTGCTCGTCGATGCGCGTCTGGGCGTCATCGAGCAGAGCCGCCGCCACACCGCGATCGCGTCGCTGTTGCGCATTCCGCATTTGATCGTCGCCGTGAACAAGATGGATCTCGTCGGTTGGAGCGAAGCCCGCTTCAATGAAATCCGGACGCAGTTCGAGGAATTTCTGCCGCGCCTCGACCTCAAGGATGTTAAGTTTATTCCGATCAGTGCGCTCAATGGCGACAACGTCGTCACGGCCTCGGCTAATACGCCATGGTATCCCGGCCCGCCGCTGCTCAGTTATCTTGAGACGATTCACATCGGCAGCGATTGGAACCTGGATGGCTTCCGCCTTCCGGTCCAGTGGGTCAACCGCCCGAATGATCCGAAAGACAAACGCCTTCATGATTTCCGCGGTTTTTCCGGGCAGATCGCCGGCGGCATTATCAAGGTTGGCCAAAAAGTGATGGCACTCCCAGCCGGTCTCGTCACGACGGTGAAGGAAATCCATACGTTGGATGGTCCGTTGCAGGAGGCGTTCAGCCCGCAATCCGTCACGCTCGTGCTCGAGCACGACATCGATATCAGCCGCGGTTCGATGATCGTGGATCTTGAGCAACCCGTCGGAACCGGCACGGATCTGTTCGGGAAGGTTTGCTGGATGCATCCGCGTCCGCTGCAGCGCGGGAAAAAATATTTCCTAAAACACACGAGCCATACGGTGCAAGTCGTCGTCACCGACATTGTACATCGCCTCAACATCGAAACCCTCGATCCCGAGTCCGCGCCAGCGTCGCTCGCGATGAACGATCTGGGAGAAATCCGTCTTCAGCTCGCTCATCCGGTTTATCACGACGCTTACACCACCAATCGGCTCACCGGCTCATTTATTCTGATTGAGCAAGGCACCAATGCCACGGTGGCTGCGGGAATGTTTCTGATCCCGACGGAATACGTAAAACCCGAAAGCGGCGACTACGCCATTTAGGAAGCGTTCGACCGACGCGAAATATTTTCCCCGTGAAAATTTCCCTCAAAGTCGACTATGCCTGCCGAGTGATGGCGGAGCTGGCCCGGCTTTACGGATCGGGGACGCTGGCGCAAATCGACCATCTGGCGAAGACCGAGGCGGTGCCCGCAAATTTTCTCGCGCAAATCCTCGGCCAACTACGCGAACACGGTTTGATCGAGAGCCGCCGCGGCAACCAGGGCGGCTACACAATGGCGCGACCGCCCGGGGAAATTTCATTGTACGATATTCTCATGGCCGTGGAAGGAGGCTGCCTCCACCTCAGCGGTAATTTCCAAGGCCGCAGCGGCCATCGGCTGAAACAAATCTGGGATGAAATCAGTGAGGGCTTGGTGGAAAAAACGAAAAGCTACACGCTTGACCGTCTGGCCACCAAGAATCCGACGGAGATGTATTATATCTGAGTCGCCGAGCGCGCATGCGTCCTGCGTCGACGCGGCTCTAAGTATTCTATTAGTTTACATTCAAGAATGCGTTTCGCGCGCTACGCGCAAAAAAACCGCGGCGCATTGCTGCACCGCGGTCGCACCCACTCTGCTTAACGCAGAATTGGTTTTATGATTAGAAGCGGAAGTTGGTCCCAACCGTGAAAGCCGTGTCGTGGCTGTCATCGTAGTTGATGCCGGCCGTTACCGCCCACTGGGGGTTGACCCAATAGTTGGCCTTCACGCCGACGTTCCACGTATCGCCGTCGTCGAGACTCGGAGCGTCTTCGTACCGCACGTAGGGCGTAACGGTAACCTTGGGCGCCACTTGGAATTCTGTGCCAACCGCGACTTCCCAGACAACTGAGTTGTCGTGGATTCCGGCGTATTTAACCCACGTCCAGCCGCCACCGGCTTCAACGTAGGGTTTGCCCCATGCGTAGGAAGTACTGAATGCACGGAGAGCTCCGCCAATCGTCTGCTGACGCGCACGGTCACCTGCCACGGCGCCGGACTGCGTCCAATCGTAGGTCAGTAAACCGTCAAAGCCGGCACTGAGTGCCTGATTGTACTCGAAGCCGAACGACTGGGCGTTGACCGGAGCATCCTTCAAATTGATGTAGCTATAATCCAAACCTGCGTAGGTCTGGCCGAGCAAGCCCATCTTGCCAGTAGCTGGCACGGGATCTTGCGCGCGGGTGGTGGCCGCGAAGCCGAGCAAAGTAGCCCCGGCGATGAGGAGTGATTTAATGATTATTGTCTGTTTCATGGTGTTCTTAGTTCTTTGTTTGGTTATCGCTCCGAATCGATATTCGGAACGATAAGATTCAATAAACCCGCGTTTCCCATGAATGTTCCGCATACGAAATAAATTGCTAAAACTGGTGACTTTCCCGGAACCGTTATACCGGTAAATTGTCCGACCTCCGCGTTTTTATTTCCAAGGTCACTTGCTAACCCATGAACCCTGAGTAGGATACCCTCCCATGAAAGTTACCCAGCTCTCTATCCTTCTCATCGCTGCCATGACATTTTTCACGCAATCGAACGCCGAATCGCTCAAAGCGGGCGATGCCGCTCCCGCCATTTCCGGCACCACTGAAACCGGCGCGAAACTCGATTTCGCTGACGTCTATAAAAACGGTTACACGCTCGTTTATTTTTATCCGAAAGCCGACACACCGGGCTGCACGAAGCAGGGTTGCAGCTTGCGCGACGCGTATGCTGCACTCACCAAGAAGGGCGTCACGGTTATCGGCGTGAGCCACGACGGCGTCGCCGCTCAAAAAGCTTTTAAGGAAAAATACCACCTGCCCTTCACCTTGATCGCCGACACCGACAATGCGGTAATGAAAGCCTTCGAAGTGCCGACTATTCCGATGACGAGCCTCGCCACCCGTCAAGCTTACCTCGTCGATAAAAATGGAAAAATTGTGTGGGCCGACTACAAAGCCTCCACCGAAAAACAAGCTCAGGACGTACTGGCAGAACTGAGCAAGCTCGGCGCATGATTATTGCCGCCTGATTCAATCACCATTCTCGGCCGCAACAAAAGTTGCGGCCTTTTTGTTTTCATAATTCCGCGTCACTGACATTCGCCAGCAATGGCGCTTCCGGATCGAGTCGCGCCCGCGCCAGCCAGTCGACCAGCAAGGGATGATGACCGGTCAGGGTTTCATTCACGGTGGCCGCAACCACATCAATGATCCGCACCGAGCCGTCGCCAAGACGCACGACATTGCGATCATGGGTGTCCGCCACGAGCCACGCGCGATCCCGCACGAATGCCAGCCGTGCATGATCGCGATCACAGCGCAAAAAACGCGACGGCCACGGAATCAGTGTGGGCGGCAGAAGTTCACTCGTATCCGTGCCTTCCGGCAGACGCGCTCCCAGCACCTGCTTGACAACCAAAACTCCTTCGGGCGTCACCCCGATTACTTCCGTCGGCATCCCACCAATCGCATTAATCACATCCAGTTTCTCCAACAAATCCCGATAACTGCCCGGACACGCCTCCGCCCGCAGCCCATGCTCCTCGTCCAACTCATAGCGAAAGGTTGCTCCGATCCATTGTCCCTCGATCGGACGGAAAAATTTATAGATCGAATCCTCGTGATCCTGAAACGCCCACGCCTCCACGCCGCCGCCGATATGCCGCAACAATGGGCTGCCTTCCGCCAAGGAATCCTCCGATTCGGCCGGAAACCCAAAAAGATCCAAAGGTAAAAGCGGTAAACACGCCCGAAAAGCGCGAATCGCGTCGCCCAATTCCGCCCAAGACCCGCCCGTTCCCTCCAAAAGGCTTACGGCGTCTTCCGGGAGGACGAGGAGATCGCGGTCCGGATCCGTTCCAATGCCGCATTCGGCCGCAGCCGAGCGGAGGCGATCGAGCGCTTCCAATCGTCTCCCGTGATCGTGGAGAAGACATTCTTGGGCGGCAGCTTCCGGGAGTTGACTGCCTTTGATGAGAGTTGGCCGGCCTGAGAAGTGGTCTTGCATGATTCGCCCATGCGGCACAGTCGCCGGCACGTCGCCGGAATGCAAAAACTATTTGCCCGCACCTTGTTCACAAAGAAACCCGCCCCAGCGGATATAGAGGCAAAATGATCACTTCACGCGTCCTAAACCATGCCCCATTTTTTTCCGTGAAACCTATCGCTTGACACCCCTCCCTGCCTGCACTGACTTTGGACCTCTTTTTCTCATAATTTATGAAGCCTACATTCCGCCCGCACCGCAAGAAACGCGCCCGCAAGATCGGTTTCCGCGCCCGCAAGGCCACTCCTGGTGGCCGCAAAGTTCTGCTCAGCCGTCGCCGCAAGGGCCGCAAGCGCCTCACGGTTGTTTGAGATGAACTTCCGCGCCGGACAACGTTTGCGGCGCAACAAGGATTTCCGTGCTGTGCGGGAGCAAGGTCGCCGCATCGATTGCGGGGCTTTTCTCCTTACGTGGCGGAATCGTTCCGCCGAGCCTTTGGACGCCACGCCGCGAGTCGGCGTGGTTGCTTCCCGCGCTTCGGTGGGAAATGCGGTCCATCGCAATCGTGCGAAACGCCGCCTCCGGGAAATTTATCGTCGTCACCAAACGCTCGTACCCTCCGGCCTCGATCTCGTGCTCACCGCACGCGCGGCATTGCTCCGTCTGGAGTTTGCCGAGGTGGAACAACGCTTTGCCCAAGCCTGCCGCAAATTGATGCCTGCCGCGACGACTCCGCCTCATGCGTGACTTGCCGGCCTCGCGCGTTCCCTCCTTTCCTGCTCGTGCCGCGAGCGGACTCGTCTGGCTTTACCAGAGATCCGTATCGCCTGCCCTCGCCGCGCTCAATCCGGCCTGCGGCTGCCGCTTTGCGCCGACGTGCTCGCACTATTCCCGTGCGGCCTTCATCGAACACGGCTTTTTCATGGGACTGATCTTGACCCTGCGGCGGCTGATTAAATGCGGCCCGTGGCATTCGGGCGGCGAAGATCCGGTTCCCGCCCGATCGCGGCGCGTCTGCACTAAAGTTTCCTCCGTTTAACTTCCTTTCTTCATGGACAAAAAGAACACAATCATCGGCGGTCTGCTTCTGGTCGCTGCAATGGCCAGCTTCTATATCAGCGCACGCGTCTCACCTCCCGCGCCCTCCCGCGCCCCGATCGTCGCCCCGACGGCAAATCCTCTCGGAAAAAATGAGGCTCAAACCGTCGCCCCGGGCCGTTCTCCGGGGGACGCAGAACTTGTCGCCAGTAAAGCACCCACCTCGGGACCAGCGGATTTCGTCACACTGTCCAATGATTTCATCGAGGTGAAATTCACCGATCGCGGCGGTGCCATCGACTCAGTCAGCCTGAAAAAATATCCCGCCGAGCAGGGCAAGCCCGCCCTCTACAAACTCAATGCTGAGCAAATCGCGCCGGCCCTGAGTCTCATCGATTTCCCCGGTGCCGATCTCAATACGAAATACACCCTCGTCTCACAAACGACCACCGACATCACCTACCGCAGCGTCGTCGATGGTGGCTTGGAAGTAACGCGCCATTACTCGGTGGCGAAGGTCGCCGGACGCGACGACTATCAAGTCCGCCACGATACGACGTTTCGCAACCTGACCGATAAGTCGATGCCGCTGCCTAAGGCGGTCTTGAATCTCGGCACCGCCGCGCCGCTCAACGAAAGCGATTTTGGTCTGTATCTGAACGCCGGTTATTTTGACGGCAAAGACACTAACTTCGTCAGGCGCAGCGAACTCGAAGGCGGCGGCCTGCTCGCCGCTGTCGGCGCAAAGGATGGAGCCCCGCTGCCTTACATCGAAAAACCCGCATCGATCGTTTGGGCGTCGGTCAAAAATCAGTTTTTCGCGATGGTCCTCACCCCGGACCAACCGGGCACGGGAGTCAGAATCCAACGCGTCAAAGTCGATCCGCTTAAACCCGACACCGACAAAAAAGCCTATGGGGTCACGAGCTACGCGCAGTTCGATATCAAACCCCTTGCACCGGGCGCTTCGTCCGCGCTGGGCGGCGATTTCTTTGCCGGCCCGAAAGAGTACAAACGCCTCTCCAACGCCGATGTTTTCAAGCACCACGAAGACAAGGTCATGCAGTTCGATTCCTCGTTCTACTACAAAATGTTCTTCACGGGCTTCGTCGCGCCGCTGCTCCTGACGATGATGACGTGGATTCACTCGTGGGCGCTAAACTGGGGCCTCGCGATCATCCTCACGACGCTGATTCTCAAATCCGTATTTCTCCCCCTCACCCTGGCCGCGTCCCGTTCTTCGAAGCGCATGGCCAAATTGAATCCGCTGATGAAGGCCATGCGGGAAAAGTACAAAGACAATCCCCAGAAAATCCAATCCGAGACGCTGCGCCTGTTTAAGGAAAACAAAGTCAATCCAGTGGGCGGATGCGTTCCGATGCTCATTACGATTCCGTTCTTCATCGGCTTCTACAGCATGCTCCAGAGCGCGTCGGATTTGCGTTTTGCCCACTTCCTCTGGGTCTTGGATCTGTCCGCGCCCGACACCGTCGGTCACCTCTTTGGTTTTCCCGTCAATGTCATGCCGCTATTCATGGGCGCGACCATGATTTTCCAAATGCGCCTCACCCCGACGCCTGCGACCGACAACGCTCAAGCCTCGATGATGAAGATCATGCCATGGATTTTCACCATCTTCTGCTATAACTTCGCTGCGGGCTTGGCGCTTTATTCCACGATCAACGGATTGTTCACAATTGTTCAGCAGACGATCATTAACCGCATGCCCGAACCACAGCTGGCGGGCATCAGCGGTGACGGCTTGAAGAACGTAACACCAACGAAGAAGAAGAAAGGCTGAACGACTGAAGGGCTGAAAAGCTGAAACTAATTTCCCGCCGACCCAATCAGTGATGCCGCTTATCGGGCCGGCGATTTCAGACCTTCGCGCCTTCAGCCTTTTCCTACTCCATGGCCGGCCATAACAAATGGTCCAAAGTCAAACGGCTGAAAGCCGTGACTGATTCGCGCAAAGGAAAAGTGTTTTCCCGGTTATCGCGCGACATCACCATGGCAGCCAAAATCGGTGGGGGCGATCTCGACGGCAATGCCCGGCTCCGCACATTGGTGTTCAAGGCGCGCGGAGCTAACATGCCCGCCGACAATGTCGATCGCGCCATCAAGAAAGGCACGGGGGAATTGCCCGGCGTCGTATTCGAGGAGATGACATATGAAGGCTACGGTCCCGGCGGCGTCGCCTTCGTCGTGCAATGCACCACCGACAACAAAACGCGCGCGGCGAAAGATGTGCGAGCCGCCTTCAATCAAGTGGGTGGCAACCTCGCGCAAACTGGCTCGGTTGCATTTCAATTTCTTCACGCCGGCCAGTTCCTCGTTTCAATGGAAAAGATTGCCGAGGAAAAACTGATGGAACTCGCCTTGGATTCGGGCGCAGACGACGTGATCACGACGCCTCATGGTTACGAGATTCGCTGCAATATCCACGCCTTCGACCGGGTGGCGCAGGTGTTTGAAAAGGCCGACGTTCATCCGGAGCATGCCGAAATCGCCTACATTCCCGTGTCCACGGTGCCGGTGACCGACTCTTCCGTCGCACGCTCCATCGAGCAATTACATGACGCGCTGGAGGAGCTCGACGACGTGCAAGCCGTATTCTCCAACGAAGAATTGGCCGGAGCCTTGGGCGAAACGGTATAGCCCGAATACCTCAAACTTCGGAGCATACGCCTTCGTCCCCTCTCGCCCTTTTGAGTTCCAGTCATTGCGAAAAGTTCACCCGTAAAATTGCTCCCTGAGCGCGAAAGCAAGTTGCGCGGCGGAATTAGTCCATCTTCGCTCCCGCTTTGATCCAAGCGGCGAGTACGGCGCGTTCCTGTTCGGTGATTTGAGTTACGTTGCCGAGCGGCATGATGCGCGTGACAATCACTTGCTGATAAATCCGCGGCGCGTTTTGCACGATGTCTGGCGGTGTATGCAACAGCACGCCGGCCGGTGGCTGGGTGATGCTTGGAAAAGTTGGCTGAGGCGAATGGCACACGACGCACCGCTGACCGATGATCGCACGGACCCGGTTAAAGGTCACCGGGCCTTCGACCGGCGGCAAAGGCACGATGCGTGGCTGCGTCCACCATGCCACGAGTCCGAGGAGCACCGCGCCAATCACCGGATATTGCCACGCGTAAACTCCCTTGTGCTTGCGGTTGAAAAAATGGCGGATCGAAACTCCCGCCGCCGCCATCAGCATCAGGACCGCCCAGTTCTGCGGATGGCTGTAAGTCGCCGCATAATGATTACTGATCATGATGAACAGCACCGGCAACGTGAAGTAATTGTTGTGGACGCTCCGTTGCTTGCCGCGTTTTCCGTAAATCGGATCCGGCATCTGCCCAGTGCGCATTGCCTCCACCATCCGTTTTTGTCCAGGAATGATAACGAAAAAAACATTCGCCACCATGATCGTTCCGATTGCGGCACCGACTTGGATGAACATCGCACGACCTCCAATTTTTTGCGCCAGCGTCCAAGCGAGCAGCGTGATCAATCCAAACACCACGGCGCCGAGCAATCCATCGCGCTTGCCCAAAGGCGATCGACACAGCAGATCGTAAACAATCCAGGACCCGATCATGCTCGCGGCGCCAAAACCGATCGCCGCCCATGGCGACAGCGCAGCCACATTAGGATCAACCATCATCACCTGTGCTCTCGCCCAATACACCAGCACGAGCAGCGCGGTGCCGGAAAGCCAAGTCGTGTAGGCTTCCCACTTAAACCAGTGTAATTTATCCGGCAGATCCTCCGGCGCGACTGCGTACTTCTGCGGATTGTAGAAGCCGCCGCCGTGTACAGCCCACAATTCTCCCGACACTCCTTTCTTCGCCTCATCGGATCCGGCCTTCGGCGGTTCGAGGCTATTATCCAGCCAGATGAAATAGAACGACGAGCCAATCCACGCGATGCCCGCGATAACATGCAACCAGCGCACCAACATGCCCAAAAACTCCAGGTAATGCGCGTCCATGATAGATCTTAAATCACCCATAAGCAGTGCGCGTGCCGGGCGCAACGCCGTTTACCCGACCGGACGTTACAACCAATTCTTCAGCTTCGCCGCCTGAATCACGCACACACAATCCTCGCCATCGCCAGTGTGCAGCCAGTGCAACTCCAGCTCGGGAAACGCGCGATCCATCGCCTTCCGCAATCCGCCCACTTCGAGCACCACAATGCCATGAGGCTGGAGGCGATCCTTCGCCTGCGTCAGTAGTTTTCGAATGATGACCAAGCCGTCTTTTCCGCCATCCAGCGCCATCTGCGGCTCGTTCTTAAATTCTTCCGGCAGGCTGCGCAGCTCGCGCGTGGGCACGTAAGGCGGATTACTCAGAATGATGTCGTACTTCGCGGCCGGTACCGCATCGAAGACATCGGAATGAAATAACTTCACGCGTTTGCCCAAGCCGTGAGTCGCGATATTGAATTTCGCCACCGCCATCGCGTCGGGTGAAAGTTCGATCGCGTCGACTTTCGCCGCGGAAAATTGATGGGCGAGCAGGATGGCGAGGCAGCCGGAGCCGGTGCAAACGTCCACCACCCGCTTGACGGTTTTTTTGGCGGGCAGCCAATGCGGCAATTGCTCCGGGATGATCTCCAAAAAATAGGAGCGAGGAATGATGACGCGTTCATCCACATAAAAACGATGCTCGCCGAGCCACGCTTCGCGCGTGAGGTAGGCTGCTGGCACATGTTCATCCAAGCGACGTCTGAAGACCTCTTCCACCCGCGCGATTTCGACGGGCTTCAATTTCCGGCGCAAAACCGCTGGCTTGCTGTCGAGCGGCAGACTCAAGGTGTGGAGGAGCAAATAGAGCGCTTCATCATGCGCACTCGTCGCAACCTGGCCAAGCGCGACCTTATGCCGCGCGTAGAGTTTTTCCGCGCGATGCAACCAATCACCCAAGGTTAGTGGTTTAACCGGCATGGCTCAGACTTTCGTTTTTGCCGGGACGGTGTGAACGTGATTTGCGATATGCTCCGTGCAGTAACACTCCTCACCGGCGCATTTTGAACAGTAACGAAAATCCATTTGCGGGTCGAACAGTTCGGTTTTGCCGCAGATATGACACTTGTGACGCGCCTGTTTGGCCTCCTCCCTTCTGCCGGTTTGAACAGCCTTATATTCCATTTGCCGGCGACCGGTCCTGATCCTTTGAAATATTTCCCCGGTGAAGAAGAGGAGGAAATTGCCCACTGAAGCCAGAATGCCCAATCTCACCGACCATGAACCAGCGATCATCGCATAGCCATATAACAGCCACTGAATCAGAGCCAGCCACTTGATTTTGACCGGAAGGATGAAGAAAATTAAAAACTCAAAATCCGGATTCAAAAACGCAAAGGCCAGAAAGACACTGCCAGCCAGAAAAATATTGGTGGCATAGCTGACCGGAAAAAGGAATGCGACTCCGACGGTGAGAACCCAGCCGACGAAGATGAATAGATTGTAGCGGAACACTCCCCAATAATTCTCCAGTGCGGAGCCCATCAGCCAAAACATATACCAGGCAAACGCGATGAATACGGCACTCGAAATGGGCGGGAGGAGCAGAAAAGTAAACAACCGCCAGACTTCGCCGTGGCGAACCGCGACCGGCAAAAGCGCGATGCGTTCAAGGTCGAAAAAGCCTAGGTACGACACGCTCCAAAACACCACCTGGCTCAGGACCAGATAAAGCGAAATATTCGGAATGGCCAGACGACCGAAAAGTCGTTCGAGACGATTTAAAAAAGCCATGACTAGTCACTTGTCGCCCGCTTTAGCCAATTGGTCCAGCAAAGTTTGTTTATCCGCCGCGAGGTCGACGCTCGTCAGCGTATCAAGCAGCTTCTGCGCCTCGTCGTTACGGCCGAGCTTGATCAACACGTTCGCGCGCTGCATGCGCACAAGTTGCCGCTGTGTATCGTTGGTGACCGCTTGTTCGAGTTTTTCCCACAGCGCGAGCGCTTCCTCCCATCGGGGAGTGCCGAGTTCATAATATGCCTTGGCGTAACGGTACGAAATCGGAAAGTCGCCGGGCGAAAGCTCGGACGCATGCCTGAAGGCTGCGAGCATGGCTTGATCGAGCTTGGCTTCGTCAAACTGGCCGGTGCGGATAAAATCGGCGCGCCCCGCCGCGAGCAGTTCGCCCAGTTGAAAATGGTAGAGCGCTTTCTTCGGCTCCAAGTCGATGGCGGCTGTCACCCACGGGAGCGCGTCGACCGGTTTTCCGTCCTCTGCCAGCAACACCGCGATTTTGTTTTTCACTTCCGCCATGGTGGGATCGAGTTTGTTCGCCTTGAGTAACATGATCGCGGCCTCCTTGGTCATCCCGACCCTCGCCAGCAGCATGCCGTAACCGCCATAGGCCAGCGCGTAGTCGGGATTTTTTTGAATCAAGATGTCGTAGCTTTTGATCACGCCTTCCAGCTCGCCCCGGAGCGCCGCCATGTCGACCTGATCCCCATCTTTTTCCGCGCGCGCCAAAATATCCTGCTGCCGCTCCGCGATGTCCTTGAGCGATTTTTCCGCCAGTGTTTCCGCTCGCGCAGGTGTTCTTAAAACGGCGAGTGCTACGCCCAGAATCATCGCATAACGGAGAAGGCCGGCCCAATTGTTCATGCCGCTACGACACGGGGTCCGGTTAATCGTTCAAGGCTTTCCTTCTTAAATCGTAATCCAATTGAAACAAACCTCGTGGCACAAGCCGTGCTATACTGGAGTCGTTATCAATCGCCATGCTAGTGATGGTACATTCGAAACATGTTCTTTGACTTCGGTTTAGTCCGGGCGCGGGGCCGCCGGATCGAACCATGGACGATGTGTTCCTCTGTTGGGCCACCGGTTGTGCGTAGCTTTTCGCGCCATTCGGACAGCTCCCAAGACCAGACTTTTGCCGCTAATGGACCGCTCACCGGACCATCGACGGCAAAACAGGACGCTTGCCTGCAGCCTTAACGGTTGGTGGTGGCGTTTTGCCTAAACAGAAAAACAAACCCCGCCTCACCGCGGGGATTATACAATGAACCCGAAGTCCAAAATCGTTATCATCAGCCTCGGCCTGCTCTCGGCTCCTTTCGTCATGAAGGCGAAATCCCTGGAGACGGCCTATGTTGAGTCCTACCATGGTCGCACGGATATCCCGGTACCAATCTCGGTCGTTATGCCCGAGGTTTCGTCCCGGTTCATCGGCGAGCAGGTGGTACTCGAGTTCGTCGTCGATACGGCGGGCAAACCAACGCTCATCGCGTCGGAAACGCCCGCCGCCGACAACGAACTCGTGGCGGCAGTACTTAGCGCAGTCGAGCAGTGGCAATTTGCCCCGGCTCTCGCTGACGGTAAGCCTGTCGCCCGCAAAGTCTCGTTGCCCGTGAAAATTGTCGATGAGTTCGGCAGTTCCTCGCGCTTCGCGATTAACTAACCAGTAATTAAGCAACCAACCAAGGCCGTCCTCCGCGCAAGCAGGGACGGCCTTGTCATTTTACGGATTCGATAACACCGCGCGTCCGACGAAAGTTTTTCATCTCCAATCAAGCCAAGCGTGTCGACGGCGACTCACGGTTTGGCCGGAATCGCGAGCAAACGTTGGGATTCCTCGGGCGTCACTTCGCGATAGAGTTGTTTTTCATAGAGGTCGCTCGCGGCCTGATAATAGCTGATCGCCTCAGCGCGAAAATCCGGATTCACCGACTGCTCAGTCAGCGAATACGTCGTGGGATTATAGTGATACTGCGATTGCTGGCGCACGGGTTTCAGCACGAAGAATTCCTGTCCTTTCAACAACCCGAGGTTTTGGTACGTCCCCACCAACGCACGACCTTCGCTGGGTTCGATTTGGTGGACATCGCGACCGAAGAAGCGACTCACATAAGTCCAATTCAGCAAACCAAGAAGCGTGGGCGCGAGATCCACCTGGCTGGTGAGCGTGCGGATGTGTCCGCGTGGGATTTGCCCACCCGGCGCATAAATGATGAGCGGAATATGGTAATTCTGCACGGGCAATTCAGTCTTGCCCGCGCTGTTCGCACAATGGTCGGCGACGATCACGAATACGGTGTTGTTGAACCACGGCTTTTTCGACGCGTCCCGGATAAACTGGCCAATCGCGAAATCGGTATATTTCACCGCACCGGGACGGCCGGATAGTTTCGATGGCAAATCGATCCGGCCATCGGGGAAGGTGTACGGCCGGTGATTCGAGGTCGTCATCAAGAAATAGTGAAACGGCTTGCCCGTCGCCGCGCTCGCGTCGGCCTCGCGCATCGTCCAGCGAAACAGATCCTCGTCGCACGCGCCCCACACGTTGGCGAACGTGATATCCTTCTTCGTCACGCTGTTCCGGTCGACGATGCGGTACCCATTGTGACCGAAATAATAATTCATGTTATCGAAGTAACCGAAGCCGCCGTAAATAAAGGCGGTGTCGTAACCCTTGGTGCGAAACACCGAACCGAGCGTGAACATGTTTTCATTGCGCGGGCGTTTCACGATCGAGCGCCCGGGCGTCGGCGAGATCGCCAGGCTCAGCGCTTCCATGCCGCGATCCGTCCGCGTGCCGGTGGCGTAAAAATTATCGAACACCAGACTTTTCCCCGCAATTTCCTCCAAGTTGGGCGTCAGGTGCGTGACGTGATTGAAAATACTCAGAAAGTCCGCGCTCAAGCTTTCCACGGTGATTTGGATCACGTTCGGATGTAGTTCCGGTCCGGGATTGCGGACAATGCGCAGGATATCGTGCGGATTATCCGTCAGGGTCACGGAATGATCACGCGCCACCTGCTCGCGCACGATGCGAAACGCCTCGTCGTCCGGGAGCGTCGGGTAAAACTTGGCGTAGTCGAGCTGGTTGTTCCAGAACGCGCCAAATAGCGACCAGAGTCCGTCCTTCGCGAGCTCGCGGTTGTAGTTGTTTTTAAAATCGGGCAGCCATTCGGCGTTCAAAATCGAACCGAAACCAATCGCGACAATCAGCCAAAGCGCGCCCGCTTTGAATCGCCGTCCGAACGACTCAGGCGAGGCCGCAAACCAGCGGGCCGGCAATCCCGTGCGGGCCAAAATCCACTGGCCAATGATCGCGCCCACCAGAATGCCGCAGAGAATCAGCGGCATATTGTACGACTCCCGAATATTGCCGATAACCTCCGTCGTGTAGACGAGATAGTCGACCGCGATGAAATTGAACCGCACGCCAAATTCATCCCAGAACGTCCACTCCGCCACGGCACCAAACAGCAACAAATAGATGATCACAAAACTTCCCGCCCAGGCGAACCCCTGTTGCCACCGCCGCTGAAACCAACTCGCCGGGAGTAAAGTGAGCACCACAATCACCGCGAGTCCCGCAAAACAGGCCGCCCCGATGTCGTAAACAAATCCCCAGCCGAAAGCGGCGAGCAAACTCGGCATCCACGTCACATCATGGGCCGCCTTGAACAGCAAGGCCACTCGCGTCAGCAACGACATCGCCAAAAAGATGGCGAAGAAAACAACCACCCCTCCGTGACGTCGATTGAGTTGGCGATTGAACGTGGCGCGAAAAAAACCGTCGGGAGTATTCAAGTTTTCGGTGGAACTGGATTTTTTTAAAGGTTCAATGTCTGGAATCGTCCGGCCAATGACAAGAGTTCGCAGCAATTACAATTATCGGGTTGCACCAGCACCGAAACAGCAGGGTAAAAACCCTTCGCGCAATAAACCGAATGCGACGACGATCGCGACCATCGCCCGATCCCCACCCAACCCTCCGCACATTCGATCCCTCAAGGCCGAGCCGCCCATCCCGCCAAAGCCATACGCCGCCACGACTCTCTTCGTTTCCGGCCTGAAATCGCGGGCTGTCATGAGCGTTTATGACAGACCAAGTTGCTCATGCGGTCGCAAGCCGGGAGAGAAAAATACTTGCGCCATGCTCCATCCGGCTCCATCTAAGCGGTTCAATTCCCATGGTTCTCAACCATCATCACCACCACGTGAGCTAGCCTTCCCGCTCGGGAAGGCCGGAAGTGCCTTGCCCGTGGCTGATGGAATCAGTTTTTCCGAAACCCCGGCAGGTCCTACCAGCCGGGGTTTCTGCTTTTCAGGCCGAATCCCTCCCGCGCGACGGTTTCTCGATTCCCGGCTTTCCACCCGAACAATCCGCCTTCAACTTAACTCTTTCCGCCATGTCCACTCCTACCACGCCCAAAGACCGCCTCCGCCTCGCCATCCAGAAAAGCGGCCGCCTTTCCACCGATTCCCTCGACCTGCTCAAAAACTGCGGGATCAAGGTCAAGGCACCGAAGGAGAAGCTGCTGCTTCATTCCGAAAATTTCCCCATCGATATCCTGTTCGTGCGTGACGACGACATCCCGCGCCTCGTGATGGACGGCGTGTGCGACCTCGGCATCGTTGGCACCAATGTCCTCGAGGAAACCGCCCTCGAACGCCGCAACAACGGCGCCGCGAATGGTTATTCGGTGGAATGTCCGCTGGACTTCGGCGGCTGCCGTCTCGCAATCGCCATTCCCGAGGAGCGTCCATTCAAGGGCGTCCGCGATTTAGAAGGCCTGCGCATCGCCACTTCCTACCCGCACCTGACCGGTCGGTATCTGGCTGAACAAAAAATCAAAGCCGAAGTCGTCACGTTGAGTGGTTCAGTCGAAATCGCGCCGCGCCTCGGCCTCGCCGACGCGATTTGCGATCTGGTGTCGAGCGGTTCGACTCTCGAAGCCAATAAACTCCGCGCCGTCGAAACGATTTTCAAGAGCACCGCAGTGCTCATCCGCAATACCCGCGAATTCACTCCTGAAAAAGCCCACGCCCTTGAAATCATGCTGCGCCGCATCGACGGCGTGCAGAAAGCCGTCGGCACGAAGTACATCATGCTTCACGCGCCGAAGGCCGCGCTGGCGGAAATTAAAAAGCTTCTGCCCGGCTCGGAAAATCCCACCGTTCTTCCCCTCGCCGGCGACGACACGAAAGTTGCACTCCACGCGGTCTGTTCCGAAGCCGTTTTTTGGGAAACGATGGAGTCGCTCAAAAAAGCCGGCGCCAGCAGCATCCTCGTGCTGCCGATTGAAAAAATGATGCTCTGAACCACAGCCACACTCTGTCATTCTGAACGAAGTGAAGAATCCATCAGCCTATCTGCCCACGGTTATCAGCTGGATCCTTCGCCGCGCTCAGGATGACGCCGCTTGAGTTATATTGTCTGTAACTGCGATGAAACCTCTCGTCTGGAAAAATCTCTCCGCTTCCGCCCGCGCCGCCGCGCTGCAACGTCCGGCGCAGTCGGCGCAGCCGGAGATCGCCGCGACCGTCGAAGAGATTATCGCGCAGGTTCGTCGCGAGGGAGACAAAGGCTTGCGCAAACTCGGAAAGAAATTCGACGGTGCCGATCTGGCCCCGCGTCAAGTGAGCGTAGCAGAATTTTCCGCAGCGGAAAAATCGCTTTCGCGTGCGGAAAAATCCGCCCTGCAAACGGCCTACCGCAATCTGAAGCGTTTTCATGTCGCCCAACGCAGCGCGCCCGTGCGCGTGGAAACGATGCCGGGCGTCGTGTGCGAAAAAGTCATTCGTCCTATCGGAAGCGTCGGCCTTTATGTGCCCGGCGGCAGCGCGCCACTTTTTTCCACCGCGCTCATGCTCGGCGTGCCGTCGCAAATCGCCGGCAATCCCGTGCGTGTCTTGTGCACTCCACCCGGTCGTAATAAAACGGGCGCCGTCAGCCCGTGGATTCTTTATGCCGCGAAACTCTGCGGCATCACCGAGGTATTTAAAGTGGGCGGCGCTCAAGCCATCGCAGCCATGGCGTACGGCACGGAAACAATTCCGAAGTGCGACAAACTTTTCGGTCCCGGGAATTCGTTTGTCACCGAGGCGAAACTCCAAGTGTCGCGCGATGCCGCCGGTGCCGCGATCGATTTACCCGCCGGTCCATCCGAAGTACTTGTCATCGCGGACAATCGCGCCACGCCCGCGTTCGTCGCCGCAGATTTGCTCTCGCAAGCCGAACATGGCCCGGACTCGCAAGTCGTGCTCGTCACTTTCACAGAAAAATTCGCCGCCCGCGTTCTCGCCGAACTAGAAACGCAAGTCGCGGTCTTGCCGCGCGGTGACACGGCGCGTCTGGCGCTGAAGCGCAGCCGTATCTTCATCGCCGCGAACCGCAGCGAAGCCATCGGGATTTCCAATCGTTACGCGCCCGAACATTTGATTCTGCAAGTCGCCAATCCGCGCGAATTACTCGCCGGTGTCACCACCGCCGGCTCGGTTTTCCTCGGCGACTGGACGCCCGAATCGCTCGGCGATTATGCCAGCGGGACCAATCACGTTTTGCCAACCTACGGCTGGGCCCGCGCTTGTTCCGGGCTCGGACTTTCCGATTTTTCGCGCACGATGACCGTCCAAACCGCGAGCATCGCCGGTTTGAAAAAACTCGGCCCCGTCGTCGAGCGTCTCGCGCTCGCCGAAGGCCTCGCCGCTCACCAACGCGCCGTGCGTGTGCGTTTGGATTCCTCCACTGTATCCGGGGGCGCTGACCCCGGTCTGGTCTCACCGAAGCCGGCATCATCCCGCCGCCCAAAATGAATTCCGATCCCGTCCTCTCCCTGATCCGCCCGGAAATCCTGGCGCTGACGCCGTACAGCTCAGCCCGCAAGGAAT